>CAMBVS010000069.1 GCA_945871425.1 Rhizobium sp. Q54 | reverse complement strand
CTCGTCCTTGACCAGGTTGTGGAAGCGGCCGGCCATGAAGTCGCGGAACGAACGCCCCGAGACGTCCAGGTACTTGCCGTCGCGGTAGACGAAGTACATCGGCACGTCGAGCAGGTAGTCGACGTAGCGCTCGAAGCTCATGTCGGGTTGGAAGACGAAGGGAAGGATGCCGCAGCGGTCGGGATCGGTATCGGTCCAGATGTGGCTGCGGAAGCTCTGGAAGCCGTTGGGCTTGCCCTCGGTGAAGGGCGAATTGGCGAAGAGGGCGGTCGCGATCGGCTGCAGCGCCAGGCTGACCCGGAACTTCCGGACCATGTCGGCCTCGTCGGCGAAGTCCAGGTTCACCTGCACGGTACAGGTGCGGGTCATCATGTCGAGGCCGAGCGAACCCTTCTTCGGCATGTAGGCGCGCATGATCTGGTAGCGCCCCTTCGGCATCCACGGGATCTCGTCCCGCCGCCATTTCGGATTGAAGCCGAGGCCCATCATGCCGGTGCCGAGCTCGCCGCCGACCGCCTTCACCTGGTCCAGGTGCTCCTTGGTCTCGTCATAGGTCTGGTGCAGGGTTTCGAGCGTCGCCCCCGACAGCTCGAACTGGCCGCCGGGCTCCAGAGTGATCGCTCCGGCGCCTTTGGCGAGCGCGATGGTCTTGCCGTTCTCCTGCACCCGCTCCCAGCCGAAGCGGGTCATGCCTTCGAGGAGGGCGCCGATCCCGTCGGGGCCGTCATAGGGGAGCGGCCGCAGGTCCGATCGCCGGAAAGCGAATTTCTCGTGCTCCGTGCCGATGCGCCAGGCATCCTTGGGCTTCCCGCCCTGTTCTAGGTACTCGACCAGCTGGCGCTTCGATGTGATCGGAGCGCCCTGGGCCTCGGGCGGACGTGACATGCGGTGGGGATTCCAGCGGTTGGAAGGTTTTCAGGCGATATGGGCGCGGCCCGGCCGATTGGCAAGGGGAGGTTGCGCTAGCGCCTGCCACAGCGCCATCGCCGCCGCCGCCGCCGTGTCCGCACGCAGGATGCGCGGGCCGAGGCCGACGAGGGTAGCGAAGCCGAGTTGAGCCAAGCGGTCAAGCTCTGCCGGTTCGAAGCCGCCTTCCGGCCCGATCAGGATCGCCGCGGGCGCGCCGTCCGGACGAATCGCCGTTGCCATCGCCGGCACGCCGCGCCGCTCGGCCGCGACGTAGAGGTGCCGGCCGGCCGGCCAGTCGGCGGTCACGTCTTCGAGCGGGCGGGCGTCCCGAACCAACGGCACGGTCAGGCGCTCGCATTGTTCCGCCGCCTCGACCGCATGCGCCCGCAACCGGTCGAGGTTGAGCCGGGAGACGACTGTGCGCCGGGTAAGCACGGGAACGATCTCCGAGGCCCCGAGCTCCGCCGCCTTCTCGACGATCCAGTCGAGCCGCGGCCCCTTGATCGGCGCGAACAGCAGCCAGACGTCGGGCTCCGGTGCCTGAGGGCGAAGCCGCTCCTCGACGACCGCGGTCACGGCGCGCTTGGCCAGCACCGCGAGGCGCGCCCGCCACTCGCCCTCACGGCCGTTGAACAGCGCGACGACGTCGCCCCCGCCGAGCCGGAGCACGCTCCGAAGCTGATGCGCCTGCGACTCGCCGAGCATCACCTCGACGCCGGAGGCCAGCGGTACATCAACGAAGAGCCGTGTGGCGAGCGCGCGGGACATCATCAACATCCTGAAGTAGATCACATATTACTTGGACGACAGTGGATCGGCGAGACATCGGCTTGAAGGCCGTGTGCGGTGCTCTTATTCTCGCCTCCAAGGGGACGCACGAATACGAACATCGAGCCATGCGCGCGCTTCTCCTCGCCCTCGCCCTTTTGGCCGCCGAACTGCCATCGGCCGTTGCTGCCGATCCCGCGATCGTCACGCGCTCGCGAGCTCCGTCCGCCCCGCCGCCCGCCGCCATGGCCGCCCTCGCCGCCGCTCCGCAAGCGGCTGGCACGCGAACCGACGTGGTCCGGATCCTGGCCCAGTTCGGCGGCACCACCCGGCTCTGCTCGGGGGTAATGGTGGCCCCCCGCATCGCCATCACCGCCGGTCGGTGCGTCCATGAGGGCGCGAACGGCAATTTCGCGCTCGACTACTGGGTCCAGCCAGGGTCCGACGGGGCGACGCACCCATACGGCCAGGCCTTCGGCTCGCTGCTCATCGCCTTCACGGAATGGACCGGGCGGAGCGATCCCGACTTCGACATCGGCTTCGTCGTCCTCGACCGGGCGCTCGGCGATCAGTCGGGCTACGCCTCGCCGACCCGGACGGACGGCTGCACGGGCTATGCCGGCGTCGACTTCTCCTGGGTCGGCTATGTCGGGGCCAGCTCCGGCCAGGTCGCCGAGCGCGGGGCCGCTGCCTGCGCCGACGGTTCGCTGACCGTCGCGTCGACCTCGACCTTCGCCGCCGGCTCGCCGATCCTCGCGCCCGACGGCCGCGTCCACGCGGTGTCGTCGACCCGCGCCGGCGGGCAGGTGCGTTTCACCCGGTTCAACACGCGGGTACTCACCTATTTCACGGACTCGCTGCTGCGCTCCCTCGATCCCTGCGATACGCGCGTCGAGACCAACCTGGTCGAGCTCGGCGCCGGACCCGGCGAGGTCATGATCGCCGTCACTACCGGCCAGGGCTGCCACTGGGGGATCGACACCACGCCGCCCTCGTGGCTCGAGATCCAGGACACCACCAGCGTCAGCTTCGGCCGGCCGATCTTCCGCCTCGCCGCCAATACAGGCCCGGCGCGGTCGGCCGTCCTCACCATCGACGGACAGCCGCTGATGATCGCCCAGGCCGCCGCCGGCGTTGCCGGCAACGCCCGCTTCGCCTCCACGTCGACGCTCGGCGGCGGCATCGTCAGCACCACGGTCGATACGGCCGGCGCCGGCCGCGACCCGGAGGCGCCGTCGCCGGCGGGGGCGGCGGGCGGTGCCGGCGCGTGGTGGCGATGGACCGCGCCGACCACCACCTTCACCACGGCGATCGTCACCTCCGACAATTTCTCGCCGGCGATCGGCGTCTACACCGGCAGCCGGCCGAGCGCGCTCACCCTGGTCGCGGAAGGGCGCGAGACCGTCGCCTTCACCGGCACCGCCGGTACCTCCTACCTGATCTATGTCGCCGGCATGTCGGGGGGCGAAGGCTCGGTGCGCCTGCTGATCGAGCAGCTGTTCCCCGGCGCCGAGGTCCAGACCGGCTGGTGGTGGGATCCCGACGAGCCCGGCCGCGGCGTCTTCCTGGAGACCAACGGCTCCAACGCCTTCCTCGGCTGGTTCGCCTATGACGCCACCGGCCGCTGGCTGTGGCAGATCAGCCGCGGCGAGATCCTGACCCGCCGCTTCTATCGGGGCGGTCTCGCCACCTTCCGCGACGGTCAGACGCTCGGTGGGGCTTATCGGGCGCCCTCGTTCGTTGGCGACGGCGGAACGATCGCCCTGTCCATGTCGACCGCGAGCCGCGCGACCCTGAGTACCGAAACCGCGAGCGTCGGCCTCGAACGCTTCGCCTTCGCCTCCGGCGGACCGGCCGCCGACCGTGCATCGTTCGTGCCCGAGACCGGCTGGTGGTGGACACCGAGCGAACCTGGCACCGGCTATGCCATCGAGGTGCAGGGCAACCAGATGATGCTGGGGATCGCTCATTTCGACACCGACGGCTCGCCCCGCTGGTCGCTCGCGATGGGGGCGATGGCCGACGCCCGCCTCTTCGAGGCCACCGCCGTCTCCTATGTCGGCGGACAGGCGCTCGGGCAGAGCTATCGGCCGCCGACGGCGACCGCGGAGACCGGCCGCGTGAGCGTCGCCTTCAGCGACGCGACGCATGCGACCGTGCTTCTTCCCGGCGGACGTCAGGTCGCGATCGAACGCTTCCAGTTCTGATCCGGGTTGCGTCGCCCGCCGCCGTGGGCTACGGCGGCGGCGTGAGCAGTGCCTCCGACATCCGTGCTGGCGACTGGGTCGACCGCTTCCTGCCGGAGGTCGCCCGTCCCTACGCGCGCCTTGCCCGCCTCGACCGGCCGATCGGCACCTGGCTCCTGCTGCTGCCGTGCTGGTGGGCAACGGCGCTGGCGCCGGGCGGCGCTGGGCGCTGGGATCTCTTCCTGCTTTTCGGCATCGGCGCCTTGACCATGCGCGGCGCCGGCTGCGTCATCAACGACCTCTGGGACCGCGACATCGACCGCCGGGTGGCGCGGACCGCGACACGCCCGCTGGCCTCCGGCCGCATCGGCGTGCCGGCGGCCCTCGCCTTCCTCGCCGTCCTGCTGCTGATCGGGCTCGGCGTCCTGCTGCAGCTCGATCGCCCGGCCATCGTGACCGGCATCGCCGTGATGGGTGTCGTCGTCCTCTATCCCCTGGCCAAGCGCATCACCTTCTGGCCGCAGCTCATCCTCGGCGTCGCCTTCAACTGGGGCGCGCTGGTCGGCTGGGCCGCCGTCCGCGGCACCATCGAGACGCCAGCGATCCTGCTCTACGCCGCCGGCATCCTCTGGACCCTGGGCTACGACACCATCTACGCCCATCAGGACAAGGCCGACGACGCGGAGGTCGGCGTCAAATCGACGGCGCTCCTCTTCGGCCGGCAGACCAGGCCGTGGCTGGGCGGGTTCTACGCCGGGACGATCGCGCTGCTGGTCGTCGCCGGCGCGTCCGTCGGTGCCGCCTGGCCTTTCTACGTGGCGCTCGCCGCAGCGGCGCTTCACTTCGTCTGGCAGGTGGCGACGGTCGATCTCGACGATCCGAAGGACTGCCTCGTCAAATTCAAGAGCAACCGGGATGCCGGACTCGCCGTCGTGCTCGCCTGCCTGGCCGCATGACGGATCCTCTCGCGTTCATCACCGCGAATACCATCGTAACCTCGGCGTCGCTGGTCCCGGAGATCAAGCTGCATCTGGCGACCGAGGTCGTGACGCTGTGGCAGGCGACCGAGGCGACACTGGCGGCGACCGGCCTGCCGCCGCCTTACTGGGCCTTCGCCTGGCCGGGCGGCCAGGCGATCGCGCGTCATGTCCTCGACACGCCGCGCCTGGTCGCCGGCCGCCGCGTGCTCGATCTCGCCGCCGGCTGCGGCATCGCCGCCGTCGCCGCCGCCAGGGGCGGCGCACACACGGTCTCGGCCAGCGAGATCGACCGTTTCGCGCTGGCCGCCATAGTCCTCAACGCCAGGCTCAACGGCGTCGCGGTCGCGGCCCTCGATCGCGACGTCCTCGACGACCCGCCCGGCGACTGGGACACCGTGCTCGCCGGCGATCTCTGCTACGAGCGACCGATGGCCGATCGGGTGGCTACCTGGATCAAGGCCCAGGCCCGGTCCGGCGTCACCGTGCTGATGGGCGACCCGGGCCGCGCCTACAAGCCGGCGGACGGATTGGCCGAAGTCGCCCGCTACGTCGTCCCGACCTCGCGCGACCTCGAAGATCGCGATACGTGGGAGACGATCGTGTGGCGGGTGCTCGGATGAAACACCAAAAGTTGTCTTCCTGCGCCGAATGCTTGCATTCCGGACGCTTGGCGCACAGAATTCACCGAGATTCTTCAGTTCGACAGGGGACATTCCCGTGCTTAGCCATTTCCGGGCCGTTTCATGACGTGGTTCCAGTGGCTTGCCAACGAGCCCGTCTGGGTGGCTGCGGTTCTGCTGGGCGGTGGCGGGCTCGCGCTTTCCGTCGTCTCCTCCCTGGTCATCCACGCCTACTTCACCCCGGCCGAGCTGCAGGGAAACAGCCTGGTCGGCGGCTTCAAGTTCGCCTTCCTCTCGTCGGTCTTCGCGGGATATCTCGGCCTGCTGCTGTTCGGCGCCTACCAGAAATATGAAGACGTGCGCATGTTCGTCGACGAGGAGATCGATTCACTGCAGTCGATGCAGGATCTCGCCACCGGCTTTCCGCTGTCCACGCGCGAGATCGTGCGCGTACACATCCGCGACTACGCGAAGAGCGTCGCCGAGGACGAGTGGCCCATCCTTCACATCGGGACCGGGAGTGCCAGGACGGAGGCGGCGCTGGGTGACATGTTCGCCGTCTACATGGCGCTGGAGCCGTTGACGGAAAAAGAGCGGGTCGTCTACCAGATCTCCCTCGACAATCTCCTCAAGGTCCGCGACGTGCGATCGCGACGAATATTGCTCGGCGCAGGTGCGCTCAATCCGCTGCTGCTGATCTCCGCGCTGATCGGAACGGTGGTCTCGATCATCTTCCCGGCATTCTTTGCCAGCGCTCACTTCGGCGCGACGATGATCATGTCGCTCATGCTCACCATCGTCACCATGACCGTCGTGTTGATCATCGTGAAGTTCACCTATCCGTTCCTTGGCGACTACGCCGTGTCCGCCGAACCATTCCGATTGTTGGCGATAGGGCGGTAGGTTCCCCATGCAGCCCGGCGCCCACCGCGAACCGGACCAGGACAAAGCGCCAGCCGGCGGAGATCCGACGGCGAACGGCACCGTCGCGCCCACCGCGACGGCCTCATCCTGGAAGCCGCTCCGCATCCTGCAGCTGATTGCCGGCTCGGCAGTGGCGGTCTTCGGCGTCGTCAGCCTGTTGTCGACCGGGTCGCCGACGGTCACGGCCGCCACCCGCGTTTCCAGCGTGCCTCCACGGATGGAGGCGAGCACACCGAATTTCGAGCTGGTGGTGACGGCCGAAGGCAGCCAGGTCGTCCTCTACCTGACCGACTATGTGGCAAACGCCCCTATCGCGGATGCCAAGCTGACCCTGTCGCTCGACGAGCGGGAGCTGCCGGTCGTCGAGCGCGGCGGCGGCATCTATACGGTTGCCAACGCGGGCCTCAGCGGCCCGCGCCAGACGGCCGTCACGGTTTCGGTCGTCGCCGGCAGCCAGCAGGACCTGCTGGGCGGGGTGCTCGACCTGCCGGGCGGAACCCCGGCTCCACAGGTCGGATGGAGCGGCTGGTCTCTCGGCCTCCCGCTCGGCGCCTGGCTGCTGGCGCTGGGCGCCTTCATCCTCGGCCTCGGCCTCGCCAACGGACGGAACGGGCGCGTCGCCGCCGTGGCGGCCCTTGCGTTCCTGGCATCGACCATGCCGGCGGAATCCCATCCAGGCCATGGCGACGACGACACGCCTGTATCGCGGGAAGACCTCGACTCATCCACCCTGCCGCCGAACAGCCCCCGCCGCCTTCCTGACGGCTCTCTGTTCGTGCCCAAGCAGGCGCAGTTCGTCCTCGGCATCCGGACGGCTATCAGCCGCCAGGGCGAGGCGAGCCGCGTGGTCCGCCTGGTCGGACGCGTCGCCGCCGATCCGGCGGCGAGCGGAACCGTGCAGAGCACCATGCCCGGCCGGGTCGAGCTGGCGCCCGGCGGGCTGCCGCGTGTCGGCCAGCGCGTGGTGCGCGGCGAGGTGCTGGCGTCGATCGCCCCGGTCATCAACGCCATCGACCGCGGCAACATCCTCCAGCAGCTCGCGCTCATCGACCGCG
The DNA here is from genome assembly GCA_945871425.1 of Rhizobium sp. Q54. Lineage (GTDB taxonomy): Bacteria > Pseudomonadota > Alphaproteobacteria > SHVZ01 > SHVZ01 > SHVZ01. The sequence continues at coordinate 8,121 of CAMBVS010000069.1, read as the reverse complement.
ACCTCACCACGCTGAAGCAACGCGCCGAAGAGGCCGTCAATAGCGACAGCGACATCAAGCTGACCAACGCGCTCACCGCCGAGGTCGAAACGCTGCTCAGGCGGCGCGCGGCGATCAACCGGATCATCGTCGACCGGGAAGGCATGCAGATCCCGCTCAGGGCGCCGGCCGATGGGGTCATCTCCGTCGCCAACGCCGTCGCCGGGCAGATCGTCGAGTCGCGCACCACGCTCTACGAGATCGTCGATCCCGAACGGGTCTGGGTGGAGGCGTCGGGCTACGATCCGACCTTGCTCGACGCCATTGCCGGCGCCAGCGCCGTAACGGCCGACGGCCGCGCCCTGCCGCTCTCCTACCTCGGGCACGGGCCGAAGCTGAACCAGCAGGCGATCCCGATCCTGTTCCACGTGCGGGAGCCGACCATGCTGCCGATCGGCACGCCGGTCCTGGTCCTGGTCGAGACCCGCGACAGGCACAAGGGCATCATCCTGCCACCGGCCGCCGTCGTGCGGAATCCCGCCGGACAGGCGATCGTCTGGCAGCACACAGGGGCCGAACGGTTCGTGCCGCTTCTGGTCAGGGTCGAGCCGGTCGACGGCAAGAGCATCGCCGTCGTATCCGGCCTCGCCGAGGGCAGGCGGGTGGTGGTGGTCGGCGCCGAACTGCTGAGCCAGGTCCGCTAGGCGGGCGGGCGATGTTCAACCTCATCATCCGCGGCAGCCTGCGCGCCAGGGGCCTCGTGCTGGTCGTGGCGGCATTGCTCGTCATCTACGGCGGGATGTCGCTTCAGCGCATTCCGGTCGACGTATTCCCCGATCTCAACAAGACCAGCGTCGTGGTGATGACCGAAGCCGGCGGCCTCTCGCCCGACGAGGTCGAGCGCATGGTCACCTTCCCCATCGAGATGGCGATGGCCGGCACGCCGGGCGTGACCCGGGTCCGGTCGGTCTCGGCGGCGGGCATCTCCATCATCTACGTCGAGTTCGACTGGAATGCGAACGTCTACCTGAGCCGCCAGCAGGTGGCCGAGCGGCTGTCGCTGGCGCGCGACCGGCTGCCGCCGCTGGTGACGCCGCAGATGATGCCGATCACCTCGATCATGGGCGAGATCATGCTGATCGCGCTCACCGGCGATGGTGTCTCGCCGATGGATCTCAGGGACATCGGCGACTGGGTCGTCAGGCCGCGCATCCTGTCGATCCCGGGTGTCGCCCAGGTGATCCCCATCGGCGGCGAGGTCAGGACCTTCCGGGTGACGCCGCAACCGGGCGATCTCGCCGCCTACGGAATCACCAAGGAGAACGTCGAGCGCGCCATCGCCGACTTCAGCGCCAATACCGGCGGCGGGTTCATCGACCAGCGCGGCCGCGAGTTCGTCATCCGCAACATCGGCCGCACGCTCAGCCTGGACGTGTTGCGCGACCTGGTCGTCGACCACCGCGGCGGCCGGCCGATCCTGCTCCGCCAGGTCGCCACCGTCGACTACGCCGCCCAGGTGAAACGAGGCGATGCCGGCTACATGGGCAGACCCGCCGTGATCGTCACGGTGCAGAAGCAGCCGGGCGCGAACACCATCGATCTCACTCAAAAGATCGAGGCGGCGATGGCCGACCTCTCCCGGTCGATGCCCCCCGGCGTGAAGGTCGACAACTACCTCTTCAGGCAGTCTCACTTCATCGAAGCCTCGATCGGCAACCTGAAGAGCGTTCTGATCGACGCCATCATCGTCGTCACCGCCATCCTCTTCCTCTTCCTGCTCAACGTCCGGACCACGGTGATCTCGCTGACGGCGATCCCGATCTCGATCCTGATCACCATGATCGTCTTCGAGGCGCTGGGAATGTCGATCAACACCATGACCATCGGCGGCATCGCCATCGCCATCGGCGAGCTGGTCGACGACGCCGTGGTCGATGTCGAGAACATCTTCCGGCGGCTGCGCGAGAACCGGGCGCTGCCGAGCCCTCGCCAGGCGATCGAGGTGGTGATCGACGCCTCCCAGGAGGTGCGATCGGGCATCTTCTATTCGACCATGGTCATCGTGCTGGTGTTCGTGCCGCTGTTCGCCTTGACCGGGCTCGAGGGCCGCCTGTTCCGGCCGCTCGGCGTCGCCTACATCGTCTCGATCCTCGCCAGCCTGGTGACCGCGGTCACGGTCATCCCGGTCCTCTCGTTCTATCTGCTGCCGAGCCTGAAGCGCCTCGATCACGGCGATTCCTGGCTCGTGGCGCGGCTGAAGCGGCTGAACGAGCGCCTGCTGCGCTGGGCATTCCCGCGCGCGCACCGGATCTGGGCCACCTCGGCCGCGCTTGCCATCACCGCCGCCGTCGCCCTGCTCCTGCTGCCGCGCAGCTTCATGCCGCCCTTCAACGAGGGCACGCTGACGATGGCCCTCAACTTCAATCCCGGCATCTCGCTTGCGGAATCGAACCGTCTCGGCCTGATGGCCGAGGGCCTGATGATGGAGATACCAGAGGTGATCTCGGTCGGGCGGCGCACCGGCCGTGCCGAGCTCGACGAGCATGCGGAGGGCGTGCATGCCGCCGAGATCGACGTCGACCTCAAGCCGGCGGATCGCAGCCGCGAGCAGATCCATGCGGCGATCCGCGACAAGCTGGCGGTGCTGCCCGCGACCATCCTGATCGGCCAGCCGATCTCCCACCGCCTCGATCACATGCGCTCGGGCATCCGGGCCCAGATCGCGGTCAAGATCTTCGGCGACGACCTCGACCTGATCGGAACCCTGGCCGAACGGGTGCGGCTCGAGCTCGCCAAGATCCCGGGGATCGTTGATCTCGGCGTCGAACGCGTGACTCGGGTGCCGCAGGTCCGCGTCATCGCCGACGCCGAGCGTGCCCTCCTGTTCGGCATCACGCCGGCCGACATCACCCGCTCGCTCGAGCACCTGTCGAGCGGACGGGTGGTCTCGCAGGTGATCGACGGCACGCGGCGCTACGACGTCGTGCTGCGCCTCGCCGACGACGACCGCACCAGCGAGGGTCTCGGCGCGCTGCTGATCGAGACCCCCGCCGGTCGCATCCCGCTCTCCTACGTCGCCCAGGTCGAGGACACCGACGGCCCCAACCAGGTCCTGCGCGAGAACGGCCGCCGTCGCATCGTGGTGATCGCCAACTCCGACGGTTCCAGCATGACCCGGATCGTCGCCGATATCCGCGCGGCGCTGGCCGGACTCCGGCTACCCTCCGGCTATTTCACCAGCCTCGAAGGCGCATTCCAGGCGCAGGAGGAGGCGACGCTGCGGCTCTCCCTCCTCTCCTGCATCTCGCTGTCGCTGATCTTCATCGTCCTCTATTTCCGCTACCGGTCGACGGTGCTGACTCTGATCATCATGGCGAGCGTGCCGTTTGCCCTGGTCGGCGGCGTGCTGGCTCTGATCCTCGCCGGCCAGCCGCTCTCCGTCGCCAGCCTGATCGGCTTCATCACGCTGACCGGCATCTCGACCCGGAACGGCATCCTCAAGGTCAGCCACTACATCAACCTGATCCTGCGAGAGGGCCAGGCGTTCGGCGAGGAGGTGGTCGTGCGCGGCAGCCTCGAGCGGATGACGCCGGTGCTGATGACCGCCTCGGCCGCCGGGTTCGCGCTGCTGCCGCTCATCGTCGATTCCGACACGCCGGGCCGCGAGATCCTGTCTCCGGTGGCGCTCGTCATCTTCGGCGGCCTGATCAGCGCGACGATCCTCGACGCCATCCTGACCCCGACCCTGTTCCTCAGGTTCGGCCGGCGGCCGGTCGAGCGCCTGGCCGTCCCGACGAACGGCCAGTCGCGGAAGCCGGTCGAGGCCTATTGAGCTTCCGGGCCGGTTCCGCTCGCCTTTGCCTCACTGGATCGGGCGCGGGCCATAGCGCGCCCACAAGACCTCGTTCGTATAGTAGAGCGCGATATCGGACGCCTGCGCCGCCGCCATGAAGGCGACGGACTCGACCAGGGTGCCGCCGAACGCGGCCGCCAACGCCACGTGCCGCGCGATGCTGACGACGCGGTAGGTGATGGTCTTCCCCACCGCGACCCGCGTCTCCGACTCGTCGGTGAGCTCCGGTCCCCCAAAGTTCCAGGCGATCTCGTGGGCGTAGTAGGCGGCCGCCGCGGTCGCCGTGTTGGCGACGAAGTAGCCCGCGGTCGTCGCCGCGCCGCCGCCGATGATCAGGGCGAAAAGGGTGATATCGGCGATGTTCGCCGCGGTCTCGAAGGTGATCGCCTTGTAGGCCGCGAGGCGCCAGATCGAGGTGCCGTACGTCGGCGGCGCCTCCTGGGCTCGCGCGGCCGCCGGCAGGGTCGCCAGAAGCAGGGCAAGAAGGAGCAGGCGAAACGCCCTGGCCATTTTCGGCGACATTCCGATCGCCCCCCTTCGGTGTCTTGGTCCGGTCGCCAGGGTGGCAGCAACCGGCCCCGGGAGCAATCGATTAGGCGCCCTCTTCGACGATCCGGTAGCGGACAAGGCAGTGGTCGATGGTCGAGAAGGCGCGCGACGCCCAGGCATCCCTTGCCTCCTTGAAGGAGGTGTAGGGACCGAGCCGCTCTTCGGTCTTGCCCAGCGTGATCTGCCGGAAGTCCGTATCCGTGTATTCGCCGCCGACGACCCAGTAGCTCATGACTCTAGCCCCTTGAAACGCGAGGGATATGGGCATGCCCTCCGGCGACGGCAAGCGCCAGCGACAGGTTGACACGGCCCGGTCCCAGCCAGACTAATCCGCCGATGGTTTACGGAAGCTTACGCGACTTCATGGAGCGGCTCGAGGGCGCCGGGCGGCTTCGGCGCGTCGCCGCGCCGGTGACGCCGGTCCTCGAGATGACGGAGATCCAGACCCGGCTGCTGGCCGAGCAGGGTCCAGCCGTGCTGTTCGAGGACGTCCGCCGGCCCGACGGCAGCCGCTACGGCATGCCGGTGCTGGTCAACCTCTTCGGCACGGTCGAGCGGGTCGCCTGGGGCATGGGGCGGGAGCCCTCGGAGCTGCGTGAGATCGGCGAGACCCTGGCCTTCCTGAAGCAGCCCGAGCCGCCCGGCGGCTGGCGCGAGGCGCTGGAGATGCTGCCGCTGCTGAAGACCGTCATGGCGATGCGGCCGCGATTCGTCTCCCGCGCGCCCTGCCAGGAGGTGGTGCTTACCGGCAACGACATCGACCTCGACGCCCTGCCCGTCCAGACCTGCTGGCCGGGCGAGCCGGCGCCGCTGATCACCTGGCCGCTGGTGGTAACCAAGGGGCCGACCGGCAAGCGCGAGGACAACTACAACCTCGGCATCTACCGCATGCAGGTGACGGGGCGGAACACCACGCTGATGCGCTGGCTGAAGCATCGCGGCGGCGCCCAGCACCACGCCCGCTGGTCGAAGGAGAAGGCCGAGCCTCTGCCGGCAGCGGCCGTGATCGGCGCCGATCCCGGCACCATCCTCGCCGCGGTCACGCCGGTGCCTGATACGCTCTCGGAATACCAGTTCGCCGGGCTGCTCCGCGGCACCAAGGTCGACCTGGTCGATTGCGTCACCCAGCCGCTTAAGGTCCCAGCCGAGGCAGAGATCGTGCTGGAAGGCACGGTGTCGCTGAGCGACTACGGCGACGAAGGTCCCTACGGCGACCACACCGGCTACTACAACTCGGTCGAGCCCTTCCCGGTGTTCACGGTGACCGCGATCACCCGCCGGCGCCAACCGATCTACCTCTCGACGTTCACCGGCAGGCCGCCGGACGAGCCGTCGGTGCTGGGCGAGGCGCTGAACGAGGTATTCATCCCGCTCTTGGCCCAGCAGTTCCCCGAGATCGTCGATTTCTGGCTGCCGCCGGAGGGTTGCAGCTACCGAATCGCTGTCGTCTCCATCCGCAAGGCCTATCCGGGCCATGCCAAGCGGGTGATGATGGGCGTCTGGTCGTTCCTCCGGCAGTTCGTCTACACCAAGTTCGTCATCGTCGTGGACGACGACATCGACGCCCGCGACTGGAAGGACGTGATGTGGGCGATCTCGACCCGCATGGACCCGGCGAGGGACATCACCGTGATCGAGAACACGCCGATCGACTACCTCGATTTCGCTTCGCCCGAGAGCGGCCTCGGCGGCAAGATCGGCCTGGATGCCACCAACAAATGGCCGCCGGAGACCAAGCGCGAATGGGGCCGGAAGATCCGCATGGCCGACGACATCGTCGAGCAGGTGACCCGCCGCTGGGGCGAATACGGGCTGCCGGGCTCGGGCAAGCCGATCTGGAAATAGCCAGGTGCTGAAAAACGTTCAGTACGGGCTCGGCTTCCTGATCGGCTTCTTCGCCGCGATGATCGCCGGCATCGGCCTGATCGTGTCGATCGAGTCCCTGACCGGGGAGGCCGTGCCCTACAAGGTTCCCCTCGCCCTCCTGCTCTCCGTCGCGGTCGGCGTCGCCGTCGCCCGCTGGATCGGGAGCTTCGACCTTTCCAGATTCATCACGGCACGCGAGCCGGCACCGAAGCCGGCGGCGGCTCAGCCGAAGCGGCCGCGGAAGCGCCGGCCGTGGAGCTTCCACCTGATCGGGACGCTGATTCTCTTCTGGTTCCTGTCGCTGGTGGCGATCATCGTGCTGTTCGGTCCCTTCGGTTTCGCCGACGACCCGAGGACGGGGATCCGCCTCCTCAAGATGTTGGTCACCACCGTCGCCATCACGGGCCTCGGCGCCTTCCTCTTGCGGAAGGAGCTGACCAAGCTCATGTCACCTTCGAAGAAATGATGTTCCCGGAGCCTCCATGCCTGTCGCCTCGCTCGATCTCCTGACCGATCTCGTCGCCTCCGCCCGCAGGGGTGGCGCCGACGCGGCCGACGCCGTCATGTTCAAGTCGGCGCATCTTGGCCTCCGCCAGCGCCTCGGCAAGCCGGAGATGCTGGAGCGTTCGGAGTCGCAGGATCTCGGCCTCCGCGTGCTGGTCGGCAAGCGACAAGCCTCGGTGTCCTCGACCGATCCCTCGCCGAAGGCGCTGGCCGAGCTGGTCGAGCGTGCCGTCGCCATGGCGCGGCTGGCGCCGGAAGATCCCTATTGCGGCCTGGCGGATCCAGACGCGATCGCCCGCAGCGTCCCCGATCTCGACCTCAACGACCCGTCCGAGCCGAGCCCCGAGGCGCTGGAAGCCCGGGCGATGGAGACCGAGGATGCCGCCCGCGCCGTGCCCGGCATCACCAATTCCGAGGGCGCCGAGGCGACGTGGTCGCGCTCGGAGATTGCGATCGCCGCCTCCAACGGCTTCACCGGCACCTATGCCCGCTCCGGCCACGGCGTCAGCGTCTCCGTCGTCGCCGGCACCGGGGCGGGGATGGAGACCGATTACGACTACTCCAGCTCCGTCTATGGCGGCGATCTCGAGGCCGCTGCCGTCGTCGGCCGGAGGGCGGGGGAGCGGACGGTAAAGCGTCTCAATCCGAAGAAGGCGGAGACCGCGCGCGTTCCCGTGATCTTCGATCCGAGGGTCGCGGCGTCTCTGGTCTCGCACATCGCCGGCGCCATCAACGGCCCCTCGATCGCCCGCAAGGCTAGCTTCCTCAAGGACCGGATGGGCCAGCAGATCCTGTCGGCCGGCCTCCAGGTGATCGACGACCCGCTGAGGCCGCGCGGCTTGCGCTCCCGTCCCTTCGACGGCGAGGGCATCGCCGCCCGCCGCATGGCGCTGGTCGAGGACGGCGTGCTGAAGACCTGGCTGCTCGACCTGGCGTCGGCCCGCCAGCTCGGCCTCGTCACCACCGGCCACGCCGCCCGCGGCACCTCGGGCCCGCCCAGCCCGTCGGCAACCAATCTCTACCTGGCGGCCGGGAAGGTGAGCCGGGACGAGCTGATGGCCGACATCAAGAGCGGCTTCTACGTCACCAGCCTGATGGGCCACGGCATCAACATGGTGACCGGCGACTACAGCCGCGGCGCGTCCGGCTTCTGGATCGAGAACGGCAAGCTCACCCATCCGGTGAGCGAGGTCACCGTCGCCGGAAACCTCAAGGACATGTTCCTCGCCATGACGCCGGCCAACGACCTGGAATTCCGCATGGCCGTCAACGCCCCGACCCTCCGCGTCGAGGGGATGACCGTCGCCGGGCGTTGAGCCCACAGCCTGGAGCCTTTGAAGATGCCGGACACCGCCCCGCCGTTTCCCGCC
>CAMBVS010000068.1 GCA_945871425.1 Rhizobium sp. Q54 | reverse complement strand
GAAAGGCGGTTCTTGGTCTCGGTCGCCCGGCTGTTCGGCAATGCCTCGCTGGCCTGGGTCCCCGAGTCCATCCCCACTTTGGCAAGAGCGATGGATTTGGCCATCGGACCCTCCAAACTAAGAGTGGACCCTAGGAAAACGAGGGCGGTATTTGGGGCAAGTGCCCCCCCATTGCAAGAGGAAATTCCCCCCGGGCGAAAAAAACCGTCGCAATGACTTAGAGGGCGTCCGTCCTCACGCCGATCATCGCCGCGCCGACGCGTCACGCACCGCCCGGCCGTCGTCTCTCGGCGACGCGGTCGAGGACCTGGCGCCGGCCGGCGTCATCGAGACCGAGCCAGGCGCCGATCTCCTCGATGCTGCGAAAGCAGCCCTTGCAGAACCCGGTTTCGGGATCGAGGACGCAGAGCCCGATGCAGGGCGACGGGACGGAAGCAGGCATGACGAAAGGGTTACGGCAATGCCGCGTGCGATGCCAGAGCGGGAGGGGAATCCCGCGGGTTGCACATGGCCGGTCCGAAGGCTAACTACCGGAAGCACCTTCTCACAGCACGGACACGTTCCATGCCCCTCACCCTGGTCATCGGCAACAAGAACTACTCCTCCTGGTCGATGCGGCCATGGCTCGCGCTGAAGAAGTCCGGCGTCGCCTTCGAGGAGGTCGTCATCGCGCTCGATCGGCCGGAGACGCGAGCGGAGATCTTCAAGCACTCGCCGAGCGGGTTCGTGCCGACGCTCAAGGACGACGAGTTGACGATCTGGGAATCGCTGGCGATCTGCGAGTACCTGGCCGAGCGCTTCCCCGACACCGGACTCTGGCCCAAGGACCCTTCGGCCCGCGCCATCGCGCGCTCGGTCTCCTCGGAGATGCATGCGGGATTCCCGGCGCTTCGCAACAACATGCCGATGAACTGCCGCGGCGATGCGCCGGGGAAGGGCCGGGCGCCCGGCGTGCAGGAGGACATCAACCGCATCTCGGCGATCTGGCGCGACTGCCGCGCTCGGTTCGGGTCGAACGGCCCCTATCTTTTCGGCGGCTTCAGCATCGCCGACGCCATGTACGCGCCGGTGGCGTCGCGATTCGTCACATACCAGGTCGACCTCGACGCCGACGCCAAGGCCTACGTCAACACGATGTGGGCCGATCCCGCGGTCGCCGCCTGGGTCGAGGGCGCTAGGCGCGAGCCCTGGGTGATCGAGAAGTCGGAGCTATAAGGCTTCCGGCCGTCAGGCGTTGCCGACGCGGCGACCCTCGGCGCGCAGCGTGCCCTGATACTCGGGCACCAGGCGGAGAAGGGCTGCCAGCGTGTCGTCGGTCCGCCGGTTGCGCGCCGCCTCCTCGATCTCGTCGAGCGCGCGGGCGAGGATGGCGAGGTCGGCAGTCCTCGGACGCGCCAGAAGGATGCCCGGACGCCCCGTCGGCACCAGGTTCTCCTGGTCGTGGAACAGCTCCTCGTAGAGCTTCTCGCCCGGCCGGAGGCCGGTGAAGTCGATCTTGATGTCGTCGCCCGGCCTGAGGCCCGCGAGCCGGATCATCTGGCGGGCAAGGTCGAGGATCTTCACCGGCTCGCCCATCTCCAGCACATGAATCGCGCCCGGCGCGTCCTTCGGCGCTGAAAGTGCGAGGTCGCAGGCCTGCAGCACCAGCTCGACCGCCTCGCGCACGGTCATGAAGTAGCGAGTCATCTCCGGATCGGTGACGGTGAGCGGTCCCCCCGCGGCGATCTGGCGCTGGAACCGCGGTACCACCGAGCCGGTCGAGCCCAGCACGTTGCCGAAGCGCACGGTGACGAAGCGGGTCCCGCCTCGGCCGAGCGCCGCCACGTCGAGCGCCTGGCAGTAGCTCTCGGCCACCCGCTTGCTGACACCCATCAGGCTGGTCGGGTTGACCGCCTTGTCGGTCGAGATCAGCACCATGGCGGCGACGCCGGCCGCCGCCGCGGCATCGGCGACCACGCGGGTGCCGGCGACGTTGGTCAGCACACCTTCGTTGGGATTAGCCTCGACCAGCGGCACGTGCTTGAAGGCGGCGGCGTGGAAGACGAGGTCGGGACGCTCGCGCGCCAGCACCTGGTCGATGCGCACGCGGTCGCGGACGTCGCCCAGGATCGCCGCCCGCGGCAGGCCGGGCCAGCGCTCCTCCATCTCCATGTCGATCAGGTAGAGCTGGTATTCGGCGTTGTCGAGGAGCGCCAGATGGCTCGGGCCGAGCGCGGCGAGCTGGCGGACGAGCTCGCCGCCGATGGTGCCGCCGGCGCCGGTGACCAGCACGCGGCGGCCGGCAACCAGCCGTTCCAGGCCGGAGCGGTCCAGCACCCGCTGCGGCCGGCCCAGCAGGTCCTCGATCTCGATCGGCCGGATCTCGGACTTGGCGGCCCCGGCGCGCTCCAGCCGCCGCGGATCGGGCAGCCGGCTCAAGGGCAGAGCCAGTCGGCTCGCGGTCTCGAGCAGGCCGCGCACATGGGCGCCATCCTCCTCGGCCCGTCCCAGCACCAGGCGTTCGGGCCGCTGGTCGCGGACGGCGAGCCGCTCGACCACCTCCTCGAGCGCCGCTTCGGTGCCCAGCACCTCGACGCCCAGCACCTGGCGGCCCTGCCAGTCGCGGCGGTCGTCGACCACGCCGACGACGCGGTAGGGCGCGCCGTCGCCGCGCGCGAGGTTGCGCACGAAGGTCTCGGCCGCGTCGCCCCAGCCGACCAGCAGCACCGGCACCCGACGGCCGTCGCGCTCGAGCACGCCGGCGAAGCGGCGCTCGCGGAGGATACGGGTCAGGAGCCGGGGCGCGGCCAGGAACGCGGTCATGACGAAGAGGTCGATCACCAGCACCGAACGCGGGAAGTCCTCGAGCCGGGTCACCAGGAAGAGCACGGGCAGGAAGACCAGATGGGTCAGCAGCACCGCCTTGCCGATGGTGGCGACGTCGTCGAGCCCGGCATAGCGCCAGACCCGGCGCGAGAGCCCGAAGGCCTGGCAGACCAGCGTGGCGACCGCGACGAAGAGCGCGAGCCCGCCCCACAACGCCAGCGGCGGCCAGGTCAGGATATCGTCGCCGACCCGGAGATAGAACGAGACGAGATAGGCGAGCCCGCAAAGGGTCGCGTCGAGGAGCGCGACCACGAGCGCGCGGCGGACCGGCCAGCGGCGGTAGGTCATGGGTCGCGCCTATAGCACATCGTCGTCACGCCCGGGCGAAGCGCAGCATCGCCGCGCCGACCAGGACGGCGGCGCCCGCCAGCGCCGGCCAGGGATGGCTCAGCGCCACCAGCGCCAGCAGAGCCAGCCCGACATTGACCAGGCCGACGGCGAGCGCCACCCGGCCATGGCTCCAACCCCGCTGCACCGCCCGCTGGTAGAAATGCTCCCGATGGGCTTCCCAGACCCTACGGCCCTGAAGGAGCCGGCGCCCCAGGGTCCAGGTCGCGTCGGCGAGGTAGTAGGCAGGAAGGATCAGCGCCGGGGCCCAGTGGCCGCTCTTCGCCAGCAGAAGAAGCAGCGCGCCCAGCAGGTATCCCAGCGGCACGCTGCCGACGTCGCCCATGAAGAGACGCGCCGGATGCCAGTTCCAGCGGAGGAAGCCCAAGGCGGCGGCCGCCATGATCAGCGCCGGCGCCGCCGGCGCTCCGACCAGCGCGAGGCCGATGCCGATCGAGGCCGCCTCGACTCCGGTGATGCCGTCGATGCCGTCCATGAAGTTGGTGAGGTTGACGAACCATACCCAGGCGAGCCCTGCCGCCACGAGGTCGAGCCAATCGGGGACCAGTCCCTGGAGCACGGGGCCGCCGTCGAGAACGGCGAGACCGGCGGCGACCGCGGCTGCCTGGGCGAGCAGGCGCCAGCGCGCGGGGATATGGCCGAGGTCGTCGCGCCAGGAGACTATCGCCAGCCCGGCCGCGGCGGCGGTCAGCACGAGCCACGGCATCAAGGTCGAGGTCGCGAGGGCGAAGGCGAGGAGCGCCGTCAATGCCGCCGCGAGGAGGCCGATGCCGCCGCCGCGGGGCGTCGCGCGCGTGTGCGAGGAGCGGTGGTTCGGCGTGTCGACGATCTGCCGCTGCTGCAGCCAGACCAATACCTGGCCGGTCGCGATCCAGCTCGTCGCCAAGGTGACGGCGGCGAGGACCAGGGCGAGCCAGGCATCGCTCACGGCTCGCCCCGGTTCGCCCGCTCGTGCCTCGCCAGCACGTCTTCCGGCCAGCGGTTCTTGAGATAGGCGACCAGCGCCCAGATCTGCGCGTCGGACAAGTTGAACTCGAAGGCGGGCATATGGCTTCGGGTCGAGGTCGGCAGGAACGGCTGGCCGCCGAACTTCACCCGTTCGAAGATCTCCCGGTCGGAGCGGTCGACCGAGGGCGAGCGCTCGTCGAGCGCCGGCCCGAGGCCCGAGGCGACGGGGCTGTCCGGCCGCCAGTCCTCGTGCCCCTCGCGGTCGCCGCCGTGGCAATAGGAGCAGTGCTGACGGTAGAGCGCGCGGCCGAGCGCCACCTGGGCCGGCCGCTCGGCATCGGCGTCGGTCGCGGTCAAGGCGAGGCGCCGTTCGACCAGCATGACGACGGCGGTCACGACGATGGCGACGACGGCGGCGACCAGCGTGAAGCGGCTTCGGCCGTCGGAAAGGAAGCCGCGATGCGTCGGTGGCGAATCGTCATCCTCCCCTTCGGTCACCAGCACGCGGCGGCGACGCGGCGCGTATTTCGGCTTTCCCGGATCCTTCGGCGGATCCTTTCGCCAAAAGCGGTCGAGGAACGGCAGACGCATGGCCGCAGTATAAACGGGAGCCGCGATAGGGTCGCGTCCGCGACGAGGCGAGAGGCAAGGAGACGGCGCCGATGCGCGACGACTGGACCCGGGGCACCCCCGCCCTCGCCCTCGATGCCGCGGCCGCGGCAACCCTGATCGCCCCTGCCCTCCCCGGCGCCCGGGTGATCGAGGTCACGCCGGCCACCGGCGGACTCGCCAACACCAATCTGAGGCTGACCCTCGCCGATCGCGAATCGCCGCTGCTGCTCCGCCTCTATCAGCGCGATCCCGCCCAGGCGCGGAAGGAGGTGGCGCTGCACCGCCGCCTCGCCGGCCACGTGCCGGTGCCGGCGATCCTCTACGCCTCCGACGGCAATCCGGTGACCGGCGGACCCTATGCGGTGATCGAGTGGATCGAGGGCGTTCACCTCGGCCGAATCGTCCCCACGCTCGAGGCCGACGCCCGCCAGGACCTCGGCCGCGACATCGGCCGCGTGCTGGCGGCGATCCATGCGGTGACCTTCCCGACCGCGGGCTTCCTCGATGCCGATCTCCAGGTCGCCCAGCCGCTCGATGCCGGCAGTACCGGACTAGCCGGTTTTCTCCGGCTCTGCCTGGTCGAGGGGCGCGGCGGCGACCGGCTGGGGCCGAAGCTCACCCGGGCGGCGCTGGCTTTCGCCGAGCGCGAAGGCCCGCGGCTGGAGACCTGGACGAAGCCCGCGCGCCTAACCCATGCCGACTTCAACGGCTCGAACGTGCTGGTGCGCGAGACCGGGGCCGGCTGGCGGGTCGCCGCCGTGCTCGACTGGGAGTTCGCCTTCGCCGGCGCCCCCTACTTCGACTTCGGCAACCTGCTCCGGCCGCCCCTCGGCGACCTCGACGGCTTCGCGGACGCGGTCGCGGCGGGGTATCGGAAGGCCGGCGCCTACCTGCCGGCGGACTGGCGGGAGCTGGCGAAGATCGCCGATCTCACCGCCTGGGCCGATTTCCTGAACCGTCCCGATGCGACGCCGGCGCTGATCGCGGACGCACGGCGGATGATCGCGGCGACCGTCGCATCCTGAAACGATAAGGGCCCCGTCCGCGGACGAGGCCCCTGGGTTCGATACGATGCCGGCGTCACGCGCTCAGGCGGCGCGGCAGCTCCTTGATCGAGGAATCGACCAGGCCGGAGGCGACGGCGCCATCGACCTTCTCCATCAGCACGCGGCGGGTCGCGGCCAGCGCCAGCTCGACCGCGGCGTCGCGGACCTGGGCCAAGGCCTGGGCCTCGGCCTGGGCGATCTTGTCGACGGCCTGGGCCTCGCGGCGCTTCAGGCGCTGCTCCAGCTGGACCTTCTGCTCGGCTTCCAGATTCCGGGCCTCGGAGCGGGCGAGCGCCAGGATGCCTTCGGCTTCCTTGATCGCGTCCTGATGCTTCTGCTTGTATTCGGCCAGCGCCGCCTCGGCGTCCTTCCTCAGCCTCTCGGCCTCGTCGAGCTGCGCCTTGATCTGCGCCGCACGACCGTCGAGCGCGCCGCCGATCAGAGCCACCAGCTTCTTGCCGAGGAGCGCGAAGAAGGCGACGAACGCCGCCAGCACCCAGAATTCGGGCGTCGAGAACATCAGGCGCGCTCCTTCGCCGCGGCGGTAACCGCCGCCGTCGCCGCCGCGTCGTTGACCGGCTGGCCGATCAGCTTCTCGGCCGCGGCCTTGGTGATCTCGACCGCCATCTCGGTCAGGCTCGCCATCGCCGAGTCGCGGGCCGCCCGGATGCGGCCCTCGGCCGCCTCGGTGTCGCCGGCGAGCTTCTTGGCCAGCACGCCTTCGCGCGCCTCCGCGTCCTTCTGCATCCGGTCGGTCGTGGCCTTGATCGTCGCCTGCGCGCTCGCGCGCGCCTCGGCCAGCGCCTTCTCGTAGGCCGCGAGCACGCCGACGGCCTCGTCCTTGAGCTTGGTCGCCCGGTCGAGGTCGGCGGTGATGCGTGCCTGGCGCGCGTCGATCACCTGGCCGATCTTCGGCAGCGCCAGCTTGGCCATCAGCAGGTAGAGGACGGCGAAGGTGATCGCCAGCCAGACGAGCTGCGGAGCGAAGTCGGCGACGTGGAGCTGGGGCATGGTCTGCCCGCCTTCCGCTTAAACGTCGATCAGGTGAAGAGGATGAGGAAGGAGATCAGCAGCGCGAACAGCGCGACCGCTTCCGTGAGCGCGAAGCCCAGCATGGCGAGCGGGAAGACTTCGCCGCGGGAGGCCGGGTTGCGGCTGATCGAGGCGACCAGCGAGGCGAAGATGTTGCCGATGCCGGCGCCGACGCCGGTAAGCGCGATGACGGCGAGGCCGGCACCGATCATCTTGGCGGAAGCGAGATCCATGGGAGACTACCTTTCCAGTTGGAAGATCAGTGGAGGTGGATCGCGTCGTTGAGGTAGATGCAGGTCAGCACGGTGAAGACGTAGGCCTGCAGGAACGCGACCAGGAACTCGAAGCCGGTGAGCGCCACGTTGATGGCGAGCGGCGCGACGCCGAAGACGCCGAGCATGACGGTGAAGGCGGCGAACACCTTCAGCATGGTGTGGCCGGCCATCATGTTGGCGAAGAGCCGGATGGAGAGGCTGACCGGCCGGGTGAGATAGCTCAGCAGCTCGATCGGCACCATCAGCGCCAGCATGAACTTAGGCACGCCCTTCGGCACGAAGAACGACAGGAAATGCGCGCCGTGCATGGCGAAGCCGACGATCGTCACGCCGATGAAGACCACGAAGGCCATGGCGAAGGTGACGATGATGTGGCTGGTGAAGGTGAAGCTGTAGGGGACCATGCCCATCATGTTGCCGAACAGGATGAACATGAAGAGCGTGAAGATGAACGGGAAGAACTCGCGGCCCTTGGAGCCGACATTGTCCTGGATCATGCCGGCGATGAATTCGTAGGAGATCTCGGCCATCGACTGCCAGCGGCCGGGTACCAGCGCCTGGCGGCGCATGCCGCCGACAAGGAAGACGGTGACAGCGGCGATCGCGACGACCATCCACAGAGATGCATTGGTGAAGGAGACGTCGAGGCTGCCGATCTTCATCGGCAGCAGCCTGACGATCTCGAACTGGTGGAGCGGATCGATCGCCTTCTCAGCCACGTGTCCCTCAGCTCTCTTCCTTACGACCCGTCCGGATCCGCCGGCCGTATCGGCCGACCGCCCAGACCCAACCCCTGCACCGACCGGTACACGTTCAGCATCCCGGCGGCGGCGCCGAAGAAGAACATGACCACCATCCCCCAGGGGCCGGTACCGAGCCAGCGATCGATGGCCCAGCCGAGCCCCACGCCGACTGCAAGCGCCGAGACCAGCTCGACCGACACGCGAAAGGCTAGGCCCATCGCCCGCGGCCGATCGGCAGCGTCCGCCCCGGTCTCGACCGCCTCCGGCCGCGCCTTCTTCAGACGCTGCTCGAGGTCGTCGAGATTCGGAGGGGGCGGCTCAGTCGCCATCGCCGATCACGGAATGCCCCCGTCGTTCCGGCGGAAAGCCGCCGAAAACGGCGCGACCATATAAGCCGACCCCACCCCTGTCAAGCTTCGGCGATCTCAACAAATCGCAATATTTCCAAAGACTTCGGCGAGGAGCGCTCACCGGCCGCGGCGGCGGATGGGACCATCCTCGGTGAGCTGGACGGCGCTCAGCGTGCGCTCGGCATGGACCAGACGATGCGAAAGCAGCCCCTGGACCGCTTCCAGCATGGCGCCCTGGTACGCCGGGTCGGCGGCGAGATTGCGGAGCTCGTGCGGGTCCGCCTGGAGGTCGAAGAGCAGCGGCGCCAAGCCGGCGAAGTGCACGTATTTGAACCGCTCGCCCCGCCAGACGGCGAGGCAGCATTCGTCCAGGCGGAGCCCGAGCGTTGTCTCCGGCACGCCGTCGACGACATCGCGGAAGTCGTATTCGAAATGCGCCGCCCGCCGCCAGGTCGCCGGAAGCTTGCCCTCCAGGAACGGACGAAGCGAGATGCCATCGGCCTGGTCCGGCACCTCGAGCCCGACGAAGTCGCAGAGCGTCGGCATCACGTCGACATGCTCGGTGAAGACGTCCACCACCGCGCCGCGGGCGCCGCCCCCCTCCATCATCTTGTGGGGAGGCTTCACGATCATCGGCACCCGGAAGGCCGGATCGAAGAACCCGTCCTTGCCGGTGAACCAGTGGTCGCCCAGCATCTCGCCGTGGTCGGCGGTGAAGACGATGAGGGTGCGGTCGTACTGCCCGATCCGCTTCAGATATCCGACCAACCGCCCCAGATGGTGGTCCATCTCGGCGATCAGCCCGAAATACGTGGCCTTGGCTTGTGCCTGGTGGTGCTCGGGCATCGATCCCAGGCCGAGTTTCCGGCCGAGATGCCAGGCGAGCCAGGGATGTGCACGGCCCTCCTCCACCACGCTCGCCTGTCGTCGCGAGCCCGGCATCCGCTCAGGCTTGTAGAGATCGTGCCAGGGATCGGGCGCCACCAGCGGCGGGTGCGGACGGAGATGCGAGAGATGCAGGCACCAGGCCCGATCCGCCCGCTCGTCGATGTAGTCGAGCGCCGCGTCGGTGGTGAAGGCGGTGTCGCTGTCGTCGGCCTTGAAGGCGCCGGGAGGATAGGTCGGCCCCCGCGTCTCGGCCATCGCCGGGTCGTGGACCTGCGGCGTGTAGAGCTGCTCGGGCGCCACCGCCGGCACGTCGTAGCCCTTGCGCCTGAGATGGGAGAGCCAGGTCCGCCGGTCGCTGCTCATCATGTGGTAGGGGCTCAGCCCCGGCAGCACGCCCTCGTAGCTCTTGAGGACGGGATCGCCTTCGACATGCGCACGCGGATCGGGGGAGATGTCGGTGTAGCCGACGAGGCCGGGATCGTAGCCGGCCTTCCTCAGCTCCTTCGCCCAGTTGGTGAAGCGCGCATCCAGCGGCGTGCCGTTGCGGCCCGAGCGGTGCGTCATCAGGTAGAGCCCGGTGTGCAGCGAGGAGCGGCTGGGGCCGCAGGGGCTTGCATTGGTGAAGTGGCGCTTGAACAGCACGCCGTCGGCGGCGAGCGCATCCAGGTTCGGCGTCTCGACCACCGGGTGGCCGAGCGCCGACAGGGCGTCGTGGCGCCACTGGTCGCCGGTGATGAACAGGATGTTGAGGTCGGGCATAGGTCGTCCGGTTCAGGCGTCCGGCGCCTTCATGACCATGTTGAAGACCGACTGGATCTTCTTCATGAGCTGGTCGGGCGAGAAGGGCTTGATCACGTAGCCGTTGACGCCGTTGTCCTTGGCCGCAACCACGAAATCCTCGGACGCCCGCCCGGTCAGCATGATGAACGGCATGTTCTGCCAGGTCTTGCGGACATGGCGAAGCAGGTCGAGCCCGGTCACGTTCGGCATGTTCCAGTCGGAGATGACGAGGTCGGCCTTGGTCGCCATCGAGTCGAGGATCTTGATCGCCTCGGCGCCGTCGCGGGCGAGGATGACGCGGCCGACGCCGAGATTCTTGAGGACACTCTGGGCGAGCTTGAGCGCGAAGCTGTCGTCCTCGACCAGCAGGACGGTGAGCTTGGCGAAACGGGGATCGATCTTGGCGCCGAGCATGGCCCCTCCTTATCACGCGCCGGCAGCCGCCGAATAGCGTGCATCCAGGCGGCCGAGGCCCTCGGTCACCATGCTCGCGATCGTGTCGGCCTCGGCGCTCGCTTCCGGGCGCCCCTCGCGGGCAGATTCCTCGACGGCGAAGGCCTGGCGGTAGAGGCGCTTGAGACCGAGGCTTCCCGACGAGCTCTTCAGCGTATGCGCGGCATCGCCGAGCTCGTCCAGGTTCCCCGAAGCGCGGGCGGCGTCGATGCGCCGGGCGAGGTCGATCGCGCTCGTGCGGTATTCCTCGACCAGCTCGATCACCATCTCGCGTCCGAGCTGCCCTTCCAGCGTCGACAGCACGCCCTCGTCCAGCACCTCGTCGCCCTCGGCGAGCCGCGCACCGACGTCGACCGCCGGCTCAGCCGCCGCGACGTCGTCATCGCCGGCGGCCGCGGCATCGGGTCCCAGCGTCCTCAGGATCGCCTGTATCAGCTGATCCGGATTGATCGGCTTGCCGACATAGTCGTTCATGCCGGCATCGAGGCAGCGCTGGATCTCGCCCGCCATGGCGCCGGCGGTGGCGGCGATGATCGGGACGGCGTTCTTCGGCGCCGGCAGCGCCCGGATGCGGCGGGTCGCCTCGATCCCGTCCATCACCGGCATGTGCATGTCCATCAGTACGAGGTCGTAGGTCTTGCCCCAGTCGATGGCGGTGACCGCGTCGGCACCGGTCTCGACCACGTCGACCAGGTGGCCGGCCGGCGTGAGCAGGCCGGTCGCGACCATCTGGTTCACCTTGTTGTCCTCGGCCAGAAGGATCCTGAGCGGCCTGAGCCGGCCGGCGGCGGCGATGGCGTGACCCTCTTCCTTCGGCTTCTCGCCCGGCGGCAACGCGATCTCGACCCAGAAGGTAGAGCCCTTTCCGATCTCGCTGTCGACACCGATCTCCCCGCCCATCAGCGCCACCAGGCGCTTGGAGATGGCAAGGCCGAGCCCCGTGCCGCCGAAGCGTCTGGAAATCGAGGAATCGGCCTGGGTAAAGCTGCCGAACAGCTTGGACTTGGCGTCCTCGGTCAGGCCGATGCCGGTATCGACGATCTCGAAGCGGAGGCCGATCTTGCCCTCGGGCGCATCGATCCGGCGGATGCGGAGCGCGACAAGGCCTCTCTCGGTGAACTTGATGGCGTTGCCCATCAGGTTCAGCAGCACCTGGCGGATGCGGCCGGGATCGCCCCGGAGATAGAGGGGAAGCGAGGGATCGACCGAGGCCTCGAAGCCGATCCCCTTATCGCCCGCCCGGGATTCGAGAAGCGCCGCCACGCCCTCGGCGACGCGCTTCAGGTCGAAGTCGACGGATTCGACGTCGAGCTTGCCGGCCTCGAGCTTGGAATAGTCGAGGATGTCGTTGAGGATGGTCAGCAGCGCCTGGCCGGAATCGAGCACGATCTGGGCGTGCCCGCGCTGGCCGCGGTCGAGCGCGGATCCCAGCAGCAGGCGGGTCATGCCGAGGATGCCGTTCATCGGCGTCCGGATCTCGTGGCTCATCATCGCCAGGAACTCGGACTTGGCGCGGGTCGCCGCCTCCGCCCGGTCCTTGGCGTCGCTGACCTCGAGCACCGCCTGCTTGAAGACCTGGAGCGCGGACGCCATGCCGCCGATCTCGTCGCGGCGGCCGAGGTGAGGCACCGGCTCGTCGCGGGAGCCTCCGGCGAGCCTGACCATCGCGCGCGCCATGGCGTCGACCGGGCCGACGATGTTGCGGGAGAGCAGCAAGGCGACGATGACGCAGAGCGCGATCGCGACGGCGATGACGATCAGGGTCTGGCGCTTCGCCTGCTCGATCAGATCGACCGCCTCCTCGCGGAACTGATAGCCGTCGTCGGCAGCGAGCTGGGTCAGGGTCTCCAGCTTCTTCCTGATCTCGAGCGCGAGCGCGTCGCGCGCCCCTCCCGTCGGCTGGGTCATGCCGCGCATGGGGATGC
Organism: Rhizobium sp. Q54; assembly: GCA_945871425.1. GTDB lineage: Bacteria > Pseudomonadota > Alphaproteobacteria > SHVZ01 > SHVZ01 > SHVZ01. The sequence continues at coordinate 4,090 of CAMBVS010000068.1, read as the reverse complement.
CCGGCTGGCCGGCGGCGCCGACGCGGGCGTCGATCGCCGCCCGCCGCCAGACCTGGATCAACTCCTTGGTCTCGGCCACCAGCGGCCGGATCGCCTCGGAGATGCCGCGCTGCTCGACGACGCGGAGGTCGTCGTCGAGGTCCTTGGCCCGCGCGACGAAGCGCGCCATCTCCTCGCTGCTGACGTCGTCGCCGGAATCTCGGTCGGCCAGCTCCAGGATGGCGAAGGCGGTCTGGGCGGATCGGGCGTAGTTGATCGCCTGAAGCGGCCGGTCGTAGAGCGTGACCGCGAGATCGCCCATCGACGACGTGGTCAGGAGCGCCGACGATCCCAGGAGAGCGGCGGCGAACGCGGCAAGGAGGAGGGCGCCGACGAGCTTGAGCTTGATCGACAACGGCCGGCCCGCCTCCCTTACCTGACGACGACCTCGAGCCGCATCTTGGGATGGATGCGGCAGAGCACCTCGAAGGTCCCGGCGCGCCGGAAGGTATAGGGCACGCGCGTGCCCGGCGCCTGGCGGCCGAGATCGAACTCTGATCCCGCCGAGGTCGAGTGCATGTTGTGGCCGTAGTTGTCCTCGTTGGTGAAGACGAGGGTGTCGCCGACCTGGATCTGGACTTTCGTCGGAATGAAGCTCAGGTCCTTCTGCTGCACCACGACCTCGCTTGCGGCGAAGGCGCTCGCAGCGACCAGCGCCGACCATGCGGCACCCAAAACCCAGACTCGGGGCTTGGCCATCGACCCTCTCCCTTGCAGAAACGATCGCATCACGAAGCGTGCCACCACTCTAACGCAACCGCCGCGCGAATCATCCGCCCACCGCCTCAAAAATCCGTGCAGCGGCCGCCGCGCTCCCAGTCGCCGTAGCGGGTCGGCTCCAGGCCGGTCGGCCCGCCGATCTCGTCCGGCTGCGCCGGCTTGCCTTCGGACTTCGGCGGCGAAGGCGGCTCCACCCGGCCGGGCTTCGGTCCCGGCGGAATCGGTCGAATCTCCCGGAAGGTCTTGGAAGGACTGGACATCCCTGTCTTATATGACTGTCCCTACCCCGCGCCAAGTCTTGAAGGACGGGCCCGGGCGGACCATTTTTCCCGAAGCGTCCCTTCGGACCAACCGTGGATGAAATGAACGCTCGCACTTTCATGCTCATGGCGGCGATGACCGCCCTCTTCCTTGCCATCGGCTACGCCATCGGCGGCGAAGGCGGCATGCTGATCGCGCTCGGCATCGCCGGGGCGATGAATCTGTTCGCCTACTGGAACGCCGACAAGATGGTTCTCTCCATGCACGGCGCCCAGGAGATCGACCGGGCGACGCTGCCGTGGTTCTACGACCTGGTCGCCCGCCTGGCCGAGCGCGCCCAGCTGCCGATGCCCAAGGTCTACATCATCGATTCCGAGCAGCCGAACGCGTTCGCCACCGGCCGCAACCCGGAGAATGCCGCCGTGGCCGCCTCGACCGGCCTGCTGCGCTCGCTCTCGACCGAGGAGGTCGCCGGCGTGATGGCGCACGAGCTCGCCCATGTGAAAAGCCGCGACACGTTGACCATGACCATCACCGCGACCATCGCCGGCGCCATCGGCATGCTCGCCAACATGGCGATGTTCGCCGGCCACTCGAACTCGGACAACCGCTCGAACCCGCTCGGGCCCATCGGCGCCATCGTGCTGATGATCCTGGCCCCGATGGCCGCCATGCTGGTGCAGATGGCGATCAGCCGGACGCGCGAATACGAGGCCGACCGCATGGGGGCTGAGATCTCCGGCCAGCCGATGTGGCTCGCCTCGGCGCTGGCCAAGATCGACCGGGCGGCGCATGCCATCCCCAACGAGACGGCCGAGCGCAATCCGGCGACCGCGCACCTTTTCATCATCAATCCGCTGCATGGCGGCGCGATGGACAACCTGTTCTCGACCCACCCCTCGACCGAGAACCGCATCGCCGCGCTCCGCGAGATGGCGGGCGGGCATGGCGCCGGCGCTCCCGCCTATGCCGCGCCTCGTTCGGCGCGGCGCCGGGGTCCCTGGGGTTGACCCAGTGGGCTGACCCGCGCCGTCCGAGGACGGGGTGACCGGTGCGCGCGTCGTCGCCCACGCGCTTCTCGGCGAGGTCCTGGGACGGCGCCGGCAGCTCGACGAGGCGCTGGCCGACGGCAACCTCGGCAGCCTGGAGCCCCGCGACCGCGCCTTCGCCCGCCTCCTGGTCGCGACCGTTCTTCGCCGTCTCGGCCAGCTCGACGACCTGATCGCGCAGTTCGTCGAGAAGCCGCTGCCGGAGAAGGCGGCGCCGGTCCAGGACGCGCTTCGGCTCGGCCTCGCCCAGCTGCTGATCCTCGGCACCGCCGACCACGCGGCCGTCGATTCCAGCGTCCGCCTCCTTGAGGGCCGCTTCGACGGCTTCAAGGGACTGGTCAACGCCGTCCTCCGCCGAGCCGCCCGCGAAGGCGCCGAGCGCCTCAAGGCCCAGGACGCCGCCCGTCTTTCGACGCCCGACTGGCTCTGGGAATCCTGGGCGACGACCTATGGTCCGCAGGCGGCCCACGCCATCGCCGAAGCGCATCTGATCGAGCCGCCGCTCGACCTTTCGGTCAGGACCGATGCGAAGCTGTGGGCGCCGCGGCTCGAGGCCGAGATCCTTCCGACCGGCACCCTGAGACGGCCCAGCGCGGTGGTCTCGGAGCTGCCGGGCTATGACGAAGGCGCCTGGTGGGTGCAGGACGCCGCCGCTGTCCTTCCCGCCCGCCTGCTCGGCGACGTCGCCGGCAAGCGGGTCGGCGACCTCTGCGCCGCCCCCGGCGGCAAGACCGTGCAGCTGGCACTTGCCGGCGCCCGCGTCACCGCCGTCGACCGCTCCGCCCGCCGGCTCGAGCGGGTCCGGGAGAACCTGACCCGGCTGAAATGCGACGCTGAGCTGATCGCTGCCGATGCCGCTGCCTGGCGCCCCGCGGAACCGCCGGAGGCGATTCTCCTGGACGCGCCCTGCTCGGCGACGGGAACGCTCCGGCGCCATCCGGACGTGGCCCACCTCAAATCGGCCTCCGACGTGCAACGCCTGAGCGAGGTGCAGGACCGGCTGCTGGACCATGCGATCGAGCTGCTGCCCCCGGGCGGACTGCTGGTCTATTGCGTCTGCTCGCTCGAATCCCTGGAAGGACCGCAGCGAATCAGTCGCCTCCTCGAGCGCGAAGCGTCGGTCGAGGTCGTTCCGGTGACGGCGACGGAGGTGCCCGCGGAGATGGTGCGCGACGGATTCCTCAGGACTTTGCCCTCTCACTGGGCGGAGCGGGGCGGCATGGACGGTTTCTTCGCGGCGCGCTTGCGAAGGCTTTGACGGCGCTGATAAACAGCCGTCATGGCAGATCTGCGGCTCGCCCCCTCGATCCTCTCGGCTGATTTCTCCCGGCTCGGCGAGGAGGTGCGCGCCATCGACGCGGCCGGAGCCGACTACATCCACATCGACGTCATGGACGGGCATTTCGTCCCCAACCTCACCATCGGTCCGGCGGTGGTGAAGGCGCTCCGCCCGCATTCGAAAAAGACCTTCGACGTCCACCTGATGGTGACGCCGGTCGATCCCTACCTCCAGGCCTTCGCCGAGGCCGGCGCCGACATCCTGACCGTGCACCCGGAATCGGGGCCGCACCTGCACCGGACGCTGCAGGCGATCCGGGCGCTCGGCAAGAAGGCCGGCATCGCCCTCAACCCGGGAACGCCGCCGGAAGCCATCGACTACGTGCTCGGCGACATCGACCTCGTGCTGGTGATGACGGTCAATCCGGGCTTCGGCGGCCAGAGCTTCATCGCAAGCCAGATCGACAAGATCCGCGCCATCCGGTCGCGCCTCGACCGGCTCGGCCGCCATGTCGACCTCGAGGTCGACGGCGGCATCAACGCCGCGACCGCGCGGGACGCGGTCGCCGCCGGCGCCGACGTGCTGGTCGCGGGCACCGCCGCCTTCGCCGGCGGGGCTACCCGCTATGCCGAGAACCTGACCAAGCTGCGCGGCTAGGAGCCTGTCTGAGCAATGGCCATGACCTCAACCGTCGCCACGAGGGCTTGGGCTAGGAGAGCGGCGCGACGTGATGCTGGACGCA
>CAMBVS010000067.1 GCA_945871425.1 Rhizobium sp. Q54 | reverse complement strand
AGCCGGAAAAACCCCCGGAATGACCGGCAAGACATTGAATTAACTAACCATTATAACCGCGCACCAAGCCAGGACCCAAAACCACATCACCCCAAAAAATACAACAACGTCGCGGTTACCCGTCACAGATGCAGCGTGGTCGGTCAGGCACCCGAAACCCGACGAAGGGCCTGCTCCAGGTGCACGACCACCGACGGCCAATCGCCGGGGGACGGCTGCCTGAAAAGCCGGATGCTGGGATACCAGGGGCTGTCCTCCCGCCCCAGAAGCCAGCGCCAGTCCGGGACGGAGCGCAGCAGCACCCAGGTCGGTTTGCCGAGCGCACCCGCCAGATGGGCGATCGACGTGCAGGTGGTGATGACGAGGTCAAGTTCGCCGATCGCGGCCGCCGTCTCGGCAAAATCGCTGAGTGCCGGCCCGACATCGTGGAGCAGCCCCGGCGGTAGCGACGCCATCTGCTCGCGGCCGAACTCCTTCTGAAGCGCAAAGAACTGGCAACCCTCCACCTCGAGCACCGGCCTCAGCAGCCGCAACGGGATCGAGCGATGCGGCTCCGATCCCTGGTCCGGATTCCCCTGCCAGGTGATGCCGACCTTGAGGCCGCTGCCGGCGAGCCTCTCCCGCCAGCGAGCCCGATCAGCCAGATCGGCCGACAGGTAGGGTATCTTGGCCGGAATCGTCGCGAGTTCGGTCCCGAACGCACGCATTGCACTGCCGAGCGGCAGCTGCAGGTCGAAGGGCGGGATCTCCTCGCCCGGACGAATGACCCTGGCGCCGCCCTCGAGCGTCGAGAGCAGCCTGACGAGGCTTGCCGGACCCTCGAGCAGGACCTCGCCGCCGCGGTCGCAGATGAGCGGCACATAGCGCGCGAACTGGATTGTATCGCCGGCGCCCTGCTCGGCATGCAGGAACAGGCGGCGGCCTTCGAACGGCGTGCCATCCCAAACGGGCTGAGGGAGGTTCCGGCGAACGCCAGGGAAGCTCTTAACCTGCCAACGCTGCTCATAGCCCTCGAGGCCGCGCGCCATCTCGCCCTTGAGCAGAAACGCCATGCCGCGATTGAACGCCGCCTCAGGCCAACCCGGCACCTGAATCAGGCAGGCGTCATAGGCGGCGATCGCGTCGTCGACACGGCCCCAGGCCATCAGCGCCGCCGCGAGATTGTTGCGGGCGTTGAAGTGCTCCGGGGCCAACGCCAGGGCAGCGCGATAGCGGCGGCACGCGGCGGCATAGGCTTCGACACCGCGATCGAGATTCGCAAGATTGTAGTGCGCGTCTGCAAACCCCGGCGCCGCGCTCAGCGCCTTGCGATAGGAAGCGGTCGCCTCGTCAGGGCGCTTCAAATCCCCGAGCACGTTGCCCCGCGTGTTGAGCGCCTCGGGGAAGTCGGGAGACCGGTGAAGCACGTCGTCGACTTCGAGCAGCGCCGCCTTCGGGTCGCCTGAGAGCGCCAGCAGCATGGCGAGGTCGTGGCGGATCGGAAGGTCTTCGGGCCGCCGGGCGAGAGCGGCGCGTGCCGCCCCCGCCGCCTCGACGAACCGCTCGCCGAGCCGGAGCGCCGTCATCAAGCGCAGATGAGCATCGGCAATGCCGGCGTCGAGTCTGATGACACGCTTGAATGCATCCGCAGCGCGCGCGTGATCGCCGACACGTTCAGCGGAGAGTCCGAGAAAATAGGCCGCCTGCCACACCCCGGGTGACAGTCGCGCCGCCTCGGACAGGGGCTTGAGCGCTTCCGCTGGGCGGTCGAGGTCGAGAAGCGCGTTGCCGAGATTCATCAGGACTTCGGTCCGCGGAGGCAGGCGCGCGGCCGCCTTGGCGAGTTCGACGTAAGCCTCGGCCGGCCGCGCCTGACGCAGCAGCACCACGCCGAGAAGGTGAAGAAGCTCCGGGTCGTCACCCAACCGCCCGAGCGACCGGCGAAGCTGCGCCTCCGCCTCGGCGGGCCGAGCCGCCTCCAGCAGCTTGGCCGCCGTCGACCACGCGGCCGCGATCTGATCGGGAGCCGGAGCGACGGGACGTCCACTCATCCGATCCACGCGCGCGTCATTTTCGTCACCCGTTCCGCCACTTCCTGCCAATCGCCCGGCCGCCGCTGCCTGACTAGCCGCGCGGTCGGATACCATGGGCTATCCGAGCGGTCCAACATCCAGCGCCAGTCGGCGCCGCGCTTCAGCAGGATCCAGACGGGGCGGCCGAGAGCGCCGGCGAGATGCGCGACGGCCGTGCAGGTCGTTATCACCAGATCGAGTTGCGCGAGAATGGCGGCGGTGGTCGCAAGATTGTCCAGCTGCGGTCCGAGATCGACGAGGCGGTCGCGGCCACGGAAGCTTTCCATCTGGTCACGTCCGTGGTCGCGCTGCAGGCCATAGACCGTCGCACCCGGTAGAGCGACCAGGGGGGCCAGGAGGTCGAGAGGGATCGAACGGTGCGGCTCGTCGACCTGGCGGGGGTTGCCCTGCCAGACAAGGCCGATGCGTCGCCCGGGAGCCCTGAACTGCCCGGCCGTCGCCGCGATCAGCTCGGCCTCGGAAAACAGATACGGTCCGTCGGCGGGTATGGTCTCGACCGTGGTGCCGAACAGCCGCGGCAGGCTCATCAGGGGTGCCTGGAGATCGGCCTCCACCGCCTCGCCTGCCCGCGCGAGTCGCGGTGAGCCGGGAAGACTCCCGAGAAGCCGATGCAGGGTAGGCGGGCATTCGATGACGACCGACGCGCCGAGGCCCGACAGCATCGGCGCGTAGCGCACCATCTGCAGGACGTCGCCCAGTCCCTGCTCGGCATAAAGCAGGATGCGGCGCCCCGCGATCGGTGTCCCGCTCCATTCAGGCAAGCCCCCTCTTCGCGCTTGCGCTTCCGGCCGCCGCCAGCGCCACTCGTAGAATGCGAAGCCGCGTTGGTAGTCGCCCTGTACCAGGTGCCAGGTTGCGAGATTGTTGTTGAGGCTGACGTCGTTCGGGTCGAGGGACTGCGCCCGCTTCAGCCAAGCCCCGGCCGTGGCGACGTCGTCATCGGCCATCGCCGCCACCGCCCTGCCGACGAGCGAGGGAGGCATGTGGGGCGCGAGCGTGAGCGAACGCCTGAAGCAGCGGGCGGCCAGAGCCGGTCGGCCCGAGCGAAGCGCCGAATTGCCGGCCGTGAGAAGGGCCTCAGCACTTCCGACGGCATGACGGGCGAATTTTCCGGCAGCTACATAGGCGCCGGCGCGGAACAGGAGGTCGGCCAGGTTCGACAGGGCGATTTCCGCTCCTGGTGCAAGGACGATTGCCGTCCGAAATGCCTGCCCTGCGGAGCCTTCGTCGGACACCCGATCGCAAAGCACGCCGATATCGTTCCAGGCCTCCCAGTCGACCGGCAGCGAGCCGATAGCCCGGCGCAACGTCCGTTTCGCAAGATCGGCCCGGCCGGCCGACAGATAGGCATGGGCGAGCGCGCGAAAGGGCGCGAACAAGACCGGCGAGCTTGGCTTGATCGCCGCGGCTGCCCCCAGCCAGGTCGCCATGGCATCGCCATCGCCGGAGGCGAGCGCCATGCTGGCGTAGCGAAGCGCGGCCTCGTCGTCGTCCGGATGGGCCGCAAGACGCCTGCGCAACGTCACGGCTGCGTCCGGCGGGATCATCGTGACGACGAGGCCAGGGCCGCCAGATCTTGCGCGATCCTGGCGATGACCGGCGGCCAGCGGCGGTCCTCCGCCTGCCGATAGAGTCGCATCGTCGGATACCAGGGCGTGTCGTCGCGCCCGAGGAGCCATCGCCAGTCCGGAACATAGGTCGGCAGCATCCACACCGGCTTGCCGAGCGCGCCGGCAAGGTGTGCAACTGCGGTATCGACGGCGATCACGAGGTCGAGCTGGTCGACGAGCGCGGCCGTATCGGCAAAGTCCTGGACGAGGGGTGCCAGGTCCCGCAGTCGGTCCCCAAGGCCGAGGCGCGCGATGTCCGCCGTCCGCGGACCCACCTGCAGGCTGTACACGGCCACCCCCGCGATCCCGAGCAGCGGAGCGAACTCCTCGAGGGTCGCCGATCGCTTGTGGAACTTCTCTATCCGCGGGTTGCCGGCCCAGACCAGGCCGACCTTGAGGCGACCCTGGCCCGGCGGCAGGTGCGGCCCGTCCGCAGGCGACGCCAGGTAAGGTATCGGCGCATAGGCGCGCTCGGGCATCGTGCCGAAGATCGGGGGAAGCTGCATCAGCGCGGCCTGCAGGTCGACGGGGCCTGGCGACGCGCCGATGTCGATCAGCTTTACCTCCGGCGACAGCGTGGAAAAAAGCCGCCTGAGCTGCGGGTAGCATTCGAGCATCACCTTGCCGCCATTCTCGACCACGGCTCGCGCATAGCGGGCGAAGTGGATCATGTCGCCGAAGCCCTGCTCGCCGAGAAGCACGATACGGCGACCCTCGAGCGGCTCACCCTGCCACCACGGCGCATGGCTCGGCATCGGCTCCGGGCGGTCGCGCCAACGCCACTCGTAGCGGAGAAAACCCGTGGCCCAGTCACCCGCCATCAGGCGGGTGAGAGCATCGTTCCAATGGGCGGTCGCATAGCCCGGGTCGAGAGCCGTTGCCCGTCCGTAGCGCCGCATGGCGTCGCCCAGGTCCAGGTGCTGCCGGCCGGCATTGCCGAGATTGTAGTGAGCGACGGGATCGGCGGGGTCAAGGCTCACTGCCGATCGATAAAGCCGATCGGCGTTCCGGATGTCGCCACTTTGGAGCAGCACCGTCGCCAGGTTGCTCAGGATCTTCGGATCCTCCGGCGTCCGGCGAAGCGCCTCGCGGAGCACGGCGGTCGCGGCTGGCCGATCGTCGAGCTCGTCCAGCGCATTTCCCAGGTGGATCAGCGCGTCCATTCGCCCTGGCGCGCTGGCGAGGGTTCTGCGATACCGGCCAACCGCGAGGCGCCACTCTCCGGCTGCACGCGCCTCCTCGGCCATGACAAACCAGCTGGCCTCGTCAGAAGGAACGAGAACGACCGTTCGCCTGAACGCCTTCATCGCTACCGAGCCGGCTCGCATCGCGGCAATGGAGAGACCCAGGCCCTGCCAGGCATACGCATTGCGTGCATCAAGGGCGAGCGAGCGAGCGTAGGCGAACGCCGCCTGCTCCGGTTGTCGGTCGCGCCGCCGGAGATCGGCCAGGAGGAAATGCACGCGTGCGTGATCCGGCGTTTCGACCCCTGCCCGTCTCAGCAAGCCGCCGGCCGCGGCATCGGCGCCTCGACGCAGGTAGAGGGTGGCAAGCTCGATCGCGACATCGATCGCATGCGGGTCGAGGGCGACAAGCCTCGCAAGCTCGGCTTCGGCTTCGCTGTGGCGACGCTGTTGGGCCAAGGCCTGCGCCAGGGCCCGCCGGCCGGCGGCGAAGTCCGGCGCACGGCCGAGAGCGTCGCGGAGCCAGGTCTCGGCGCCTCGCGGATCGCCACGGTCCAGACAAAGATTGCCGAGAGCGAAGGCGATCTCCGGGGCCTGCGGAGCCGTCGACCGCGCCCGCAGCAGAAGACGCTCGGCGTCGGAGAAGCGGCCGACGCCATGGGCGGAGACCCCGGAAACGTAGAGCACTTCGGGTTGGCCCGGCGTGGCCGCCAGGGCTTGTCGCAGCCGAACCCAGGCCGTCGCAGGCCGGCCTTCCTGGATCAGCGACTGGGCTTCGGCCAGAGCGTGTCCGGCGGCCTGAAGCGTCTCTTCCTCATCTGTCATCGGTACTGGCTCACGGGCGCGCGTTCTAGCCGCGCGCCAAATCGAAGTCCATTGCTTGGGCCTATCGTTATTTATGGATAAGTGGAAAGCCGCATTGTTTTACCCTACCTCTCCTGGTAGTTTGCGGCCGCGCAGTCCACGAGGCTTCGATGGCGCTTCTCGTCGGTGTCGTTTCGCAAAAAGGGGGCGTGGGCAAAAGCACGATCGCTCGCATGATCGCGCGCGAATACGCCCAGGCGGGCTGGCGGATCAAGATCGCGGACCTCGACATCGCCCAAGGCACGAGCTTCAACTGGCAGGCACGTCGGCTGCAGAACAAGGTGACGCCAGACGTCCCGGTCGAGCGCTTCGGGACCCTCGCTCTCGCGCTCAAGATCGCGCCCCATTATGACCTCCTGGTACTGGACGGGCCGCCGCACGCGACCGAGGGCACGCTGGCGATCGCCAATGCGGCCCAGCTCACCGTGCTGCCGACCGGGCTCGCCCTCGATGACCTCGAGCCCCAGGTGCTGCTCGCCCACGAGCTCACCCGACGCGGAGTGCCGGCCTCACATATCGCCTTCGCCCTCGTCAGGGTCGGCGACAGCGATGTCGAGCTGAACGATGCCCATGCCTATCTGACTCGCGCCGGCTATTCGGTGCTTCCGGGGTATCTGCCGGAGAAAGTCGGCTACCGGCGCGCCAGCGACGAGGGCCGGGCGGCGACGGAGACTCGCTTTCCGTCCCTCAACCAGCGTGCCGACGAACTTGCCCAGGCGGTCGTCGACCGGCTGTCCACCATCACTCGAGAAGAGGCCGCCTGATGGCCAATGTCCCTCCCCCGGCGCGGCGCGGCAAGGGTGAGCCGCCCCCCCAGGCGGCCGCTCTCGACAACCTCGTGCGGGGCGAGTCGGTGCGGCTCAAGCCGCTCAACTTCAAGGTTCCGGCGGATTTTCACCGGGAGTTCAAGACTTTCGCTGCGATGAACGGCATGTCGATGCTGACCGTCCTGGTCGAAAGCTTCAGGCTTTACCGAGAGCACAAAGGCTGACGGCCGGCATGGCCGGGACCGCCGCCGCCGACTATCCGTTGATGGCCGTGTTCGCCGACGTCCTCACGGCCGACGAGTGCGCGCGGATCATCGAGATCGGCGGACGGCTTCCTTCATCGACCGGCATGGTGAACGATCCGCACGCGCAGGATGGCGTCAGGCCGGTCCGCGACGTCGCCGTCAGGAGTCTTCCTCTCGACGGGGAGTTCAGCTGGGTCTACGAACGCCTGATCCATCACGCGAGCGGCCTCAATCAGCAGGCGCTCGGATTCGAGATCGATCAGGTCGAGTCTCTTCAGCTACTCTCCTATGGCCCCGGCCAGCACTATGACTGGCACGTCGACATCGGCACCTTCGACCTGGCCCACCGGAAGCTCAGCCTGGTTGCGTTTCTGAGCGATCCTGCAGAATTCGAGGGTGGCGAGCTTGAGCTGTTCTTCAGCGACCAGCCGACGATGATCCCGCGCGACCGCGGCGCGCTTGTCGTCTTTCCGTCCTTCGTCCTTCACCGTGTCCGTGCCATCGCCAGCGGCCGGCGCTTCTCCCTCGCGTTATGGCTGAGAGGCGCTCGACGTTTCCGCTGACGACGCACACGAACAGTCGACAGCACCCGAACACCGCTCTAGACCGGCATCGATGGCAATCGACCTGTCCACAGCCACGGGGCTTCTCGACCGCCGGTCGTGGCCCGAGGCCCGCACGCTGGCCTTGAACGCCCTGGCCGAGGACCCGCGCCGCGTCGAGGCCATGCGGTTGCTGGCAGTGGTGAGCGAGGCCGAGGGAAGGCTCGAGGACGCCGACCGCTTTCTCGGCGAAGCCGTAGCCGCCGCGCCGGAGGACGGTTCGGCGGTCGATGAGCTGATCCGCCTCAGCCATCGCCGAGGTGACTTTCGTCGCCTGGGCGACGCTCTCCTGGTCCGGCTGCGAATCTCCCCTGGGCTCCCGGCACTCTGGAACGACTTGGGCGCGGCTCTCGAGCGCCTCGATGATCAGAGCCAAGCCACGAGCTGCTATCGCCGCGCCATTGCCGTCGACCCGATTCACTCGCCGGCGCTCAGGAATGCCGCCGTTGTCGCGTATCGGCTCGATCGGTTCCCGGAGGCGCTACGGCTGGCTCGCCGCGCGCTTGTCGCCGAGACAGGTTCCGCGCAGATGCTCGTCGTCGGCGGTCATGCGCAGCAGAAGCTCGGCGACACCGCCGGAGCGGCGGCCAGCTATCGCCGCGCGCTCGCTCTGACGCCCACCGAGGGGTCGGCTTGGGAAGGCCTTGCGGCGACGCGGCGCCGGGCAAAAGCCGATAGCGATGTCCTTCGTTATGTTCGGCGTACGGTCTCTCTGGCTCCTTTCAATCCGGTCGCACTCGGAAATCTCTGCGAGGCTCTGCGCTCGAGCGCCGAACTCTCAAGCGCACCCGGATATGGTCGACAGGCGCTGACGCTGGATCCCGGGCTAGGAGTGGCGGCAAACGCGCTGTCCGTCGCGTTCGGAGACGTGGTCGAAGATCAACTGTCGACGACCTGGGCAAGGCGAGCCCTGCACATCGACCCCGCCGATGGCGAACGGATGATCAATCTCGGGATCGCGCTGAAGGCGCAGGGCTTGTTTCGCGAGGCGCAGCGGGAACTGCGCGCCGGGCTCGAACGACGTCCGGATGACGCCAACGGCCACATGGCGCTAGCGACGGCCTTGCTTGCGTCCGGAGTCGTAAAGGAGGGCCTCGCCGAGTATGAGTGGCGTCACGCGTCGGGGTTCCACGACACCTTGCCGGTACCGCGCTGGGACGGCAGGCCGATTCCGACCGGCACCTTGCTGGTTCGCGGAGAGCAGGGCGTCGGCGATGAGATCATGTTCATCCAGTACATCAGCCGCCTCAAAGGGAAGGTCGGCAAGATCGTCGTCGAATGCGACGGGCGATTGCTGTCGATCTTCCGGCGGTCCTATCCCGGCGTCGAATTCATCGGCCGCTCTACGCCGCCGGACCGGAGACTCGCCGCGGCCGATATCGTCGCGCAGATTTCGCTGATGAGTCTGCCGCACGTCCTCGGCTTCGACATTTCAGACCTCTCCTCATCGAGCGCCTATCTGGTGCCGGATCCGGGACTTCGAGCGAAGATGGCGGCGCGCCTCGCGGTCTTGGGCGATCGTCTGCGCGTAGGCATTGCTTGGCGAAGCCGCCAGCAACCGCCGCTTAGCCGGCGAATCCATACGAAACTCTCCGAATGGACGCCGATCCTGAGAGTTGGCGGGGTCTCATTCGTCAATCTCCAGTACAGTGACGTCGGTGCTGAGCTCGCCGCTGTGCGCGACCAGCTCGGCATCGGCATCGCCAATCTCGCGGATCTCGACCTCTACGAGGATCTGGAGGGAGGGCTGGCTCTCGGCTCCTGTGTTGACCTCGTCATCTCAACCGTGACGACGTCGCATTGCTTGGCTGCTGCGGCCGGCGTCGAGATATGGCATCTGCACGCCGAAATCGACTATCTCGGCTTCGGCGAGCGACGTTATATCTTCTGCCCGCGATCACGAAGTTTTCTGCGCAGCGCCGGCGAGAGCTGGGCGAGGCCGATCAGAGAAATTGCCGACGCCCTAAGGGCGAGGGTCGGAAGTGCCGGTAGTCGGAACGGCCAGTGATCTGACACTCCAAATGAAGCCGGATCCCGACCCCGATCGCCTCAACGCCGATGGCCTCGCCTATTATGCCAAAGGTCTGGCTGGGCCGGCCAGACGCTGCTACCGCCGGGCGCTGGCGCTGGCCCCGGCTTCTATCGAGGCGAATGGAAATCTCGCGAACCTCGAGGCAGGCACCGAAGACCTCGCGCAAGCCTGCCGGCGCTATCGGCGCGCCCTGACGGTCGCACCGAAGCTCGCCGCCCTGCATCTGATGCTGGGAACGGCTCAACTGCGGATGGGTGAGGATCGACTGGGCCAGATGACGCTCGAGACGGCGATCGAGCTCAATCCTGGATACCCCAAGGCGCACGGCAATCTCGGACTCCATGCGCTGGGACAACGGCGCCTGCCGGAGGCGGAGGGCCATTTCCGAAAGGCTCTGCGTCGTGACCCGGCGTATGTCTCGGCGCTCGCCGGCCTCAGCCGTGTCCTGGCCGAGCTCGGCCGATCGCGGGAGGCACGTGCGGCGAGCCGCAGGGCCGCGGCGCTCGCTCCTGGGTCACGGGAGACGCTCCAGGCATCGGCCGAGACAGCGTTCCTGTTCGGCGATCACGAGGCGGCGGGACGCGGGTTCCGGCGCCTTCCGGCGAGCGATCCGACGCCCGACGCGCTGAGCGGCCTCATGCTTTACCTGCACTACGATCCCCGCGTAACCAGCGAGGAGATCCATCGAGTCCATCGCCGCTGGGGCGGATTGCAGGCGTCGGCAGCGCCACGGCTGCATGCCAACGTCCCGGTGCCGGATCGCCGGCTCAAGATCGGCTATCTCTCCGCCGATCTCTTCGACCATCCGGTCGGACGCAACATCGTCGGCTTGATCGAGAACCACGATCGGAGCGCGGTCGAGCCCTTCCTTTATGCGTTGCGATCGGAAGACGATCCGGTCAACGCACGTCTTCGCAAGGCGGCTGGTTGCTGGCGCGGCCTCGCCGCAATGAGCGACGAGGCGATCGCCGGCCTCATTCGCGCCGACGCCATCGACGTGCTGGTGGTGCTGGCCGGCCATACCTTCGGCAATCGCGTCGCCGTCGCGGCGCGTCGCTCGGCGCCGGTGCAGGTCAGCATGTATGATCTCACCACCAGCGGCCTCGATGCGATGGACTGGTTCCTGAGCGACGAGGTGCTCAGCCCGAGTGGCGGGACGGAATTGTTCAGCGAGCGCGTGATGCGCCTCCCCTGCTTGTATCTCCACATGCCGATCGAGGCGGACGCACCGGCGATACCGAAAAACCGAGCCATCGTCTTCGGCTCCTGCAACAATCCGGTGAAGCTGAATGATCGGGTCATTTCTCTATGGGCGCGTATTCTCGAGCGATGTCCCGGCGCGCGGCTTCACCTGAAGTACCGCGATTCCTTTGCCGACCCGGATCTCGTGCGCGGCGTCGAACGGCGGTTCGCCTCTCACGGCGTCGCGGCGACCCGCCTCGGTTTCGATGGGCGTCGGTCTTCCCGCCGCGCCCATCTCGCTTATGTCGCCGGTTTCGACGTCGCCCTCGATCCGTTCCCCTTCAACGGAGCGACGACGACCTACGAGGCGCTGTGGATGGGCGTGCCGGTGGTGACGCTGCGGGGCGAGCGCTTCGTCGGACGCTTCGGGGCGGCGATGCTCCATCAGGTCGGGCTCGACGATCTGGTCGCCGGCGACGACCAAGCCTATGTCCAGGCCGCGGTCGCCCTTGCCGGGGATGCGCAACGGCGGGCGGCATTGCGTTTCGAACTCAGGCCGCGCCTGGAGGCATCTCCGCTACTGGGTCCGTCAACTTACGCGCGCAACGTGGAGGCGGCCTATCGCACCATGTGGCACGAGTGGTGCGCTAGAACGGAACTCAGGCCAAGGGTTCAGGAATGATTCCCGTGCGTCGGGGTTATCTATCACTAATTGATGCGGAATTAACGAAAGACGGAATTACGTTTTTCCTTTTTCTTGGTTTCTTCGTACCTTCGCCAAGGCATCCCGAAGGTCCTCGATCACCTCGTCCCAGCGCCCTGGCCTCCGTTGCCGGAACAGCCGCAGGCTCGGATACCAGGGACTGTCGTCGCGATCGAGCATCCAGCGCCAGTCGGAGGCATGGCGCAGCATGACCCATGTCGGCTTGCCGAGAGCGGCCGACAGATGTGCCACCGCCGTGCAAGGCGAAATGACGAGATCGAGGCCAGCGACGATGGCGGCGGTGTGGTCGAAGTCGTGAATATCGGCGCCGAGATCGAGAACCGACGACGGCAATCCCCCGTTCCGGACGTCCACGCGGCCGGCGCCGACCTGAAGTGCATGGAACCGCACTCCGTCGACGTCGCTCAAGAGCGGACCGAGGACGTCGAGGCCGGGCGAGCGGAGGTGGTTCAACGGGTAGGCGGAGTCGCCGGCCCAGGCAAAGCCGACCGCAACGCCGCGCCTGTCGATCCGTGGCAACCACTGTCGGGCTCGCTCGGGATCGGCCGAGAGATAGGGGCCGGCCGCCGGAATGGTCGCCCCCGTCGTGCCGAACAGGCGGGGCAGGTCGAGCAGCCGGACCGCGATGTCATGGGCAGGCGGATCGGCGTCCGCGGATACCACCTGCGCGTGGCCGAATGCGCGCCTCGCCAAGCCGACCAGCGCCGCAGGCACCCTCAGGCAGACCTGGCGGGCGACCGCGCGCACCAGCGGCGTGTACCGCATGAACTGAATGAAGTCGCCGTAACCGCAGGTGTCGTACAGCAGCACCGTACGGCCGCGAAGGCCATCAACCGACGGTGAGTCGGCATCGGTAATCGCCGCCCAGGCCGCATCGAACGAGCCGGCTTTGAGGTGTTCGAGATGCAGCGCATGGCGACGGCGGAAGACGGCGGGCTCGGAAGCCGCCGCCGCCTCGAAGGCGGCGATCGCCTCGGCCGTTCGGCCGAGCTCGGACAGGCAGGCACCGAGATTGCCAGCCGCCGCCGCGTGGCGCGGCTCGATCGCGAGCGCCCGGCGATAGGCAGCCGCAGCTTCCTGCCAGCGGTCGCCGTCCTGCGCCAGCACACCGAGATTGTAGAGCGCATCGGATTCGGACGCACCGAGCGTCAGGGCTCGCCGCCACGCAGAGGCGGCGGCCGAGCGGTTGCCGAGATCCGTCCGCGCACTGGCGACGGCCGACCAGACTCGATGGTTTGTCGGCTCGCAGGCGATGGCGCGCGTATACCTTCGGAGAGCGACCGCGGCATCGCCGCCATCGGCGGCGGAGACGCCGAGGTTGCGATGCGCCATGGTTGCTGCCGGAGAGATCGCGACCATCTGGCGCAGTCGCATCAAGGCCTCGCCCGGCCGCCCCAGTTCCCATGCGGCAGCGGCCGCGGCCTCGAGCAAGGGCACCGTTGGCGCCGCCCCCAATGCGAGCGCTTCCGCATAGCCTTGAAGGGCTGCGTGTAAGCGGCCGGCGCGGTGATGGTCGACAGCATCGTCAAGAAGGCGCCCCGATGCCTGGGACTTGATTGCCTCCTCAGGCATCGTCACCCGCAAGGCACCGGCCGTGGTCCGAGGCGGGCGCAAGCAGGCGACCAAAGGCCCTCGCGAGCTTGCGAGTCGACATGGAAGCGGGCGAATTCATTGGCTATAAGCGCGTCTCACAGGATTGCAGGAGCCGAACATGCGCATTGATCATATGTGGAGCAAGCACTGCCGCGGCCTCATCGGGTCGGCGATCCTTGCGTTGGCCCTGCTGCCGGCCGCGGGGGCGCTCGCCGAGGAGCCTTTGAGCGTCGAGGAGGTGGTGCTGGAGCTCGTGGATCTGACGCCGAGGCTGACGCCGCTTACGGTGAAGTACGACAAGGACGCGAAGATGCTCGTCTTCAACGAGGTCATCGAGAGCTCCGACAAGTCCCTGAGCGGGCGCGTTGGCGAGCTGCGCGCCCGGCTGGATCGGATGGATTCAAAGCGTATTCACTACCAGGCCGGCCACGCCAAGATGACCCTCTTGGTCAAGGGCAAGCCAATCGCCGGCCAGGTTTATCTCCACTGCCAGGCGAATGCGCGGTGTGTGAGCCGGGGCTTCAACGACTCGACCGCTCCCGCGAGCGTCGCCGAGACCAACGATGAGAAGTTCGCGATCGACATCTTCGACGACTCGATCACCTACAATCAGCTCCAACGCTTCGCGGATCTGATCCGGCACCTGATCGTCGTCGCCAATCGGTGACGGGTCATCGGCCGGGCGTGTCGAGCGACGCCGCTGCGTTATTGGACGAATACGTTATTTAGAGACATCGGGCGCAATAACGGTGTCCGGCGTCGGACTCGGCAAGGCGAAAACATGAAAAGACGAATTGCTGATTGACGGCTTCGCCTCATGAACGAATCCGGGCGAGCCGCTCGGTCAACAAATAGCGAAATGCATATTGAACACTTTTCGTTACCGTAGCGCCTGCTCGAGCTGGTGCTGAGGGCTGAAAGTCCAGCGGGGAGAGGTCTCCCTGGTTGCTGCTCCTCCAAACCAGGACGCAATCCATTTATCGTTCTTTCGTTAGAGCGGCCTTCGCGATTGCGCGCGTCGACAGGTGCGAGGCGCTCGCTCAGCTTTCTTTATTTCTTTCGTTTTTACGTTATTGAGTGTCGTGGAATTGCACCCTGGCGAGGGGGCGGAATGGCGGGCGGATGCCTATCGTTCCCGGCAAATCGGTGGGCATGTTAATCAGCCGCTTTGGGGAATGTCGGATGCTTCTGGCCGGTGTCAGGGCGTCTGCATTGAAGTGTTTCGGGATATCGTTAAAGCGTGTTTTCGCTTTCTATATTTCAGTAGGTTACCGATCATCTATCGGTCATCGCGCGGCGCTTCGGCATTGAGGGCGATCTGGAACGCAGCCAATAGTGAATTGATTGTCGGGTTTAGTTTATTAGCCGGCCATGCTTTCAGCCACTCATAGGGCCGTCTTCGCGCCTTGGATTGACCGAACAAGCCGGAAAATCGGAGACATCGTAATTTTTGATCGATGTTCCGGAATTGACCAATAAGGTGGAAGGAAGAGGGATTTTCTTGTCTTTATAATGAGTTAGCGCTCTCGCTCCTTCCGGGTAGGCCTGTTCTTTTATGCTTCCGCGAACAGACGGAAAGCATCGCGGCCTGTGATCTCGCGGACCAGCTTCTTGCGCTCGAGCTCTCCGACAAGGCGCCGAACAGTTGCATGCGAGAGGTGCAGCGCCTCCGCTGCGGCGCGGGGGGACACAGCCGCCGAAGAAATAACGAATTCCGCTAATCTTGAAATATTAGAGGTCGCGCGAAGCGGCTTCGCCCATTCACTGAAGCGCTGTTCGGCACGGACCAGGCGCTCCAGCAGTGAGAGCTGCCAGTCAGCCGCGCGAAGGACGGCCTCAAGGAAATTACCGGGCCATCGGCGACGGTCGCCCGGCTGGTAGTCGTTGGCGTAGCCGATAAATCCGATCGCCGGGAGGAACGACATATCGCCGATGAGGCCAACCCGCCTCAACCACGCCGTGGCCAGGGCGCGGCCAGGGGCGCCCCCGAGAACGTCGGCCGCACCGGAGCGATGCCAGAGGGCCAGAAACGCCAACGCCCCTTTCAGGGCAGGCTCAGCCCGAAGAGCTGCCAGGGCGGCGGGCTCCAGAGCCCGGGCAAGCACGTCGAGGATCTCGGAGGGATCCGCACGCCTTTCCTGAAGCCACTCCGGATAGCCTGGAGCATCTGTCCGGTCACGAAAGCGGACGCGCGCCGCCGCCAGCAACCTTCGCGGGGTGAAGAGCTGCCGCGGGTGACGCCGGGAAACGGCGCGCAGCATCTGGAGGCCCTGGTAGGCGCGCTGGCTATCTTGGTCGACCAGACGGTCGAGGGCATGATGGTCCATCAGAAGAAGGTCGTGCGCCTCGGTGAACGCCTCATCCAGCCGCGCGGAGGCCGAGGCCTCATGCAGCAGCGCGCGCGCTCTCCATCCGGTGCGCACGGCTGGCGAAGCGGCGCGAAGGCGCTCGTCCATGCGCACCACGGCTGCCGTCGCAGCGCAGAGGAGGGCAACGTCCGTCTCAGACTCGGGGGTGCCTTGGCCCTGCGACCGTGCCGCCAGGTGGGGCAGGTGGCGACGAATCAGATCTTGTTCGAAGGTCATAGAAATCTAATAATATCAATCACCAAGAGAAGCAAGATGATCGAAAAATGAGCCTTATCACGCGTCACAGCGAATCCTTGCGGTCGATGCGGGCGCCACCGGATTTAACCTCGCCCGGACGGTCCGCAGTATCCATCCGATAATGGGCTCTATCGGACGGATTGTGTTGGCCCCGGCCTTCATGCCCACTATCTTGGGGTTGTGAGCGCTCCTGGCGGCACCCGCGAGCGCGCGCTCGTGTTGACCGGCTTCGGCGCCGCACTCCGCCGCTCCGAACTCGTCGCCCTCGACCTCGGCGACGTCACCGTCACCGAGACCGGCCTCAAGGTCCTGGTCAGGTTCTCCAAGACCGACCCGGTCGGAGCGGGCGAGGAGGTCGGCATTCACCGCTCCGGCGATCCCCGCCTCTGCCCGGTCAAAGCGCTCGAGGCGTGGCTCGCGCTCAGGGGCACCGGCGCCGGGGCGCTGTTTCTTCAGATCGTCAGGGGAGGGAGTATCCGCCCCTTGCGCCTCTCCGACCGTGGTGTCGCCCGCGTCGTCAAAGCGGCCGCCATTGGTGCCGGCCTCGATCCCGCGCTCTACTCGGGCCACAGCCTCCGTGCCGGCCTCGCCACGTCAGCCTCTAGCCGCGAGCGCCCCGTCGCAGCCGGCATTCCCCCGATATGGCGTTCCCTGATCCGATGCTCGGCGAGGAGGCCCTGGCCAGAGCAAATCCCCCTCTGCCTATCGACCGAGATCCCTACCGCCTGCTCGCCGACGGCATCCGGCAGGCTCAACGGCTCGTGCTCGACGCCGACATGTGCAAAGCCGCGGATGAAGTCACGACAACCCGGCCATCACCGGTCTTGGCCGGCCTCAGCAAGTGGTGGACCAGGCCGCTGATGTCGATCTTTCCGTCGAACGTATGAATTGCGAGAAAGGTTGGAGCCGGGTCGGCCATCGGCCGAAGCGATCGGCAAGACGCGGCCTCGGGCCGAACCGCCGGTTCCATTTGCAAAGGCCGCGGTGCTCCACGACCCTTCGCCCCGGTAGCCGAGGTGAGCGTTCAACCGGAAGCGGTACCGCCGCCGTGTCCCGGGTGCCCGGGATACGGCGGCGGACCTTCAGCATTTACGACTAGGCGGCGCGAACCTTCGTCAGGAACTGGTCGACCTGGCCGCGGAGAGCCTCGGCCTGCCTGGAGAGCTCGCTGGCCGCGCCCAGCACCTGGCTCGCCGCCGAACCGGCTTCGCCGGCCGCACGGGTGACGCCGGTGATGTTCGACGACACCTC
>CAMBVS010000066.1 GCA_945871425.1 Rhizobium sp. Q54 | reverse complement strand
CCTCCAGGTCAACAAGCGCGCCCAGGCCTCGGGCCCGCCCCGCGTCGACGTCGTCCATGGCTGGAAGATGATCCCGATCAATGGCGTCCAGCCCGATCCCGAGATCGCTGCGATCGTCAAGAAGCACACCGACAAGCTCGATGCCGAGCTCAACGTCAAGATCGGCACCTCGACCGTGGCGCTGTCCTCCAAGCGCGACGACGTCCGCACCCAGGAAACCGCGATGGGCAACCTGATCTCGGACGCGATCCGCGACGCGGTCGGCGGCGATGTGGGCCTGACCAATGGCGGCGGCATCCGCGGCGACAAGACCTACGAGGCCGGGGTGACGCTGACCCGCCGCGACATCCTGACCGAGCTGCCCTTCGGCAACAAGACGGTGCTGCTCGAGCTCAAGGGCTCGGACCTGCTGGCGGCGATGGAGACCTCGGTCGGCCGGGTCGAGGAGAAGCAGGGCCGCTTCATGCAGGTCTCCGGCATGACGCTGGTCTACGACCCGAAGGCGCCGGCCGGAAAGCGCGTGGTCGAGATCAAGGTCGGCGGCCAGCCGCTCGATCCCAACAAGACCTACAAGGTCGCGACCAACGAATACGTCGCCGGCGGCGGCGACGGCTTCGAGGTGCTGAAGAAGGGCAAGCCGCTGATCGACGAGTCGGCCGCCAAGCTGATGGCGAGCCAGGTGATCGACTACGTGGCCGCCAAGGGCTCGGTCGCGCCCAAGGTCGAGGGCCGCATCGTCGCCAAGTAGGTTTCTCTCGTGTCGTCATGAGAAGGGCGGGCCGAAGGGCCCGCCCTTTTCGCCTCCGCGATTTCGCAGCGGCGCTCTACCTGAACAGGCTGAGCAAGCCGCTCGGCTTCTGGTTGGCGATGTTGAGGGTCTGGACCGAGAGCTGCTGCTGGACCTGGAGGGCCTGCAGACGTGAAGACTCCTTGGCCAGATCCGCGTCCACGATCGACCCCAGGCCTTCGCTGACCGCGTCGGACAGCTTCGAGATGAAGGCCTCCTGGAAGTCCAGCGTCCGGGTGTCGGCGCCGATGTTGCCCAGCACCTGATTGATCGAGGCCATCGCCAGGAACAGGGCCGAGAGGGCCTTGGTCGCTGCCACCGTCGAGCTGATCTGCTGCGCACCCAGGTTGATCGCCGTCGGGTTGAAGGCGCTGTTCGAGCGGATGGTCAGGGTGGTGCCGTCGACATTGCCGATGACGTTGAGCGAGCTCGACGCGTTCGACAGCAGGTTGCGGCCGTTGTAGGTGGCGTTGACGATGAAGGTGTTGATCTGCGAGACGAGGTTGCTGAAGTCCGAGTTCAGGATCGACTGCTGCTCGGTGGAGTTGCCGGCGCTCTGGCCCTCGGTGATCTTCTTCTGGATGTCGCCGAGCAGATCGGAGATCGACGTGGCACCCGCCAACGCCACCGTGGCGACACCGCGGCCGTTGGCGAGACCCTGGCTCACCGCCTCGTAGGCCTTGAGGTTGCCGCGAATGCCTTGGGCGATGGCGAAGCTGGAGGCGTCTTCGATCGCGCTGTTGACCTTGAGGCCGGTCGACACCCGGTTCTGGACGGAGTCCAGGCGGGAGTTGACCGAGTTCAGGTTCTGCAGCGCGACGAACGCGCCGACGTTCGTGTTGATGGAGTTCTGAATGGGCATCGGACGACACCTTCCTGCTCTTCTAGCGCGACTGGACCGAGGTCCGCCGCTTCCCTGAGCACTTACCGTGCCAAGTAGAGCGATCAGGCAAAGATAAAACGCTATCTATCTGATAAATCGACATTATTTCTGTATGTACGGTTAATCCGCACCAGATATCGACATTCCTGTGATCGCATGATTAATAATTTTTTCGCCCTCAGCATGCGGAGCAACGACCGGATTTTCCGGCTTCGGCCCGAACCGGGACGCCCAAGGGGTGCACTCTTGCCGCTCGGGCGACGACCTCGCCGACGCTCAGCCCCCACCCCAACTGTCGGATAGGGGGCCGGGGCCGGGCGAGGGGGTCGCCCTCTCAGTTCGGCAGGGTCATGCCGCGGAGCCGGATGATGCCGTCGGGATAGGGCTGGAAGCCGTCGAGCCTGGCCGAAAGCCCCCAGAACCAGCGGAGGTGATAGAGGATCATGTGCGGGCGGTCCTTCAGCAGGATCTCGGCCGCGTCGCGGTAGAGCGCCTGGCGCTCGGGCACGCCGGTGACCTGGCGCGCCTTGTTCAACGTCTCCTCCAGCTTCGGGTTGCAGTACTTGCCCCAGTTGACGAAGCCGTTGCAGGTGAACCAGATCGCCGCGTTGCCGTCGGGATCGGGCCGGCCGCTCCAGATCGCGAACGAGGCCTGGTAGTCGCCCTTGATGTTGCGTTGGGTGATGGTGGTCGCCTCCATCACCTCGAGCTTGATGTCGATGCCGGCCTCGGCCGCCATCGCCTGCATCACCTGGGCGACCTGCTGCTCGACCGTCGATGTGGGGATGTAGAAGGTGAAGGAGACGCGATCGAGGCCCGCCTCCTTGAGCAGGGCTCTCGCCCGCGCCACGTCGCGCTTGGGCACCGGGAACTCCTTGGCGTGGAAGGTGCTGCCGGGAACCCAGGGCTGGTTGGACGGAATGTACTCGCCGTTGAAGACCACCTGGTTCAGCACCGTGCGGTCGATCGCGAGCTCGAGGGCTTCGCGCACGCGCGGATCGCGGCCGAGCGGCGTGTTCGAGCGCTCGCCCGCGTTCAGGTTGAAGGAGACCGTGTTGTAGGCGATCGACGGCGCATCGACGATGCGGACGCGCCTGTCCGCGCGTGCCTCGGCGAGGTCGGTCGCCGCCACGCGCTCGATCATCTCGAGGCTGCCGCTGCGGAGATTGCCGAGGCGGACGGTGGAATCGGCGATCGGCAGGTATGTGATCTGGTCGATCTTGTAGGCGGGCGCGTCCCAGTGCCTGTCGAAGCGCTTGAGCACGATGCGGTCGAGCGCCACGCGCTCGACGAAGCTGTAGGGGCCGGAGCACGCGGGGCGGGTCTGGAACTGGTTGCCCAGCGCCGCCAGCGCCTTCGGCGAGGCCACCATGCCGCCGCGGTCTGTGAACACGCCGATCAGCGGCGCATGGGGCTGCGTGAGCCTGAAGCGGACGGTGGGCCCGTCGGCCTCGATCTCCTTGATCGGCCCGAGCTCGGCCTTCCGCCGGGACTCGGCCATCGTCTTCGCGCGCTCGACATTGGCCTTGACCGAGGCCGCGTCCATCGTCTCGCCGTCATGGAAGACGACGTCGCGCCGGAGCTTCATGGTGAGGGTGAGCGCATCCGCCGACCAGGCCCATTCGGTGGCGAGCTGCGGCACGTAGTTGAGGTCCCGGTCGATGTCGACCAGCTTGTCGCAGAGCCCGGCGAAGACCACGCGGTCGAGGAAGCTGCCGCCGATCGCGGGATCCAGCACGTCGGGATCGCCCTGGAGCCCGATGCGGAGATTGGCGGCGAGCGCCAGCGCCGGCGTCAAGACCAGCGCCGCGGCGCCTAAGAGGAAACGGTTCGGCACGGGAGACTCCCTCGCTTGAGCAACCTCTTCCCCCGAGACTTGCCCAACGCGCGCCCCGCTTCAATGCCGCTTCTGAACGTGGCCCGCTCAGCAATCTGGAAACCAGCCCTCACCCCTGGGCCGCTTTCCGGGCTAGCGTGCGGTCCCTTATCATTTGAGGATGGCCCATGATCACCATCGGCAAGCTCGCCCCCGGCGACCGCGCGGCATGGGAAACCCTGTTCCGCGCCTACATCGCCTTCTACAAGCGCATGCTGACGCAGGAGATGTACGACCGCGCCTGGAGACTGTTCCAGGACGACCGGCACATGCACGCGCTCGGCGCCAAGATCGACGGCCGGCTGGTCGGCATCACCCATTTCTTCATCCATCCGAGCACCTCCTCGGCCGACGTCTGCTACCTGCAGGACCTGTTCACCGCCGAGGGGATCCGCGGCCAGGGCGTCGCCCGCCAGCTGATCGCCGCCGTCTGCGACTGGGCCAAGGCAAGGGAGTGCGCCCGTGTCTACTGGATGACGCATGAGTCGAACGCCACCGCGCGGCGGCTCTACGACAAGGTCGGAGAGAACCGGGGCTTCATCCGCTACCAGATCGAGCTGTGATCCGCCCCGGCCGCCTCGACGTAGCAAGCTAGGGAACAACCAGGAGCAGGCGCCGCCCGAGCGCCGGCAAGGGGGAGCTCAATGGCTCGGTTCACGAAGATCGCGGCCGCCGCCCTGGCGGCCCTCGCCGCAACCGCTCCCGCCCAGGCGCTCGACCTGATCGGCCTCTCCGACAAGGGTGAGCTGGTCCATTTCAAGGACTCGAGCCTCAAGGACGCCACGGTGGTCGCGATCACCGGCCTGTCGGCGCCGCTGGTCGGCATCGACGTCCGCCCGGCCGACAAGCGCCTCTACGGCGTCGCCGCCAACTCGACGATCTACACGATCGAGCCCAGGACCGGCGCCGCCACCTTCGTCGCCAACCTCTCCGAGGCGTTCGTTTCGGCCAAAGGCGCGGTCGTCGACTTCAACCCGCAGGCCGACCGGCTGCGGCTGATCAACGACAGCGGCACGCAGAACTACCGCATCAACGTCGACACCGGCGCCGTCATCAAGGACAAGCCGCTGGCCTATGGCAAGGCGGACAAGGCCGCCGGCAAGGCGCCCTCGATCCTGGCCGGCGCCTACATCAACGCCTATGCCGGCGCCAAGGCGACGCAGCTCTTCCACGTCGACAGCGCGCGGGCCGCCTGGGTGGTGCAGGACCCGCCGAACGACGGCGTGCTGGGCACCATCGCCGACACCGGCGCCGGCCGGCGGCCGATCGACGGCCTCGACATCCTCACCGACGCCAAGGACGACTACACCTGCTATGCGGTGTCGGGCGCGACGCTGATCGAGATCTCGGTCGCCAGCGGCAAGGCGAAGACGCTCGGCACCATCGGCGACGGCTCGCTCAGGCTGATCGACATCGCCTTCGTCCCGGTGCGCTGAGCCCCTCGTCCGCGCGACGCGCTCGACGCGCCTTCGGCAGCCTTCGGGAGCCGGCCGCGAGACGCGCTCTCGTCAGCTGCCCGATCCCTGTCGAAGACCGCTCTCAGGACACAGCGGACCGCTCCTCGGCAGTCACCGGAGCTGCCGCAACTAGCCAGATGCGGCCCCAAGCGCGCCAACGACCGGGAGTCCGAGATCGAACCAAAGCCGACTTTCCTAGCGCCATGCCGCAATGATCCGAGGATAGCCCAAATTGGGATCGATCCCACCTCTACCCCGTTCGGCTACGGCCGCTAACGCGGTCGCGCCTCGGCGCTGGCGATCTTCAGCTTCCTGCCCGCCATCGGCGTCTCTGGATAGCTGCCGACCTTGTCGAGGATCTTCCTAAGCCGTTCGGTCGACGGCTGTCCGCGGCCGATGCGGAGCCGGTCATCCAGGTAGTAGGGCGACAAGGATTGATAGTAGAGCTGAGCCGTGACGGTCGCGGTCCGCGGCGCAGCCGCCGCGGGAATGACGTAAATCACGGCATCGCCGCCGCTGCCGTCAAAATAGCTGGGACCGATCGGGCCGAACGGACGCGTTGCCTCGGCGTCGGGACCGTCGGGACGCCAGCCCCGAGGCATCAGCCGGTTGTCCTTCACCGTTTTCGCCAGCGCGAGGAAGCTGGTGGTGAGTTGCCCGTTCAGATCGAGCACCCTCGTCTCATAGATCTGCACCTCGCGGTCCGATCCGATGCGCTGCCGGGGCGGCTCCCAATTCGTCCGACTGAACTCGGTCTCCAACGGACGGCCCCTCATGTCGACGATGACGCCTTGCGCATTCGTCAACCCCGAGCCCCAGACGATGGCGCCGCTCGCATCGCGCGCCACGACTTCGAGGAACGCTCGGCGAAATCCGACTCCGCTCGGAAACTTGTGCCCCGCCAGATTCTCAACGGTGACGCGCGCTTCGAGCGGCTGACCCGGGCGCCGCAGCCCAAGCGCAACCCTGACCTTGGCGGATCGGTTCTGGGCCATGTCGAGGGTTTCGGCGAGCGCAAGATCGAGACGCTCGACCCAATCGTCGGGGTTCGCGTAGTTCGGATCCGAGTCGTCGAAGCCGAGGATCTTCGGCGCCTGCTTGAACATCTCAAGGACGAACGGATTGGCGCCGGAGAAGGTGTGGCGCGAGTACGGCGAGCGCGTCAGCAGGTCGATCTCCGTGATCGGCGCCGTGTTCGGAAACGGCCGATGGCTCGTCGCCTCCAGATAGGTAGCGTCCTCGATATTTGCGACCTTGAATGCCAGAGGGCTTGGTACGCCTGGTGCCTGCTTCGGCATGTGGCACTGTTGGCACGTCTGCGGCGATGCCCCGGGGCGCAATGGAAACTCGTTCTGATAGACGCTATTGCGCCACTCGAGATAGGTCGTCTGCTCATGCGACTTCGGTGCCCGCTCCATCTCCTCGACAGTGTAGCGCTGACCCGGCTTGAGGATGGGCGTGCGGACGACATGACAGCTGCCGCAAAGCCGGGATTCGGTCAGCACAGGAGCCTGTACCGGCGTCATGCCGATGGAGTTCTCCATGGCATAGACTTTGGGCCGATCGAACGGGCCATGGATGACGTTGGGCGGCACGACATGGAACTCGCCGGTGAAAGTCTCGGGCTTGCCCAGATCCCGGGAGCTGACCCGGTGGCAGACCGTGCAGGAGACGCCGTCGCGGCCGAGGGCGCCATACTTGGCATCCGATCCTTCGGTCGCCATGAACATGTCGTGGGTGAAATTCGCCCTGGGTCCGCGATCGGCCTGCACCTGGCGTTTCCCCATCACGCCATGGCAGACGTAGCACGTGGTGTCGATGGCGTCGGCGAGTTCGGGGTGCAAGATGGTTTCGGATTCCCGCTGCGCCTGAAACACCGGATCGCGCCCAGCCAATCCCATTAGCGACGTGCTCCATTCCGCCCAGGGCGACAGGTTGACACGCTTCTTGGCCTTGGCCGGCCTGCCGCCGACCGACATCGAGATGTCGCCATACCCGTTTGCGACCGACATGTTTGGCCAAGGCACGGTGCAGCTTGAGGGGCTCGACGGGCCGCAGAAGGCGAGATTGCTCGCGTCGTGGCAACCGCTGCACACGCTTGAGGTCACGAACCCGCGGGGGCCGCCCGGCGGCACGTTGACGACGTCCGAGGATTGATCGGGAAGATCGATGGGCTCCCGCGCTTCCCGTCGGGCGGCTTCGCGGTTGGCCCTCTCCATGATCTGCTGATGGATCGAGGCTGGATTTGGCCGTTTGAGCGCCGGTTCCGACTCTGCTCCAAGCGTCGGTCTAATGTTGCCGAGCCAAGCGTAGGTAAGTTGCCGATTGTCGGCAGAACCGTGGCAGGCCACGCAGTTCGGATCGAAGGGCTTGCCGCCGATGCACTGCCTCCAGTCCTTCTGACATTCGGCCGAGGACAACGACGCCCAGCCCCACCACCAGCCGTCATAGGTGGCCGTCGCACTGGTGGCGGGCAGCTTGATCATCAGCACCCACCCATTCGACTTGCCGCCGTCGAACTGTTCTTTGACGATCATGTCGCCGGGTTGAATCGCAACCCGGTGATCGCGCATCCAATCGTAGACGCTCGGTCCATACGCCACGCGCACATCGTCGTGCACCATCGTGCCGTCGACCATCAACGGCGCACGGATCATGCCGTCGCGCTGCCAGCCCGGAACTTTCAAGTAGCAGCGGTTC
Source organism: Rhizobium sp. Q54 (assembly GCA_945871425.1). Taxonomy (GTDB): domain Bacteria; phylum Pseudomonadota; class Alphaproteobacteria; order SHVZ01; family SHVZ01; genus SHVZ01. Next base: position 9,808 of record CAMBVS010000066.1, on the reverse strand, counting down.
CACAGGAACTCGAGCGTGCCCCGCAAATCGCCGACGCCGGTCTGCTGTCGGCATTCCGGCGGCGTTTGCGCGACCGCCGAATTCGCTAGGGCTACGATGGCGAAGATGGTGGCCACGATGCGCATGATGGTTCCTCCGACCAGGAGTCGAGCCACATGAACTTCGATCGAGGCAGCCTATACTCCTAGTTGCATAATTGGCAAGTCAACTCCGAGGAGACGCGGACGTCATCGCGCTCTACAGCCCTAGCGGCGCGGCGCCAGTTTGGTCTGCTCCGGGTCAAAAAACTCCTATCCCGGCGCCGCGTCGCGATCGGCCGGGCTTAGCCACAAGCAGAAGTCCTAGTCGGCAATCCCAAGATCGGCACCAGGCTGATGCAAGGCACACAGGCAGTCGCCCTCGATCTGCCGCTGCGGCTGTCGATCCGGCAGGACGAACCCGAGCGCGTCCGGGTGGGTTACCGCGACCTGAACGCCGTCGGCGCCGAGTACGGCCTGAAGGAAAAGTCGGCAGCTCGCGCGACGGCGACCGGCCTAGACGCCCCCGTCGCCCGCGTCGTGGACGTCTACGGCGACTGAGGCAGCAGGTTGGTCGCCGCGCGCAGGTGGCGGTCCCGCGGCGATCGCCGATATCAGGCGCTCATGGCGGGCAAGGTCACGCGGAAGCAGCTTGCTTCCGTGGGGCGCGGCGCGGCAACGGCGTCGCCTCCGTGCAGGCGCGCAATCTGGCGCACGAGCGAAAGTCCGAGCCCCGTGCCCCTCGCATCGGCGTTCAGCCGATGGAAAGGCGTGAAGACGCGTTCGCGCTCCGCTTCGGCGATGCCGTCGCCGTGATCGGCAACCTCCAGGATTGCGCTCGCCCCTTGTCGCCGCACATCCACGCGGATCGGCGGCTTGCCGTGGCGGCTGGCATTTTCGATCAGGTTGCGGATCAGGCGGCGCAACAGCGGCGCCTCGCCCCGGACGATGACCGATTCTCCCTCGACCGAGCAGCCGTCGTAGCGGGCTGCCTCCTCGGCCGCGAGCGCGAGCAGGTCGACCTCCTCGGTCTCGTGCAGAGCGCCAACCGCCTCGAGGCGACTTGCGAGCAGGATCTCGTCGATCAGGAGATCGAGCTCGGCGATGTCCCTTTGGAGCTCGGCTTTGCGCATCGGATCCTGCTGCTGCGGGTACAGCTCGATGCCTAAGCGAATGCGCGACAGCGGGGTCCTCAGCTCGTGCGAGGCGTTGGCGAGCAGCATGCGATGCGCGCTCACCAGGGCTTCGATACGCTCCGCCGCACGATTGAAGCTCTCGGCAAGCCGCGCCACCTCGTCACGGCCCTCGACCTTCACGCGCGCGGCCAGATTGCCGGCGCCGAGCGTCTCGACGCCGGCCTGCAGCCGTTCCAGCCGTCGCGTCAGGCCGCGCACGACAGGATAGGCGCAGACGGCCACCAGAAGCGCGACGCCACCGAGGAACAAGATCAGGCGCGGCGCGGGCGTCTGATGCGGCGCCTGTGAACTCGCGACCAGCCAGCGTTGATCCGGCAGCCGGATACTCCAGGCCCGACCGCCCGGGCCGTGAACAATCCCGCCGCTTTCGTGCCCGCGCCAGCGGGCAGGCGGCGGCACCGGTTTTCCGGCAGCGGCGATCAGCCGCTCGGCCTCATCGAACAGCGCGAGATCGGCACCCAGCCGTTCGGCAAGGCGCTGGATCGATTGCTGTTGAGCGTCGCGCGGGGCGTCGGCAGAAGGCAAGGCGGCGGCCGCCAACCTCCCCACGATCTCGAACGCTTGTGCTGCCGGCGAGGTATCCGGACCGAAGTGCCATACGGCGCCGGCCACAAGCACCACCATGACCAGGCTGGCAATGATGGTCAGGTGAATCTTCAGATAGAGTCGCTTCACCTCAGGTCAATCCTGTGCCTTGGCAAACAGATAGCCCGCCCCGCGGACCGTGATAACGCGTCGTGGCTTCTTCGGATCGTCTTCGATCGCCGCGCGAATGCGTGAAATGTGCACGTCGATGGAGCGGTCGAACGCTTCCAGCCGCTGATTTTTCAGCGAGTCCATGATGGCCTCTCTCGACCGAACCCGGCCGGCGTGACGAGCCAGCGTCAGCAGAAGCTCGAATTGATAGCTGGTCAGGGGGCAGATCTCGCCGTCGAGACGGGCCTGGCGCGCGTCGACGTCGATCTCAAGGCGGCCGAAGCGCAGGACCTCCGATTTCCGATCGCTTTTGCCACGGCGCAGGATCGCCCGCAGCCGGGCCAGGAGCTCGCGCGGTTCGAACGGCTTGGCCAGGTAGTCGTCGGCGCCAAGCTCCAGCCCCACCACCCGGTCCATGGCCTCGCCGCGCGCCGTGAGCATCAGGATCGGCGTGTCGGCTTGCGCCCGGATGCGTCGGCAGACCTCGAGCCCGTCCATATCGGGAAGCATCAGGTCCAGGATCAGCGCGTCGAACGCCTCGCGCGCTTGCGCGGCGATGCCGGCGATCCCCTTCGATGCGATGGTCACGCTGAAGCCGGCCTCGCCGAGATAGCTCTTCACCATCTCGGCGAGGCGCGGGTCGTCCTCTATCAGCAGAACACGGTCGCTCACCGGTGCATTCTATCAGCGATGTCCCGCATGCCCCCAGGCCCGGTGACGCGACAGGAGTTCGTCGAGCTTCTGGCGCTGCGCGGGCGTCAGGACCTCGGCCGCATCGCCGACGGCCTGGGCGATCCGTTTGCTGGCCGCGTCCCACTGTCCCATATGCTCGGAGCGGAACTTTTCGAGCGCGGCGCGGTCGATGGTGGACCCGGTCAGCAGCTCGTGGGCCTGCTGGCGGGCGGTTCGCGCCTGCTCGCGCAAGGGCAGGAGATCCTTGACGGCAGCGGTCACGACGGCGCGGAGCTTGGTCTGCTGTTCCGTCGTCGCGTCGATTTCGATCGCGAGATGCCGAACCATGCGGTCGGCATGGCCCTCGATCCGGGCAGGGTCGATCTGGCCGCCCATGAAGCCACCGTGGCGCCACCCGCCGTGCCAGGGGCCGGATCCGAACCCGTATCCCTGGCTGACGGCCTGGGTGGCGACAGCGCCGGTCAGCCCTGCGGCCAATACGATAAGCAGGGTGAACAGCAGCCGGCGACGCCGGCGAGGTCGCGGGTCCGAGGAATTCGTAGGATCAGTCATGGGTGGTCTCCTTAGATTGGGATATTGGTGCGGCCTTGCCGCATCCCACAATCTGGGAGGCCTTCGTTTCGCAAGCTTCTCTCCAACGTAAAGTTATGTAAACCGGGATACTCCGGATGCAACCGGTCCCGAGCGTCAGAGTAGGCATTTGCGCTCCCCCGCGGCAATTTCGAGCGCGTTGATCGATGGCGATCGTCGTCGCTCGCCGCAACGCGCGTCGCTAACGATGGCAGCCGACGAGGCCGGGGCCGAGGGGCCGCTCATCGAGGTTGATAGCCAGGTCGCCTTCGACAGAGACAGCTCCCGGCGCCGAGGGCTCGAAAAGGCGACGACTCGCGGACGGAGCGAGGCGGCGAGACCCAACAACCGGCCGCCTGTCTTGAGCGGACGATTTGGCTAGAGACGCCCGCATCGAGGGCGATGACCGATTCCGGTCAAACTCTCGCCGCTCGTGGAGCATCGCGTTTGGCAGGGCATAGCCAGGAGTGGGCATTACCGGCTACCACCGAAATGTGGCGAGCCTCTCGATTTCGCACGACCTCTTTTCCGGACATTGCCCATGATACCTGCCGGAATTTTCTTGAGGACATTCGGAATGACCGCGTTGCAGACAGCGACTCTCACGCTGAGTCCTTGCTGCCCGAGCGACCGCGCCGACTTCATCGGCCTTGAGCTCGATCCAGAGGTGATGCATTTCCTCAATGGCGGTGCGGTCGACCATGAAAAGACCGACGCGAAAGACGTAACGTTCCTCATGCCGAGAGGATCAGAGCCCTATGTTTGGACGGCGCGGCGAACAGCGACGAACGCGTTCGTCGGGTGGTTCTGCTTGTTTCCGGAGACGGAGACGCTAGCCGAGATCGGATATCGCCTGCGTCGGGAGGATTGGGGTCGGGGACTGGCGTCGGAGGGAGCTTCGGCTCTTATCGACTGGGGTTTCGGCAGCGCCGGGTACGACAGGGTCATTGGCTGCACGATGGCGGTGAACCTCGGCTCGCGCCGCGTGATGGAAAAGATCGGAATGAAACACGTCCGCACAGACTTCCCCGACTTTCCCGCCCGCATCCCGGGCGCCGAAGAAGGCGAGGTGTGGTACGAAGTGCTGCGCTCGGAATGGAATGGCCATGAGCGGTAGGTCCGGATTGGGGCAACCCCGGACTTCCGATCGACAGCCCCGCAATGGCCGCTCCCGGCGCAGAGCCGAACCGCACAGCGCGCACCCGGTCTCCGCCCTCGTCCCTGGCGGCTCAACCGGCCGCCGCCCGGACCGGCCTCCGGCGGAGATCAGGCGAGGTCGAAGCGGTCGAGGTTCATCACCTTGGTCCAGGCGGCGACGAAGTCCTTCACGAACTTCTCCTTCGCGTCCGCGCAGGCATAGACCTCGGCAAGCGCCCGGAGCTGGGAGTTCGAGCCGAAGACCAGGTCGACACGGGTGCCGGTCCACCTGACCTCGTCGGTCTTGCGGTCGCGCCCCTCGTACACGCCTTCGGAGCCGGCGGCCGGCTGCCACCGCGTCCTCATGTCGAGCAGGTTGACGAAGAAGTCGTTGGTCAGCGTTCCCGGCCGCCTGGTGAAGACGCCGTGCGCCGACCGCCCGGCATTGGCGCCGAGCACGCGGAGACCGCCGACGAGAACCGTCATTTCCGGCGACGTCAGCGTCAGCAGTTGCGCCCGATCCACCAGCATCTCCTCGGCGGCGAAAGGCTGCCTGCCGCGAAGATGGTTGCGGAAGCCGTCGGCGCCCGGCTCCAGCGGCGCGAAGGAGTCGACGTCGGTCTGCTCCAGCGAGGCGTCCGTGCGCCCCGGCGTGAAGGGGACCTTCACGTCGTGCCCGGCGTCCTTGGCGGCCTTCTCGATCGCCGCCCCGCCGCCGAGAACGATCAGGTCGGCAAGCGAGACCTTCTTGCCCCCGGACTGCGAAGCGTCGAACTCCTTTCGGATCGCTTCGAGCGTCCGCAGCACCTTCGCGAGCTCGGCCGGCTGGTTGACCTCCCAGTCCTTCTGCGGGGCCAGGCGGATGCGGGCGCCGTTCGCTCCGCCGCGCTTGTCGGAGCCGCGGAACGTCGACGCCGACGCCCAGGCGGTCGAGACCAGCTGGGAGACGGTGAGGCCGGAGGCGAGCAGCTTCGCCTTTAGGGCGGCGATCTCGGCCTCCCCGATCAGCGGATGATCGACGGCCGGGATCGGGTCCTGCCAGGAGAGCGTCTCCTTCGGCACCAGCGGGCCAAGATAGCGGGCGACCGGGCCCATGTCGCGATGCGTCAGCTTGTACCAGGCGCGCGCGAAGGCGTCGGCGAACTGGTCCGGGTTCTCGTGGAATCGCCGCGAGATCTTCTCGTAGGCTGGATCGAAGCGGAGCGCCAAGTCGGTGGTCAGCATGGAGGGCGCGTGGCGCTTCGACTTGTCATGCGCATCCGGCACCGAACCGGCGCCGGCGCCATGCTTCGGCTTCCACTGATGCGCGCCGGCCGGGCTCTTGGTCAGTTCCCATTCGTAGCCGAACAGGTTCCAGAAGAAGTTGCTGCTCCACTTCGTCGGCGTCGTAGTCCAGACGACCTCAAGGCCGCTGGTGATCGCGTCACCGCCCTTGCCGGTGCCGAATTCGCTCCTCCAGCCGAGGCCCTGCTCCTCGATGGGGGCGGCTTCCGGCTCCGGGCCGACCAGCGCGGCATCGCCGGCGCCGTGGGTCTTGCCGAAGGTGTGGCCGCCGGCGATCAGCGCGACGGTCTCGTCGTCGTTCATCGCCATGCGGGCGAAGGTCTCGCGGATGTCCTTGGCCGCCGCCAGCGGATCGGGCTTGCCGTTCGGGCCTTCCGGATTGACGTAGATCAGGCCCATCTGCACGGCGGCGAGAGGATTCTCGAGATCGCGGTCGCCAGCGTAGCGCTCGTCCGCCAGCCACTTGCCTTCGGAGCCCCAGTAGACGTCCTCTTCGGGCTCCCAGACGTCCTTGCGCCCGCCGCCGAAGCCGAAGGTCTTGAAGCCCATCGACTCGAGGGCGACATTGCCGGCGAGGATCATGAGGTCGGCCCAGGAGAGTTTCCGGCCGTATTTCTGCTTGATCGGCCAGAGCAGCCGGCGCGCCTTGTCGAGGTTGGCGTTGTCCGGCCAGCTGTTGAGGGGCGCGAAGCGCTGCTGGCCGGCTCCGGCGCCGCCGCGGCCGTCGCCGACGCGGTAGGTGCCGGCGCTGTGCCACGCCATCCGGACGAACAGCGGCCCGTAATGGCCGTAGTCGGCCGGCCACCAGTCCTGCGAGTCCGTCATCAGGGCGTGAAGGTCCTTGGTCACAGCCTTGAGGTCGAGGCTCTTGAATTCCTCGGCGTAGTCGAAGGCCTCCCCCATGGGATCGGACCGGGCGGAGTGCTGGCGGAGGATGTGAAGATTCAGCTGGTTCGGCCACCAGTCACGGTTGGTATGGGCGCGGGCCCCGCCCGTGAACGGGCACTTGCTTTCGCTCGTCATGGTCTCTCCGATCGGGTTTCGCCGGTTGAATGTGGGTCTGGATTCCAGTTTTTAAAAATACTAAAAAGCAACTATCACGCGTTGATCCAGGTCAAGAAGGCGCGGGCAGGGTCGCGCACGAGCGATGGCGGCAGGGTCGCGATGCCCGCTCCGGGTCACACCGAGACCACTCCTCGACACCTCGCCTGGGGCCGCTCGCAGGGCGGAGCGGTCCTGTGCAGCGCGCGAAGCGGCGGCCGACTCAGGACGGCCGGTCGCCCTTCACCGTCACCCGGTGGGCGAGCCGGGTGTGGGGCCAGTAGTCCCACATGGCGCGGTGCTGGGCCGAGCGGTTGTCCCAGAAGGCGACCGTGTTCGGGGTCCATTTGAAGCGGCATTGCCAGAGCGGGCTCTCGGCATGCTGGAAGAGGTAGCCCAGCAGCGCGTCGCTCTCCTCGCCGGGGATGCCGAGGATGCGGCGGGTGAAGCCCCGGTTGACGTAGAGCGAGCGCCGCCCGGTGACCGGATGGGTGCGCACCACCGGATGCTCGGCCCGCGGATAGGTCGACTTGTCGTTCACGCCCTGGATGGCATAGGCGCCGCGATAGACCTGCTCGCCGTCATGCAGCGCGGAGAGGCCTTCGAGATGCGCCTTCATGCGGTCGGACAGCGACTCGTACGCCGCATACATGTTGGCGAACAGCGTGTCGCCGCCTTCGGGCGGGCATTGCCTCAGATAGAGGATGCTGCCCATCGGCGGCTCGTCCTCGCACGACACGTCGGTGTGCCAATGCTCGCCGTTGATCCGCGCCGACGTCTCATCCGTGTAGACCCGCATCAGGGCCGGCATCCCCGGCTCGTGCGGGGCGATCGGGTGCTCGTGCAGCTCGCCGAAGCGCCGGCCGAAGGCGAGATGCTGCTCGGGGCTAAGCGTCTGGTCGCGGAAGAAAATGACCAGATGCTCCATCAGCGCCCGGTGGATCTCGTCGAAGGCCTGGTTGCCGAGGGGACTTGCGAGATCGACGCCGGAGATCTCGGCGCCGATCAGCGGGGTGAGCCGGCGCACTTGGATCGCCTCGTAGGGCTTGCGCTCGACCTGCATGCCCTTGGTGCGGGAGCCTTCGTCGCGATGCGGTGCGGTCATGAAGAGCTGTCCTGAGCGAGAGCGGCCGACCAGGGCGAGCGGTCGTCGCCGATGCCGGTGCGGCTGCCATCGGCGTGGCTGACGATGACGTTGGGGCTGGCGAAGTTGCCGGGCATGACACCGCGGCGGACGATCTCGGTCGGCGCGTCGGCGGCGAGCGCGGCGATGATCTCGGCGCCGAGGTCGATGTCGGCCCCGACCTTGTCCGGCCCGGCGACGTCGATGCGGGGCGCATGCGCGGCCGTCGCCGCGTCCATGCCGAAATCGGCGATGTAGGTGAGGAGCTGGAACACCGCCGCCATGATGTGGCGCCCGCCGGACGCACCGGCGGCGAGGATCGGCCGGTCGCCGTCCCTGAGGATCACCGGCAGCATGTTGGTGAGGAGGCGCTTTCCCGGCGCGATCGAGTTCGGCCGGCCCGGACGCGGGTCGAACAGCATGATGCCGTTGTTCATCAGGAGCCCGGTCTCGGGCAGGACGACGCGGGCACCGAAGTTCGCCATCAGTGTCGTGGTCATCGTCACCATCGTGCCTTCGGCGTCGCAGACGGTGAGATGCGTGGTGCAGCTCTCGTGCCCCTCCGGCTCCGGCGCCTCGAGCTTGCCGGCGAGCCTCGCGGCATAGGCCTGGCGCAGCTCGGCTGCGAGGCGGCGGTACCAGGCGGCATCGGGCCTGGCCCCATAGGGCGTGTCCATCATCGCCGCGAGCACGCCCTTCAGGGTCGGCGACGCGGTCATGCCCGCCGCCAGCTGCATCACCCGGCCGTTCCGCCACGGCACCTGCATCGCCGGCACGATGCGCGCGGTGCAGGCGCGGAGGTCCCCGGCGTCGATGACGCCGCCGACGGCCGCCTGGTCGCGCAGGAACGCGGCGGCGATCTCGCCCTCGTAGAAGTCGCGCCAGCCGGCGCGGGCCAGCTGCTCCATCGTCCGGGCGAGATTGCCGAGCGGCAGGCGGCCCGGGTTGCCGTCGGCCGGCGGCACCGGCGGCAGCCCATCCTTCAGGTAGATGCGGGCACTCTCCGGATAGCGGCGGAGATCGGCGGCGGCGGCGGCGATCTTCAGCGTCGTCCACCAGTCGGCCTGGAGTCCCTGCTTCGCCAGGGCCACGGCCGGCGCCATCACCTCCGCCATCGGCAGCCGGCCCCAGGCGGTGTGGAGCCGCTCGCAGCCGGCGACCGCGCTCGGCACCGCGACGGCCAGCGGCCCATGGATGTTGGTGTCGCCCTCGACCTCGGGCCAGCGGAAGCCCTGGCTCGACATCCGGCCGGTCAGGCGGAAATTGCCGGTGGTGAGGTTGCGGGGCGAGACCGGACCGAAATCCACCACCTCGGCCCGCGGCTGGCCGGCGCGGTGAACGATGGCGAAGCCGCCATAGCCGCCGAGACCGGAGTTCCACGGCTCCTGGCTCGCCAGCGCCATGGCGGTGGCGACCGCGGCGTCGACCGCGTTGCCGCCGGCCTCCAGGATGGCGAGCCCCGCCTCGGCGCCCCGACGCGCCTGCGAGACGACGATGCCGCGCCGCCCGGTGGCCGCGGGCTTGGTCAGGCGCCAGTTCTCGGTGAGCGGGGGGACGGAAGACGGATCTGTCACGCGGCCTCGGCGAGGGATGCTTCGCCGGGGAGTGTCGGTGCAAATGCGCGGCCGGGCAAATCCGCGGCACTTATCGGCGGAACGGGCGCGCGATCGGGCGCCCGGCCGGAGGCCGGCGCGCTCGGAACACATACGGGGAGTCCGCGTCGCAAGAGAGCCGCGCCGCCTTCAATCCCCGAATTTTGATCAACCGTGGCCTTCATCGGCGAGCCGGCCCGATGGCCGGCCGGCCTCTTGAGCAGGACCAGCCGCTAGATCTGGCCCGCAGAGTCATGAGAGGATTGCCGGATGGCAATTGATCCGGTTCTGGGGCCGAACGCCGACCTCATCGGCGTGCGCGGCTCACGCGAGCGGCTGGAGACTCCGGCGCTCGTGCTAGACCTCGATGCGTTGGAACACAACATTGCGGACCTCGCGCGTCACGCCGCACGCAACGGCTACAAGCTCCGCCCGGCAGCCAAGGTCCACAAGTCGGTC
>CAMBVS010000065.1 GCA_945871425.1 Rhizobium sp. Q54 | reverse complement strand
CCTGACACAGATCGTCGAGATTTGGACATGACCGCCGCCCGCACCCGCAGCACCGATGCCAACGACTACCAGGAGGTCCCGAGTCCGGTCGCGGCGATGCCGAAGGAGTTCGCCGACGGCCACCACATCCTGCCGCACCGCCACCGCCGGGCGCAGGTGGTCCACGCCATCAGCGGCACCATGCGGCTCGCGACGCCGGGCGGCACCTGGGTGGTGCCGCCGCGGCGCGCCGTCTGGGTCCCCGGCGGGGTCGATCATGAGATCAGGATGGTCGGCGCGGTCTCGATGCGGACGCTCTACATCGAGCCGGAAGCGGCGCCGTTCATGCCGCGGGAGCGCTGCGTCGTGGTCGAGGTCTCGGCGCTCTTGCGCGAGCTGATCCTGGCCATGAGCGAGGAGCCGGTCGACTACCCGGCGGGCGGGCGCGCCGACGCCATGGTCGCGCTGATCCTCGAGGAGCTGAGGCGCGCGACCGAGCTGCCGCTCCGCATCCCGCTTCCCGCCGACCCGCGCCTTCTCGCGCTCTGCCGGACCATGCTCGACGACCTCGCCTGCGACGACACGCTGGAGGACTGGGCCGAGCGGATCGGCGCCAGCGGCCGCACCTTGGCGCGGCTCTTCCAGAAGGAGACCGGCATGAGCTTCGGCGCCTGGCGCCAGCAGGCGCGCCTCGCCGAGGCCCTGGCGCGGCTGGCCCAGGGCCGCTCGATCGCCGAGGTCTCCGCCGCGCTCGGCTACGACAGCGCCAGCGCCTTCACCGCCATGTTCCGCCGCGTGCTGGGGGCGGCGCCCAGCCGCTACGTGAACGCCTCGGCGGAGGGATTGCCGAGGCCCGTGCCTGTGGTAGCGTCACCCCAACCTGGCGAAGCCCTGAAAACAGGGCCGAGGGGGAGGCAACGATCGGGGCGTGGCTCGCTGCTGCGCTCCGTCTCGGCTTAGGGACCGCGCATGGGAACGACCGTCGTCAAGAACGCCGCCTGGGTCGTCGCCTGGGACCGTGCGCAGAAGCGCCATGTTTATCTGAAGGACGCCGACGTGGCGTTCGCGGGATCCGCCCTCACCCATGTCGGCAAGGGCTATGCCGGCGTCGCCGACCGCACCGTCGACGGCCGCGACCTGATGGTCATGCCGGGCCTGATCGACATCCACTCCCATCCGACGTCCGAGCCCGGCAACAAGGGGCTCCTTGAGGAGCTCGGCAGCCCGCGCCTCGGCATGAGCTCGCTCTACGAATTCATGCCGATCTTCCGCCTGCCGCCGGACGCCGCGACCGCCTCCACCCAGGTGGCTCTCTCCGAGATGCTGAAAAGCGGCGTCACCACCTATGTCGACATCTCGGCCTCGCGGCCGAACTGGGCCGACGAGGTGGCGGCGACCGGCATTCGCGCCGTGCTGGCGCCGGCCTTCCGCTCCGCCTCGTGGTCGACCGGGGACGGCAAGACTGTGGCGTATCACTGGGACGAACCGGCCGGGAAGAAGGGCCTCGAGGCCGCGGTCGACCTGGTGAAGCGAGCCAACCAGCACCCCAGCGGCCGGGTCTCGGCGATGCTGGCGCCGTCCCAGCTCGACACCTGCACGCCCGGGCTGATGCAGGACGCCAAGGCTGCCGCTAAGGATCTCGGCGTGCCGTTCCAGATCCATGCAGCGCAGAGCGTGGTCGAGTTCCAGGAGATCACCCGCCGCCACGGCCTGACGCCGATCGAGTTCCTCGACTCGCTCGGCCTGCTCGGCCCCGACCTGATCATCGGCCATGGCATCTTCCTCAACGACCATCCGTGGATCCACTGGCCGGGCTCGAACGACCTCGCGCGCCTCGGCGACAAGGGCGTGACCGTCGCGCATTGCCCGAATGTCTTCGTCCGCCGCGGCATCGTGCTGAACTACATCGACCGCTACCTCAAGGCCGGCGTGAACATCGGCATGGGCACGGACACCTTCCCCCACAACATGATCGACGAGATGCGCTGGGCCGCGACCTTGGCCCGGGTCATGGCGCGCGACTTCCGCGGCGGCTCGACCGAGCAAATCTTCAACGCGGCCACCGTCGGCGGCGCCAAGGCGCTGAAGCGCGACGACATCGGCCGGCTGAACGTGGGATCCAAGGCGGACCTCGTGCTGGTCGATCTCGCCCATCCCTACATGCGCCCGGTGCGCGAGCCGCTCCGGAGCCTGGTCTACTCGGCCTCCGACCGTGCCATCCGCGATGTCTTCGTCGACGGCGAGCAGGTGGTGAAGGACGGCAAGGTCACGACCATCGACGTCGAGGCGGCGCATGCCGTGCTGGCCGATGCCCAGGCCCGCGGCCTTGCCGGCGCGCGCGAGCGCGACTATGCCAAGCGGACGGTCGACGAGATGTCGCCGATGGTGCTGCCGGTGTCCGGGTGAACGGGGTGGGGACGGGATTGGAACAGACGACATCGGACCAGGCGGGGGGCGCGGAGCCGCTTCTCAGGGTCGAGAACCTCCACACCTATTTCGGCAAGGGCGAGCGCGAGTTCCGCGCCGGCGACGGCGTCTCCTTCACGGTCAAGCGCGGCGAGACCCTTGGCCTCGTCGGGGAGAGCGGCTGCGGCAAGAGCGTCACCTCGCTCTCGATCATGGGTCTGATCCCGAACCCGCCGGGCCGCATCGCCGGCGGCGCCATCTGGTTCGAGGGCGAGGACCTGACCGAGAAGACCCAGGAGGAGATGCGGCATATCCGCGGCAACAAGATCTCGATGATCTTCCAGGAGCCGATGACCTCGCTGAACCCGGTCTATACGGTCGGCGACCAGATCATCGAGGGCATCCGCCTCCATCGCGACATCTCGGCATCCGAGGCCCGCGAGCGCGCCAGCGAGATGCTGCGCCTGGTCCGCATCCCGAGCCCGGACAAGCGCATCGACGACTACCCGCACCAGCTCTCCGGCGGCATGCGCCAGCGCGTGATGATCGCCATGGCGCTTTCCTGCGAACCGCAGCTGCTCATCGCCGACGAGCCCACGACCGCCCTCGACGTCACCATCCAGGCGCAGATCCTGGACCTGATGCGGAAGATCCGCGACGAGACCGGGACGGCGATCATGCTGATCACACATTCGCTGGGCGTGGTCGCGGAGATGGCCGACAACGTCGTCGTCATGTATGCCGGGCGTATCGTCGAGCAGGCCGATGTCAGGACAATCTTCGCCGATCCGCAGCACCCCTACACGCTCGGCCTCCTGGGCTCGATTCCCAAGCTCGGGGTCGAGGAGGAGCGGCTCGCCACCATTCCCGGCACCGTTCCGAACCCGCAGGCGATGCCGAACGGCTGCCTGTTCAATCCGCGCTGCCCGATCGCGATCGACAAGTGCCGGTCGGAGATCCCGCCCCTGATCGAGATCGCGCCGGGTCATCTGACCGCCTGCTGGCGGGCGCCACTGCCCTCGGGAGTCGAATGACATGGCGCTTCTCGAGGTCAGGGGCCTGGTCAAGCATTTCCCGGTCACCCGCGGGCTCATCCTCGGCCGCGACGTCGGCAAGGTCCGTGCCGTCGACGGCCTCTCCTTCGATGTCCAGGCCGGCGAGACGCTGTCTTTGGTCGGCGAGTCCGGCTGCGGCAAGTCGACCACCGGCCGCGTCATCCTGCGCCTGATCGAGCCGACCTCGGGCAGCGTCCGCTTCGACGGCGAGGACGTCTTCGCCCTCGACAAGTCCCAGCTCCGGCGGCTCCGCCGCGAGATGCAGATCATCTTCCAGGACCCGTATGCTTCGCTGAATCCGCGCATGACGGTCGGCGAGATCATCGGCGAGCCGCTGAAGATCCATAATCTCGCCGAGGGCGAGAAGAGGAGCGCCAGGGTGCGCGAGCTCCTGGAGCAGGTCGGGCTCTCGGCCTGGCACGAGCGTCGCTATCCGCATGAGTTCTCCGGAGGCCAGCGCCAGCGCATCGGCATCGCGCGCGCGCTCGCGGTCGAGCCCAAGCTGATCGTCTGCGACGAGCCGGTCTCCGCCCTCGACGTCTCGGTCCAGGCCCAGGTGGTGAACCTGCTCGAGGACCTGCAGAAGCGCCTCGGCCTCTCATACCTCTTCATCGCCCACGACCTCTCGGTGGTCAGGCATGTCAGCGACCGCATCGCCGTCATGTATCTCGGCAAGATCGTCGAGCTGGCGGAGACGCGGACCATGTTCGCGATGCCGCGCCATCCCTATACCCAGGCCCTGCTCTCGGCGATCCCGGTCCCCGACCCGACGGCGCCGCGCGAGCGCCTGCTGCTCGAAGGCGACGTGCCGAGCCCGCTCAACCCGCCATCCGGCTGCCGCTTCCACACCCGCTGTCCGCATGTGCGCGAGCGCTGCCGCATCGAGGAGCCGGTGTTCGAGGATCTCGGCAACGGCAACTTCGTCGCCTGCCACTTCCACCGCGAGATCCCGCCGGTGACGCCGCCCGCCGCCCGCACCGGTCCCGCGCCCTATCTCGCTCGGCTCGAGGCCGTCTACAAGCGGACCCAGCAGGTCCAGCCGGCGTGACCTACGACCTGGTGATCACGGGGGGCACGATCGCCACCGCCGCCGACACCTTCGTCGCCGACATCGCCATCGTGGACGGCAGGATCGCCGCCATCGGCAGCGACCTCAAGGGAGTTCGCGACATCGATGCGCGCGGCCTCCTGGTGCTTCCCGGCGGCATCGACAGCCACGTCCATATCGAGCAGCGCTCGTCGTCCGGGATCATGACCGCCGACGACTTCTACACCGGCACCCGCTCGGCCGCGGCCGGCGGCACCACCACCGTCATTCCCTTCGCCGCTCAGCAGCGTGGCACGAGCGTGCGCGAGGCGGTCGAGGACTATCACAAGGCCGCCGGCCCGAAGGCGGTGGTCGACTACGCCTTCCACATGATCGTTTCCGATCCCACCCCGCAGGTGATGGGCCAGGAGCTGCCGGCGCTGATCGAGCGGGGCTATACCTCGTTCAAGGTCTACATGACCTATGACGCGCTCAAGCTCGACGACCGCCAGATGCTGGACGTGCTGGCGCTCGCCCGCGCGCATGGCGCCATGACCATGGTCCATGCCGAGAACCACGACGTTATCGCCTGGCTCTCCGACCGGCTGCTGGCGGCCGGCCACGCGGCGCCGAAGTTCCATGCCGTCGCCCATGCGGCGGCGGCCGAGCGCGAGGCGACCCACCGGGTGATCACGCTGGCCGAGATCGTCGACGTGCCGATGCTGATCGTGCATGTCTCCGGCCGTGAGGCGATCGAGCAGATCCGCTGGGCCCAGGGCCGCGGGCTCAAGGTCTATGCCGAGACCTGCCCGCAATACCTCTTCCTTTCCGCCGAGGATCTCGACCAGCCGGGATTCGAGGGCGCCAAATGCATGTGCTCGCCGCCGCCGCGGGGCCGCGACAACCAGCGCTTTGTCTGGGAAGGTCTGCAGAGCGGCATCTTCCAGGTCTTCTCCTCCGACCACGCGCCCTACCGCTTCGACGACCCCGAGGGGAAGAAGAAGCACGGAGCCAATCCCCCCTTCAAGAAAGTCGCCAACGGCGTGCCCGGCATCGGCGCTAGGCTGCCGCTGCTGTTCTCCGAGGGCGTGGGCAAGGGACGGATAACGATCAACCAGTTCGTGGCGCTGACCGCGACCAATCATGCCCGGCTCTATGGCCTCTATCCGAGGAAGGGCACCATCGCGGTCGGGGCGGATGCCGACATCGCGATCTGGGATCCGAAGAAGCAGGTGCGCCTCACCGTCGATCTCCTGCACGACGCCATGGACTACACGCCCTATGAGGGGCGGGAGATTCAGGGCTGGCCGGTGCTGGTGCTCTCCCGCGGCGAGGTCGTTGCCGAGGACGGGAAAGTGACGGACAAGGCCGGCCGCGGTCGCTTCCTGCCCTGCGCCAAGCCGGAGCCGGCGCTGCCGCTCGGCCGGCGGGTGCATGGCTTCGAGCCGTCCTCGGGCAAGTTCCAGGCGGAGGGAACGCCATGACCCGGATGCTCGCCGTCGGCGCCGCCCAGCTCGGGCCGATCGTCCGGGCCGAGCCCCGCTCGCAGGTGGTCCGGCGCATGCTGGCCCTCCTCGACCGGGCCAAGGCACGGGGCTGCCGCCTGGTGGTTTTCCCGGAGCTGGCGCTCACCACCTTCTTCCCGCGCTGGTTCATGGCCGACCAGGCCGAGGTCGACGCCTTCTTCGAGCGCGAGATGCCGTCGGCCGAGACCCGGCCCTTGTTCGAGGCGGCGGCCCGCCACGGCATCGGATTCTACCTGGGATATGCCGAGCTGACGCCGGAAGGGCGGCGCTACAACGCCTCGATCCTGGTCGACGACACCGGCCGCATCGTCGGCAAGTACCGGAAGGTCCATCTGCCCGGCCATGCCGAGCACGAGCCGGAGCGGCCCTGGCAGCACCTGGAGAAGCGCTACTTCGAGGTCGGCGACTTAGGTTTTCCCGTCTGGCGGACCATGGGGGGCGCGATGGGCATGTGCATCTGCAACGACCGCCGCTGGCCCGAGACGTTCCGTGTGATGGGACTTCAGGGCGTCGAGCTGGTGATGCTGGGCTACAATACCCCCGACCGCAACGCCGCCGCCTTCGAGCCGAACCATCTCCGCCTGTTCCACAACGACCTCGTCCTCCAGGCCGGCGCCTACCAGAATTCCACCTGGGTGGTGGCCGTGGCCAAGGCCGGGGTCGAGGAGGGTGTCGGAATGATCGGGGGCACCTGCATTGTGCAGCCCTCGGGCGAGGTGGTGGCGAGGGCGTCCACGGTCGCAGACGAGCTGATCACCTTCGATTGCGATCTCGACCTGGCGCGCATGGGCAGGGAGACCATCTTCAACTTCGCCCGTCATCGCCGGATCGAGCATTACGGCGTGATCACCGCCCGGGCCGGGGCCGTCCCGCCGCCGGAGTAAAGCCATCGAACCGTCACCTTGCCGGTGTATCGATCGGCCGGGGACGTGAAGGAGTCGAGTTGTGAGGATCGTCCGCTCCGTGCTGCTTCTGGCTCTGGCCCTGACGGTCGGGGCGGCGGACGCGCGAGCCCAGGCCGCCGCCGGTGCGCCGACCGCCGAACCCGGCGCCTTCCGGCCGCTGACGGTGGGATCCGACCTGACCTTCCCGCCCTTCGCCTTCCGCCGCCCCGATGGCACGATCGCCGGGTTCTCCGTCGACGTCGCGTGGGAAATGGCCAAGCGCCTCGGGCGTCCAGGCGTCGACATGATCGAGACGCCCGTCGCCGGCCTCTTTCCCGGCCTCAATGCCAAGCGCTACGAGTTCATCGCCGCTCCCATCGTCGTCAGCCAGGAGCGGGCGCAGCAGATGCTGTTCACCGAGCCCTACATGTCGATGGGACTCGGCGTGCTGGTGCATTCCGACGATGCGGACCTCAAGTCTCTGGACGAGCTGAAAGGCAAGACCGTCGCGGTCGTGCGCGGCAGCGCCGCGGACGGCTGGGCCGCCGAGAATGCAGGCAAGCTCGGCTTCGAGGTGCAGAAACTCGATCGCGCCGCCGACGCACCCTACGTGGTGGTCGACCGGAAGGTCTATGCCGCGATCCTCGATCTTCCCCTGGCGCTGCAGGCCGTGAAGCAGGTGAAGCTGGTGCGGAACGGCTTCACCGTGCTGACCGGCCGGGTGGTCGCCTTCGCTTTCCGCCAGGACGACGTCGCTTTCCGCAACCGTGTCGAGCTCATCGTCGAGGACATGAAGCGCGACGGTGCGCTGGCCGGTATCTATCAGGCCTGGTTCGGCGCCAAGCCGCCGGAGGGCTCGGTGATGCTGACCATCGATGCCGCCAGCTACGGCCCTGCCGGCTTCCCCGGTCACGGGCCGAAATAGCAGGGCCGCCGGGCGTGCTGCCTGGGTTAGGTTTGCGGGATGAAGCTCGGAAGGGATCGCGACCTGCGCCGCCGCCGCCGCGAGGCGGCCCGCCCTGACCCTGTGGCCGATCGACTGGTCGCGCAGGCGGCACAGCGCTACGGCGCGGGAGCGCTGACCGAGGCACGCGGCCTGGCGGAAGCTGCGCTCAAGCGCCGGCCGCATCACCCGGCGGCGCTCAATGCGCTGGGAATCATCCTTGCCGGCTCGGCCGACTACGACTCCGCGGTCGAGAAGTTGACGGAGGCGACGTCGCTTGCCCCCGAAGTCGCCAGCTTCCGTGCCAATCTGGCTCTGGCCTTGCGAAGCACGTCGCGGTCGGCCGAGGCGGTGGTGCAGGCCCGCGAGGCAGTCCGGCTCGAGCCGGGTAACGGGGCTTGGCACAGCTCGCTCTGTACCGCCTTGCTGGAGACCGGGGATACCGCTGCCGCGGCTGTTCACGGACGCGTGGCGGTTCGCCTAGCGCCGGGATTGGCCGACGCATGGCACAATCTCGGAAACGCCCTGTTCGAGACCGGAGAACTCGTCGAGGCGGAGGCCGCCTATCGCGAGGCGATCCGGCTGGCGCCGTCCTGGGCGGAACCACGGACGGGGCTCGGCCAAGTTTGCCTCGCAGCCGAGCGCAACGAGGCGGCCATGGAGGCATTCCGCCAGGCGCTAGAGCTTCGCCGGCCCACCAGATGGTGGCCGGGACGCGGCGACCCGGTGGTTTCTCGCGCTTCGATCTCGGCGGTGACCAACACCGTCAAGCTCCGCCACGACGTCGAGCAACTTGCATACCTTGGCGAAAGGGACCGTCTGCCGCCTGGGGCCGAGCGGCTCGTCGCTGCGTATCAGCAGGTCCTGGCAGAGTTCCTCGCGACGCATGGGTCGGCGCCCAACGCCCAGTTAACGGCGCGACAATGGGAAGCGATCGGCGATGCCTATGGGCGCGTGGTCGTGTGGGATCCGCCTCCGCCCATTTCCGGTTCGGCGCTCGGGTCGTTCGACCGGGTGGCGGCGGCGCAGCAATACGCGAGGCCGCCGGGGATCAGCTGGGTGGACGACTTCCTCTGCTCCGACGCTCTTGCGGCCTTGCGCCGCTTCTGCCTGGAGGCGACGATTTGGAACGACGTCTCTCACAACTTTCAATCGGACAGGATCGCTCGGGGTTATCTCGGCGCCTATGCGAACGATGGTTTCGTTTCGCCGCTCTTGTTCCAGATCTGCGGGGAGCTCCGCCGCGCCCTCCCGGAGGTCTTCAAGGATCACCGCCTCCGGCAGATGTGGGCCTATAAATACGAGGCGGAGCTGCAGGGCATCGGCATTCACGGGGACGACGCCGCGGTGAACGTCAACTTCTGGATCACGCCGGACGAGTCGAACCTCGACGTCGAGGGCGGCGGATTGTTGGTCTATCCGATCGAGGTTCCACTGAAATGGAGCTTCAAGGACATGAATCTCGACCGCGACCGGATGTGGCGGTTCCTCGACGAACACGGGACGACGCCGGTCAACGTGCCCTACCGTCAGAACCGCGCGGTGATATTCAACTCTGATCTGTTCCATGCGACGGCGCCGCTCAGTTTCAAGCCGGGCTACGAGAACCGGCGCATCAACATCACCATGCTGTTCGGCCGGCGCGGCGAGTGACGGCTCCCGGCCGCGCTTGCCGCCCTCGGCATTCGGAGGGCCGCTCGCCTAGCGTTGAACCACGACGCTCGCGCGCGCGGCAACGATCTCCGCGGTATCCAGGTCTGCAGCTTCGGCCCATTCCGGGAAGGTCCGGCGTATCAGTAGCCGGGCGCTCACCTTGGCCGGCCCCGGGCGATCGTGCCGAAAGCGATAGGTCGAGCGGTCGCGGCCGCCAGCGGCGATGCGCGTGTCGCTCGCCAACGTTGCTGCACGCCAGGGCGGGCTGGGTTGACGTCGCTCGCCATCGGCCAGCAGCTTGGCGAAGGCCCGTCCCGGGCGCCCTTCGAGCGACGCTCCGCTCCAGGCCGGTAGCGTCGGCCCCTCGGTCATCGGCAGTGCCGCGTCGTCGGCCTCGGCCGAAACCACGAGCAGCATGTGCCGCATCGGCGATCCGGCCGGGAAATGGTGGCCGACACCGCGGTTGGCCACCTCCGCCTCGACGATGATGGCGTCGCCGTCGGCCCGCGCGGTCACGGTGAGGCCGATGGCATCGGCAAGGAAGCCGGGCGAGAGGGTGTCGTGAAAGCGATGACTCGAGAGTGTCCTCGGCTCGCGCCGGATGCGGCCGGGCCCGAGGTCGCTCATCGTCGTCGCCCGGCCGTCGCTCCGCATGTGGCAGGACTGGCAGGTGATGCCGTCGCCGGCGAAGCGGCTCGCCTGCCATTCCTCGAACTCCGAGTAGACGGCGATGCCGCCGACGCGGGCCTGGTGGCAGGCGGCGCAGTAGCGGCTCTCGGCGAAGACCTGCGCGAAGGCGTCGCGTCCGCGCGGCACGTCGTCGAAGGGGCCGAAGATTATCTGGCGGCCGAAGGGCGGGCGGCGAAGCTCGACTGCGCGCACACCCGTCGCCGCGCCTTCGCCCGGGCGGGCCTCGGCGATCTTGTGGCAGAAGTCGCAGCCGACACCTTCACCGGCGACGCCGGTCGCCTGGCGAGGATGGTTGCCCGAGGCCATCGGCACATGACAGGTGGCGCAGCCGCCGTCCGCCTCCGGGTTGCCGTGCTTGAAGGAGACGCGGTTCTCTCCGTCGAAAAAGGCGAGGAACCGTCGATTGGCCGCCGCGCGGGCGTGTGCCGATTCCTGCCACTCGGCGAGGATGCGACGGTGGCAGGCACCGCAGGGCTCGCGGCCGAAGTCGGTCCCGGGCGCCTGGTCGTCATCAGGAAAGGCGGTGACCCAGGGATACGTCGCATCGTCGCCGGCGGGGATCGCCGGAAGCTGGATCCGATAGTCGAAGACCGTATCCTTGATCGTCACGCCGCCGATGATGTGGCCCGCGCGAGCCGCGGTGATTTCGCCTCCGGGGGCTGCCGCAGGGTCGGCAAGCGCGAAGCGGCCGTCAGGCGTAGTGAGGACGACGGTCTGGGATGCGCGAAGCCGGACGCGGGCCCCGTCGACCGGCTGGCCGGCGGCGTCGACGACGGTTCCCCTCAGGGTTTCGCCGGGCGCGGCGAGGATCAACGCGAGAAGAAGGAGAGCCGGGCGCCGCATGGCGCGAAGCCGGCGCTACTCCGCCGCCTTCGCCGGCTTGGTTCCCGGCGCCGCCGCCGCGAAGATGCCGGTATAGGGCTTGGCCCTCGGCTGGTCGTAGGCGCAGGCCTTGCTGGTCTTGAGGCCGAGACCGACCAACGCTTCGACCATCTTGACCGCGGCAGTCACGCCGTCGAGCACGGGGACGCCGGTCTCTCGGGTGAGGCGGCGAGCGAGATCCACCATGCCGGCGCATCCCAGCAGGATCGCTTCGGCGCCGTCCTCGGCGATCGCCGTCTCGACCACCGCCTTGATCTTGTCGGCTGCGCCCGAATGCGGGTCCTCGAGCTCCAGCACCGGAATGCCGGCGGCCCGGACCTTCTTCAGGTGCCGCTCGAAGCCGTATTTGCGTGCGAGAGCGTATTGGACCGGCACCGAGCGCGGCAGCGTCGAGACGATGGTGAAGCCGCTGGCGATCAGGCTCGCCGCATGCATCGCCGCCTCGGCGATGCCGACCACCGGGCCGGTCACGATCTCGCGTGCGGCTTCCAGCCCGGGATCGCGGAAGCAGGCGACGACATAGCCGTCGAATCCCGAGGCTTCGCCGGCGCGGATCAGCTCCAGCATACCGGGCACGCAATAGGCCGAGTCGTACTGGCTCTCGATCGAGACCGGGCCCTTGTCCGGATTGAGGGTGACGATCTCGGTCCCGGGCGCGGCGACCGACCGCGCTGCGTGATCGATCGTCGCGGTCATCGACGCGGTGGTGTTGGGATTGACGATCAGGATGCGCATGGCGTCCTCACGTTGCGGCGGTCAGCGCGAGCGTCGCTGCCGGATCCACTCCCGCTGCTCGTCGGTGAGCTGCAGGCCGAGAAGAATGCCCCAGTTCGGGCCGGAATTGCGGTCGGCCAGCGGGATGCGCGGCGTCAGCTGGTCGGCGACGACGAGCCTCGTGGTGTTTCCCTTGAACTCGACCATCGCGTCGAAGGTCTCCTTGGCCACGATCTCGCCGGCCGGGTTGGTGACCGCGGCGAAATACTGGAAGGTCGCTTTGCTCTGGCCCATGGCCGGCCCGCGCCCGGCCTCGACCTCGATGTCGATCTCGGCTTCGACCGACTGCTTGTCGTATCTGCAGCCGGAGGCGAGCGTGCTGAACTTGACCTGGAGCTCGACATCCGTGAGGTCGCGTCCGGCACCGGGCCGGAAGCGAACGAGCTCGGCCAGCTCGCTGAGCACGGCGACCTTGGGGCAGCCACCCGCCGGCGGCGGCTGCGTCGATGTGCAGGCGGCCAGCGCCAGGAGAAGGATGGCGCCGAGAGCGCGGATCGGATTGGTCACAGGCGGTTGTGCGAGCCGTCGCACAGCGGCTTGTTGGCGGAGGCCTTGCAGCCGCAGAAGAACACCTGGCCGGTCTTCTCGGCCCGGTACTGATGCGGCGTGATGCCGGTATCCTTGTGGCTGCCGTCGCAGAAGGGCTGCGTCTTCGACCGGCCGCAGGCGCACCAGAAATAGACTTTTCCCGCCTCGACGGCGACTGGATAGGGCGCCTTCTGGGCAGGGATCGCATCGGCCATGAACGCGCTTCCTTCGGCTCTCGCCGTGTATTAGGGTCGCCGCGACTTTAGTTAAGGGGCTCGGCCGGCACAAGGCCGCGAGCCCGTCCGGAAAGCGCCGTGACCCCGACGCCCGAACTCGCACCCCTGACCGTCCTTCTCGCCAGTCCGCGCGGCTTCTGCGCCGGCGTCGACCGGGCGATCCAGATCGTCGAGGCCTGCCTCTCGAAGTACGGGAGGCCCGTCTACGTGCGCCACGAGATCGTCCACAACCGTTTCGTCGTCGAGTCGCTCGAGGCCAAGGGCGCGGTCTTCGTCGACGAGCTCGACCAGGTGCCGGACGGCGCGCCGGTGGTTTTCTCCGCCCATGGCGTGCCGAAGGCGGTTCCGGCGGAGGCTGGCCGGCGCCGGCTCGTCTCGGTCGACGCGACCTGCCCCTTGGTGACCAAGGTGCACAACGAGGCCGAGCGCCAGCATCGCGACGGCCGCCACGTCGTGCTCATCGGTCACGCCGGGCATCCGGAAGTGGTCGGCACGCTGGGCCAGCTTCCCGACGGCACCATGACGCTGGTGCAGACCGTCGCCGACGCCGAGAGCGTTGCCGTGCCGACACCCGACCGGCTCGCCTACACCACGCAGACGACGTTGTCGGTCGACGAGACCGCCGGCATCGTCGAGATCCTGAAGCGCCGCTTCCCGGCCATCATCGGCCCGAAGCGCGAGGACATCTGCTACGCCACCACCAACCGCCAGTCGGCAGTCAAGGCGATCGCGCCGAAGGCCGACGCGGTCCTCGTAATCGGTGCGCCAAACTCGTCGAACTCGCGTCGTCTGGTCGAGGTCGCCGAGGCAGCCGGTTGCAAGTCGCAGCTGCTGCAGCGGGCCTCCGAGCTCGACTGGTCCTGGCTCGACGGCGTGGCCAGGCTCGGCATCAGCGCCGGGGCCTCGGCGCCGGAGCTGCTGGTCGAGGAGCTGATAGAAGCGCTCCGCGCCCGCCGCCGGGTCGCGATCGAGGAGGTCACGGTGGCCGAGGAGGACATCACCTTCCGCCTGCCGCGCCAGCTCGTGGCCTGAGACCCGAAGCGCATGGCGGTCTACACCCAGGTCAGCGACGAGGATCTCGAGCGCTTCGTTTCCGACTACGACATCGGCCATGTAGTCAGCTTTTCCGGCATCGCCGAGGGCGTCGAGAACTCGAACTTCCACGTCCGCACCACGAAGGCGAGCTACATCCTCACTCTCTACGAGAAGCGGGTGGCGCCTCAGGACCTGCCGTTCTTCGTGGGATTGATGGAGCATCTGGCCGCCCATGATCTCAGCTGCCCGACGCCGATCCGCGCCCGCGACGGGCAGGCGCTCCGGCGCCTCAACGGCCGGCCGGCGGCGATCGTCTCCTTCCTCGAGGGGTTGTGGCCGCGGCGGATATTGCCGGCGCATTGCACCGGCCTCGGCGACGCGCTGGCCCGTCTGCACCAGGCCCAGGAAGGCTTCACGATGCGGCGGCCCAACGCGCTGTCGATCTCGGGTTGGCGCTCGCTCGTCGCCGCCTGCGAGGCCAGGGCCGACGAGGTCAAGTCCGGGCTCGGCGCCGGCATCAAGGCCGAGCTCGCCTTCCTCGAGGGCGCCTGGCCCAAGGGCCTGCCGGAAGGCGTGATCCATGCCGATCTCTTCCCCGACAACGTCTTCTTCCTCGACGACAAGGTCTCCGGCCTCATCGACTTCTATTTCGCCTGCAACGACTATCTCGTCTACGACTTGGCGATCTGCCTGAACGCCTGGTGCTTCGAGCCCGACCATGCCTTCAACGTCACCAAGGCGCGGCTTCTGGTGTCGGCCTATCAGCGGCTGCGGCCGCTGTCTGCGGCCGAGACGGCGGCGCTGCCGGTGCTATGCCGGGGGTCGGCGCTGCGCTTCCTCCTCACCCGCCTCTACGACTGGCTCAATCATCCGGAAGGGGCGCTGGTGAAGCCCAAGGATCCGCTCGAATACTGGGCCAAGCTGCAGTTCCACCAGCGGGTCGGCGGCCTCCAGGGCTACGGCCTCGATCCGGCATGAGCGCCGAGGCAAGAGCTCCGGTCGAGATCTTCACCGATGGCGCCTGCTCCGGAAATCCGGGGCCGGGCGGCTGGGGCGCGCTGCTCCGCTATGGCGGGGCCGAGCGTGAGCTTTCGGGTGGCGAGGCGGCGACCACCAACAACCGGATGGAGATGATGGCGGCGATCCAGGCGCTGGAAACGCTGACCCGGCCGGTGAAGGTGCGGATCTATACGGACAGTCAGTATGTCCGGGACGGCATCACCGCCTGGCTGCCGAAGTGGAAGGCGCGCGGCTGGAAGACCGCCGACAGGAAGCCGGTCAAGAACGTCGACCTCTGGCAGCGCCTGGATGCCGCGGCGGCTCTCCACGACGTCCAATGGGTCTGGGTGCGTGGCCATTCCGGCCATCCGGAGAACGAGCGCGCCGACAAGCTCGCCCGCGGGGCGATTCCCGGCCGGGCCCGGCCCCTCTCGTCGGCCGGTTGAAATCCCGAAAGCCGCCCCCATATCCTCGCCATGGCCCGTCCCCCGCGCAAAATGCAGATGGCTGAACTCGCGCGAATGGGCCGCGCCCCAATGGGCGTACTAGCCCCGGCACCGGCCGCCTGATCCCCTCGGTGCGCCCGGATTGCCGGGGCTGCTTCTTCCTTTCCCCCTGAGGCCAGATCCGCTCGCAGGAGCGGTGCCACGCATCCCGTTCGGAGGCGACGATGACCCCCAACACCACCCTTCCCGCGATCACGCTCGGCGCCGCCGACTTCAGCCGGCTCGATCAATTGGCGAGCATTGCTGAATACAAGCTCCCTGAGATTGCAGCCTATCTCGGCCAGGAGCTGGAGCGGGCCCGGGTCGTGCCGACGGGCGCGGTCGCCGCCGATGTGGTTACCATGGGCGCCCGGGTGATCTTCGAGGATGACCAGGGCGAGCGCCACGACGTGACGCTGGTCTATCCGGAGGAAGCCGACATGGAAAAGGGCCGGCTCTCGGTGCTGACGCCCGTCGGCGCGGCGCTGATCGGCCTCAAGGTCGGCCAGTCGATCCGCTGGCAGACACGCGCGGACGAAGAGCGGACGCTGACCGTGCTCGAGGTGATCCAGCGCGCCGGCGACGGCCGCTCACCTCAGGAACTCGGGTGAGATCAGAGACGGCAGGAAGAGCGTGACCGCCGGCCACAGGATCACCAGCGCGAGCACGCCCAGCATCGGCAGCAGCATGATGAACGTATCCTTGAGGGCGTCGATCATGCGGATGCCGGCGATCGAGCAGGCGATCATCAGGCAGAGCCCGTAAGGCGGCGTCACCAGCCCGAAGGCCAGCGACACGATGCCGATCATGGCGAAGTGGACGGGGTCCATGGCAACCGCCTTGGCCAGCGGCTGCAGGATGCTGCCGACGATGATGATCGCCTGGATGGCGTCGAGAAAGCATCCGACCACCAGGAACACACCGGCGATGAAGAAGCCGGTCGTGGTCAGCCCCATGTCCCAGGCGCCGACGCCGGCGAGGATCGCCTTCGGGATCTGGTAGTAGGCCAGCAGCCAGCCGAAGGCGCTGGCGGTGCCGACGCAGAAGAGGGCCACGCCGGCCAGCTTGCCGGTGTCGAGCAGGGCCTCCTTCAGCCCCTTTAGGTCCATCTCGCGGTAGACGATGAGCGAGAGAACGGCCGCGTAGAGCACGGCGATGCAGGCTGACTCGGTCGCGGTGAACCAGCCGAAGATCTTGCCGCCGACGATGATCATCGGCGTCATCAGCGCCGGGATCGAGATGCTCAAGGCGACGACGAGTTCGCGCCAGGTCGAGCGCGGGTAGGTCGGATACCCCCGGTGCTTGGCATAGGCGTGGACCGTCGCCATCTGGACGAAGCCGATCAGCAGGCCGGGCACGATTCCGGCGAGGAACAGCGCACCGATCGACACGGTCAGCACGCCGCCCCAGCCGATCATCAGGATCGAGGGTGGGATGATGACCGCCAGCACCGCCGAGACGGCGGTGATCGCCACCGAGAAGCTGTCGTCGTAGCCCTCCTTGCGCTGGGCCTCGATGAAGATCTTCGATTGGCTCGCGGCGTCGGCGGTCGACGATCCGGAGATGCCGGCGAAGAAGATCGACAGCACGACATTTATCTGGGCGAGCCCGCCCGGAAAATGCCCGACCATGGTGCGCGAGAGCCGCATCAGGCGATCGGTGATGCCGCCGACGTTCATCAGGTTTGCGGTGAGCAGGAAGAACGGCACCGCCAGCAGGATGAACGAGTTGTAGGCGTTGAAGGTCTCCTGGACCAACATCATTGCCGAGAGACGAGGCTCGATGAAAAGGATCGGCAGGCAGGCGAGCCCGAGCGAGAAGGCGACCGGCACGCGCAGCGCCAACAGCAGGAAGAAGATCCCGAACAGGATCGCCGCGGCCTCGCCCGGGCTGAGCACCGCGCCGGTCATGCCGCTCTCCCGAACAGGACGCGAAGGCTGTCGTACATCTGCTCGGCGATGAAAAGCACGCTGGTGATGCCGGTGATCGGCCAGGCGATGTGGATCAGCCAGAGCGGCAGATCGGCCAGTTCCGAGGTGCGGAACCAGGCGAAGCGGGTGAACTCGATCCCCGACCACACGAACACCATGGCGAAGGCGAGCATGGCGCCGGCGACCAGGAGGCGCACGCCTGCCTCGGCCTTCGCGCCCAGGCGCGGCCACAGGTCGACCTCGAAGTGGCCACGCTCGCGCACGCCGATCATGGCGCCGATCATGATCGTCCAGATGAACAGGAACCGCGCCATCTCCTCGGTCCAGATGTAGTGCGGGATCAGATGGGTGAAGCGCGAGAAGATCTGCAGCGCGACCGGAAGGACGAGGATCGCCACCGAGAAGACGAGGAGACGCGACAGCAGCCGATGGTAGGCGGCCATCAGGCGGCGCCACGGGCTGCCGCGGCGGATCGGCACTCCGGTCATGAGTCCCCGCATGTCAGAGGAGATGGAAGCCGCGGCCGGTGAGGACCGACCGCGGCGTCGACGAGGATGGCTATTTCAGATTGACGATGGCGGCGAAGATCCGGTCGGCCTCGATCTCCTTGGCGTATTGCGCCATCACCGGATCGACCAGCTTCTTCATGGCGTCACGGTCGGCGAACGGAATCCGCTTCAGCTTGCCGGCCTTCTCCAGCGCGTCGAGCTTCTGGGTGTCCTCCGAGGATTCCACCTTGCGGCCATAGGCGCCGGCTTCCTTGCCGGCCTTGACGATGGCCGCCTGC
>CAMBVS010000064.1 GCA_945871425.1 Rhizobium sp. Q54 | reverse complement strand
TAGCCCTCGGCCTCCAGAAATTCGTAGATGTCCGGCGCGGCAAAGGCGGCATCGCCGCGGAAGTAGCGCCGCAATTCACTGGTCCGGTATCGGGCGACGACCGGCTCCAGAACGCCGCGCCATCCGTCGGCGCTGTGGACGTTGCCTGGTCGAAGCACGCACCGCTCCAGATCGTCGAACTGGTTGAACACGAACAGCGGATGATAACAGGTGCAGGCGAAGTGACCGTTGTAGGCCGAGCCTTCCTGATCGCCATGGGTCGGGCTGACGCTGGAGTCCATGTCCAGCACGATTGCCTTCGGCGGATGCCGCGCCTGCACCCGGTCGATCCATCGCCCGGATAGATCGGCCAGCGCGCCGAGGTTTTCCTCGACGGCAAGGAACTCCGTCTCGAAGCGCCCCATCTGGCTGGTAGATGCCGCAGCTTTCGCCACGGCACGACCGCCGACAATCCAACGCATCGCCGGATCACGTCCCAGGCGGTCGGCGTCGTTCACGTCCTCATAGCCACCGAGGCGGCCGAAGACGGATTGGCGAAACAAGCCCGTCAACCCGTGCTGGCCGTTCTTGCCGGTGCGTGGGTCAACGAGTTCATCGCCAACCATGTCCGTCAACCCGAGCGCGTCATCGAGCTCGCGGTAGGCGAGCAATCCAGCGTCGGTGGTGATCCTGGAGCCATGAAACTCGAGCTTCAGGCGGCGGTCGAAGTCAAGCCGCAAAGGCGCGTTCTCGGATTCACCCGCCGGGTTCGCCATCGGCCTCACCTGCAGACGCTCACAACGCATTGATTTTTTCGGAAGGCGCTCGACGATCGGCCTCACGCGACCGGCAGCCCGGCCGCCTTCCATTCCGGAAACCCGTCTTCCAGCCGGCGCACGGTGTAGCCGCGCTTGCGCAGCAGCGCGACGGCCTCGAAGGCGAGCACGCAGTAGGGACCGCGGCAGTAGGCGACGACCTCCTTGTTCTTCGGCAGCTCGCGCAAGCGTCGCCCGAGCTCGCCGAGCGGAATGTTGATCGCCTCGGGCAGGTGCCCGGCGCCGAACTCGTCGTTCGGCCGCACGTCCAGGACCGTGGCCAGCCCGTCCTTCAGCCGCCTCGTCAGCTCCTTGCGGGAGACCGGCTCCATCGCGTCGCGCTCGTGGAAATAGCTGCCGAGGACGTCGCGAACCTCCGCCCGGTTCCGCTCGCCGACGCGATGCAAGGCGGCGACGAGGGCGAGCACGGATCCGTCGCCGAGGCCGTAGAAGACGTGCTTGCCCTCGCGGCGGGACGTCAGCAGACCGGCCCGCCGCATCTGACGGAGATGCTGGGAGGCATTGGCCACCGACAGCCGGGACCGCTCCGCAAGCGCCTCCACATTTCTCTCTCCCTGCGCCAGCAGCTCGAGGATCTCGAGCCGGTGCGGGTGAGCCAGCGCCTTCGCGATCTCCGCGAACTGGACATACAGACGCTGCTTCGGGCCTGGGCTTGACATGGCGGTAGGCTCTCATTACTTCATTCAATAGATTTGTTGAATGTAAGCCTTCTCGACCCTGCGTCAAGGGTCCGGCGGATCACAGATGCCCGACATCATCCTTCAATACGAGCCGTGGCTGCGCCTGGGCGCGTTCGCAGCCGTTCTTGCCGGGATGGCGTCGTGGGAAGCCCTGGCGCCGCGGCGGCAGCGGGCGGTCTCGCGCTGGGCGCGCTGGCCGAGCAACCTCGGCATCGTCGTGCTGAACACCGCGCTGATGCGCGCCCTGGTTCCGGTGGCGGCAGTCGGCATCGCCGCGCTCGGCGAGGAGCGCGGCTGGGGCCTCCTCAACAACATGGCGTTGCCGGGCTGGATCGGACTCCTCGCCGCGATCGTCCTTCTCGACCTCGCCATCTATCTTCAGCATGCGCTGTTCCACGCGGTGCCGGCGCTCTGGCGGCTGCACCGGATGCACCACGCCGACCTGGACTTCGACGTGACGACGGGCGCCCGTTTCCATCCGCTGGAGATCCTGATCTCGACCGGGATCAAGCTCGGCGTCGTCGCCGCCATCGGCGCGCCGGCGGTCGCCGTCGTCATGTTCGAGATCGTGCTCAACGCGACGGCCATGTTCAACCACGGCAACGTCGGCCTGCCGCCGGCGCTGGATCGCGTCCTGCGCTGGATCGTCGTGACCCCTGACATGCACCGCGTCCACCATTCCGTCGTCCCCAGCGAGACCAACAGCAATTTCGGCTTCAACCTGCCCTGGTGGGACCGCCTCTTCGGCACCTACCGCGCCGCCCCGGCCGCCGGGCACGAAGGCATGACCATCGGGCTCGATGACTTCCGGGACCCCTCGCAGCTCCGCCTGGACCGGATGCTGGTGCAGCCGTTCGTCGGATCACCCGGCCCCTATCCCCTCGACAGCCGCCCCTCCCCGATGCGACGGTCAGCTCTGCCAAACGTCAATACGGAAGCTGGAAAGCTTCGGCGATAGGCTGCTTCCGGCTAGGCCCGGCCGAACGCGCGCGTCCCCAGCGGGGAGTGTCTTGGCCCGTAGCGGACAGCGCCGGCCCCGTTCGCTTGCAACGCCCGCAAGCTCGGTTGACTTCATAATTTGCGCCTCGGCATAGTCCGCCGCATGAGTCTGACCCTCCTCCTGTCCGGCGATTCAATTCTGCAGCGCCGGCTGAACAGCCGTGACGACGCCGAGCTCAAGCCGCTGTTCGACAAGGTCCGCGCCGCCGACATCGCCTTCACCAATCTCGAAGTGCTCGCCAACGACTATCGCGGCGATCCCGCGCTGGAGAGCGGCGGCTCGCATTTCGGCGCGCCGGCCTGGGTGCTGGACGAGCTGGCGGCGGCAGGCTTCGACCTCTTCGCCGCCGCCACGAACCACGCGCTCGACTATTCGATCTCGGGTCTCGTGCACACGATCGAGGCGCTGGAGGCGCGCGGGCTCTCGTTCGCGGGCGTCGGCCGCACTCTCGAGGATGCCCGGCGGCCCTGCTATCGCACGTCGCCGGCCGGCACCGTCGCGATGATCTCCTGCTGCTCGACCTTCGCCAAAGGCAACGAGGCGGGCGCGCAGAGGCCCGACCTTCCGGGACGTCCGGGGCTGAACCCGCTGCATGTCGAGACGGTGCACGAAATCACCGAGCAGCAGTTTGCCGCAGTGCGCGAGATCGCCGAGGCAACCGGCATCGAGGCCGACCGCCAGCAGAGGATCAAGGCGGGCGGCGCGTTCCCGCTCGCCGACCCGTCGCTCTTCCCCTTAGGCGATCTCAAGTTCAGGTCCGCCAACCGGGCGCAGGTGCGCACGACGTCCAACGCCAAGGACGTCGCTGCCATCAAGCGCTGGGTCGAGGAGGCGCGCGGCCTCTCCGACCTCGTGCTCGTGAGCCTGCATGCGCATGAGCAGCTGGGAGACAAGGAGGTGCCGGCCGAGTTCATCGGCGCCTTCGCTCGCGAGATGATCGATGCAGGCGCCGACCTCGTGGCCGGCCACGGACCGCATCTGCTGCGCGGGCTGGAGCTCTACAAGGGCAAACCGATCTTCTACAGCCTCGGCAACTTCATCGGCCAGAACGAGCTCGTCGCCAAGATCCCGGCCGACGGCTACGAGCGCTTCCGCGCCGATCCCGACCTGACGCCGGGGCAGGTCTACCAGAAGCGCACGCAAGCCGACCAGGTGGGCTTCCCGGCCGACCGGCGCTATTGGGAGTCGATCGTGCCCACGCTCCGCTATGAAAGCGGCGCGAACGGGGAAAAGACCTTGCGTTCGATCGAGCTGACGCCGATTTCTCTCGGCTGGAAGGACGCGCGCCACCGCCGCGGGCGTCCACGCCTCGCCGGGCCGGAGGACGGACGCGCGATCCTCGACCGTTTCGCCGAGCTTTCACGGCCCTTCGGCACCGAGCTTTGCGACGAGGGCCGCTCGGTCATCCTGGCTCGATGAAAGCTGAATCCGCATAGTGGAGA
The DNA here is from genome assembly GCA_945871425.1 of Rhizobium sp. Q54. Classification (GTDB taxonomy): domain Bacteria; phylum Pseudomonadota; class Alphaproteobacteria; order SHVZ01; family SHVZ01; genus SHVZ01. Next base: position 14,516 of record CAMBVS010000064.1, on the reverse strand, counting down.
TCCTGCCGAATGTTCGACTTTGATCGCGTCATCGAGCGCCGGGGCACGCACTCGGCCAAATGGGACATGATCGCCAAGCTGTCGGGTATTGAGGCGCCGGATGCGCTGCCGATGTGGGTGGCCGACATGGACTTCGCAGCGCCTCCCGGGGTCACCGAAGCCCTTATGGAGGAGGTGAAGCGCGCGACCCACGGCTACTACGCCGATACCGGCAGCTGGGCCTCGGCACTGGTCGAGTGGATGCAGCGCCGGCACCGCCTGACCCTGGACCCGGGCTGGGTTTCCCAGACACCGGGCATCGTCTCGGGCCTCGGGCTGATCTTGCAGGCGATCACGGAGCCCGGCGACGAAGTGGTGGTGTTTCCGCCCGCCTATCATGCCTTCCGGAAGATCATCCTGGCGAACGACCGGCGCATCCTCGACGCCCGGCTGATCGAGACCGACGGCCGCTACCGCATGGATCTGGCGGCGCTCGAGGCCCGTCTCAGCCCGCGCTCCAAGGTGGTGTTCTACTGCAATCCCCATAATCCCGGCGGCACGGTCTGGACCGGCGACGAGACCCGGGCGCTCGCCGCCTTCTGCGCCAGCCACGACCTGATCCTGGTGTCCGACGAGATCCATTGCGATCTCCTGCTGGGCGGTGCCGTGCACACGCCCGCGCTCGCCGCGGCGCCGGACTTCGCCGACCGCATCATCACCTGCCTCGCCGCCACCAAGACGTTCAATCTTGCCGGCGCCCATGTCGGCGCCTGCGTCACGCCGAACGCCCAGCTCAAGGATCGGCTCGATCGGCGCATCGCCGCGGGCGGGCTCAGCTCCTACAACAGCTTCGGCATGATCGCGACCGAGGCGGCGTGGCGGACCGGCGAGGCATGGCTCGATGCCCTGCTCGTCTATCTCACCGGCAGTCGCGATCTGCTCGAGGCGCGCCTCAGGCAGTCGATTCCGGGGGCGCGGCCGATGCCGCTCGACTCCACCTATCTCGCCTGGGTCGATTTCTCGGGCACCGGCCTCGCGCCCGAGGACGTGGCGGAGCGCGTGAGCCGCCGCGCGCGCATCTTCGCCAGTCCCGGAGACCAGTTCGGCCCCGGCGGTGCCGGTTGGCTGAGGCTCAACTTCGCCATGCCGCGGCCCTTGCTGGAGGAAGCGCTCGGGCGGCTCGGCAACGCCTTCAGCGACGTGCACAACAGGACGCGGATCGAAAGCCCGCCGACCCGCGCCCGCGTCTAGGGCAGCGCTCGCCGGAAACGCGTCGGTCTCAGTTCCAGGCCGGACAGGTGGCCCCCCGGCAGCCGAGGTCGCTCCGGTCAGTAGACCAGCTCGTCGCCGCCCTTGTTGTCGGACAGCACGATCTCGCCGCGGGCGGCGAGGTCCTTGGCGGTCTGCACCATGATCTGCTGCGCCTCCTCGACCTCTTTCAGGCGCACCGGCCCGAGCGACGCCATGTCCTCGCGCAAGAGCTTGCCGGCGCGTTCGGACATGTTGGAGAAGAACAGATCGCGGAGCGGCTCGGAGGCGCCTTTCAGCGCCAGGCCGAGCTTGGCCTTGTCCAGCGTCCGGAGCAGCGTCTGCACGCCGCCGGGGTCGAGGCGGCTCAGGTCCTCGAAGGTGAACATCATCGACTTGATCTTCTCGGCCGCGTCCTTGTTGCGCTCTTCCAGCGCGGCGACGAAGCGGGACTCGGTGGCGCGGTCGAGGCTGTTGAAGATCTCGGCCATCATCTCGTGCGCGTCGCGGCGGGTCGCGCGCGCGAGGTTGCTCATGAACTCGGTTCTCAGCGTGCGCTCGACGTCGGAGAGCACGTCCTTCTGCACCGCCTCCATGCGCAGCATGCGCATGACGACTTCCATGGAGAAGTTCTCGGGCAGCATGGTCAGGACCTTGGCGGCGTGGTCCGGCTTGATCTTGGTGAGCACGACGGCGACGGTCTGCGGGTATTCGTTCTTGAGATAGTTGGCGAGCACCATCTCGTTGACGTTGCCGAGCTTGTCCCACATCGTGCGGCCGGCGGGGCCGCGGATCTCCTCCATGATGTTGCCGACGCGGTCGGCATCCATCACCTTCATCAGCAGGCGCTCGGTCGAGCCGATCGAGCCGACCACGGTGCCGGTCGAGGACAGCTGCTCGGCGAACTCCACGAACAACCGCTCGACCACGTTGGCCGAGACGCTGCCGAGGTTGGCCATGATCTGCGAGATCTCCTTGATCTCGTCGTCGCTCATCAGCGCGAACATCTTGGAGGCGTGCTCGTCGCCGAGCGACATCAGGAGGATCGCCGCCTTCTCCGGACCGCTCAGTGCCCGATAGTCCTCGCGAACCCGCATGACGGTCTTCCTTCTGCCCTTCCTGGTGCTTGGACGAGGAGGCACGGACACCGCTTGCGACGCGGATCGAGCCGAAGCTTCGCGCCGGGCACGGCCCCGAGGATGGCAGCCTTGCCACGCCCCGGGTCTTGTCGCGGTAGCCGGCCCCAAGAGAAAGGGCCGGGCAGACCAGTCGCTCATAATTAGTTCAAAGCCGGCCGAAACGCCACCGATAGTATTGGCGGCGCCCTACCCCTCTGCCCGCAGCAGGAAGCGCTGGATCTTGCCGGTGGCGGTTTTCGGCAGCGACGGCACGAACTCGATCCAGCGCGGGTATTTGTGCGGGGCCAGATGGCTCCTCACATGCGCTTTGAGCTGGTCGGCAAGCTCGGGCGAGCCCTTCCCCTCGTTCTTCAGCACGACGAAGGCCTTGGGCTTGACCAGGCGGTCGGCATCCTCGTGGCCGACCACGGCGGCCTCGAGCACGTCGAAATGGCTCATCAGCGCCGCCTCGACCTCGAAGGGCGAGACGTACTGGCCGGAGACCTTCAGCATGTCGTCGGAGCGACCGCAATAGACCCAGTAGCCGTCGGCGTCGAGGCGGTACTTGTCGCCGGTCCTGGTCCATGGCCCAAGGAAGGTCTCGCGGCTCTGCCGGCGCTTGCGCCAATACATGACGGCCGAGGTCGGGCCCGAGACATGGAGGTCGCCGATCTCGCCGGGAGCGACCTCGGCGCCGGTCTCGCCGACCAGCCTCGCCTCGTAGCCCGGGACCGGCTTGCCCGAGGTGCCGTAGCGGATCTCGCCCGGGGTGTTGGAGAGGAAGATGTGCAGCATCTCGGTCGAGCCGATGCCGTCCAGCAGCGGAACGCCGGTGCGCGCCTGCCAGCGCTCGCCGAGGTCCGCCGGCAGCGCCTCGCCGGCGGAGACGCAGAGACGGAGCGCAAGGTCCTTCCGATCCGGCAGGCCGGTGCCGGCCAGCAGCGCCGCATAGAGCGTCGGCACGCCGAAGAAGAGCGTCGGCTTCGGCTCGGCGAGGTGGCGGGCGACCGAGGCCGGCGTCGCCCGCTCCGCCATCAGCACCGCGGTGGCGCCGACGGCGAAGGGAAAGGTCATGGCGTTGCCGAGGCCATAGGCGAAGAACAGCTTGGCGGCCGAGAACACCACGTCGTCCGGGCGGATGCCGAGGATCGGCCCGCCATAGAGGCGCTGGGTCTCCATCAGGTGGCTCTGCAGATGAACCGCGCCCTTAGGCGTTCCCGTGGAGCCTGACGAATAGAGCCAGAAGGCCATGTCGTCGGCGACCGTCGCGACCGGATCGTGATCGGGGTCGCTGCGGGCGAGCAGATCCTCGAGCGGGATGCCGCCCGCCCCGTCGCCGCCCGAGACGATCACATGGGCCAGTTGCGGATGGTGCCGCGCCGTCACCGGAAGGATCGTCTCCAGGAGCGGCTGCGAGACCACCAGCACGCGCGCTCCCGAGTCCTCCAGCAGGAAGTCGTAGTCCTTCGCCGCCTGCTGGGTGTTGACCGCGACCGGGACGACGCCGGCCTTGATGGCGCCTAAGAAGACGGTGGGGAAATCGACGCTGTCCTGCAGCACCAACAGGATGCGCTGCTCGCGTGCGACGTCGAGCTCGGCCAGCGCGTTGGCGAAGCGGTTGGCGCGCTCGGTCAGCTCGGCATAGGTGGTGCGGCCGCGATCGTCGACGACGGCGATGCGCTCGCCCCTGCCTTCCGCCAGATTGCGGTCGAGCAGGTCGAGCGCCGCGTTGTAGAAGCCCTGCGGCAGGCTCTTCGGCTCAACGGTCATCCTGGTCTCCCCCTCGACCCGAGCCCCGAGGCTGCCCCATGGGCGGCGGAACGGGAAGAGCCCGCTCAGCCCCGCCAGCCGGCCTTCAGCCCGTCGCCGACAGCCGTGTCGACGAGGCGGCCGCGATGCCGGGTGACCTGCCCCCGGAATTTCTTAGCCAACGTTGACCTTCGCGCGAGGCCTCCCGATAGTTCCTCGCGCCTCCTGGCGACTCGACGGTCCCTACCGCCTGACCCGGTACAAAAATGAGCAGCCGCACAGCGACCACCGACGCATCCCCGGTTCTGGCCGCCCCGCCCCTGGTCGAGATCTGCGTCGAGGGCATTGAGGGGCTGCTGGCGGCGCAGGCGGGCGGCGCGGACCGGGTCGAGCTCTGCGCTGGCCTGATCGAGGGCGGGATCACGCCGAGCCTCGGCACCGTCCGCCAGGCGCTCCGCCTCGCCACCGTTCCGGTCTTCCCCATCATCCGTCCGCGCGGCGGCGACTTCCTCTATTCGGCGACCGAGTTCGACTCCCTGCTCGACGACGTCGCGGCGCTGCGGGACCTGGGCGCCCCCGGCGTCGTCTTCGGCTGCCTGACGGCGGAGGGGCGGATCGACGAAGCGCGCATGACGGCGCTGGTCGCGCGCGCCGGGCGTGGACCAGGACCACGATGTTGGCCTTCAGAATACCGGCCTTACTGTTGAAGAATGGCGTCTTCTTCGTCAGCCACCTTTCGGCTCTGCCGAGGTAAAGGCAATGCGCGTGCGAACCCTTCTCGCCGTCGGTCGTCTTCACCTGGATGTTGCGCACGCTGTCGTGTCGGGCGGCGATCAGGTCGACATTCGGGAAGTTGCCCTTCGCCGTGTTCGTATTGATCGTGAGCCAGCCTTCCGCGGCCAGCTCGCGACGCACATCGATCTCGCCGACCAGCGCGATGTCGGCGACGGAGGTGAAGCGTCTCGACGTCATGTCACATTCATCGTGGCGAAAGCCGGTGTATCCGCCTGGTGAAGCCTGACCGGGCGGCAAACCAGAGCGAGCGCATTCCGCCGTCAAGCCTCATTCGCCCGGACGGTACTTTCACTCAGGCCGTGCCGCGTGAGTCGATCGTGGACGGGTGCTTCTCCATCTTCTTCTCCATCGCGGAGAGCAGATACAAGAGCTCCGTCAGACGCGATCCAAGAACCGCGGTCGAGCCGATGGCCATGCCGACGATGGCATAGATTGTGAGGTAGACGACGTGAGGCGTCAGGTCGATCCGCTTGAATGCCCAGCCGACGACGACCGTTCCTGTGACGATGATGATGGCACGGTTCGACGCTTTCATGAGATCGCGCGTGATGTCCACCAGATGGTTGAGTGCGTCCTTCGTCGGGAACACGTTTACTGGATAGACATCGAGCCCGGAAATGATGGCCGTCACCAGCAAGCCGCCGCCGCCGAAGAGCACGTACATGATGCGCTCCTGATTGGTGGCGATTTCGGCAAGTCCGTTGGCCAGCGGCACCAGACCCATGGAGAACGGCAGGATGAAGAGGATCACCAGATACAGGGCCGTCACGGCCAGAAAGAACGGAAACTCAAAGAAGCGTATGGGGTTCCCCGCGAGCCCGGAGGCCCAATCGTAGACGTGCCGCCTCTTCCACAGCAGAAGGAAGTGGAGGCCGAACCCGACGATCGCGAGCGCACCCAACCCCGTCCAGTGCAGGATCGTCGGAAGGTCCATCCAGGGCACGACAAAAAGCAGGAAGCCCGTGCCATGCGCAGCAATGAGAATGGACGCGGGTATCGTCGCGGGCTGTGGGCCAGGCGCCGCGGTAGCCGCCGCCAGCATGGTCTCTTCCGCTCGCACTGGGTTGTTTTCCTTGCTCACCTCGAGCGCGCTTCAGCGCGTGGCATCGTACTAGGAATCTTGAGCGGCATCGGCTGCTAGGTCAAGCTGGCACGGCTAAGGGAATAATCGTCTCAATCCAAGAACATTTGTGGCTCTTCGGCGTTTCAAGTGGAGTTGAGGATGTTGGGTAGCTGGGCGGCGAGCAGGAGGCCGTTGTTCGAATCGAGCCGCTGAACTGGCCGGTTGGTCTGCTCATGGCTGAAGCTGTTAAAAACTCTGCTCCCGCGCTGCCTGACGCAATACTTGAATCCGCTAACGCGCTTCGGCGTCTCGCCATTGCGTGCCGATGCTCGCCCATTAATCAAGCTTGCGCCGAGACAGGCCCAGAATAGTTTTTCAACAGCCTCGGCTAGACGCAGCCGCCGGCCGCTCTGCCCGGTCCCCTCACGCCGCCTTGATGTTCGAGCGCTCGATGCGGTCCCCTACGCCGGCCGGGCGCCGACGATCTTCGCGTAGTCGATCGGCCCTTTTCGGTCGAGGCGCTCGGTGACCGGCGGCATCGCGTATTTGAGGCCCGAGGCGCAGTTGAACAGGATGGCGCGGGCGTCGGGCCGGATCAGGCCGCGGTCGAGCGCCTTCTGGTAGGCCACCAGCGTCGCCGCCCCTTCCGGGCAGAGATGGATGCCGTCGTGGCGGGCCATGTCGGCGCGCGCCGGCTCGACCTCGTCGTCCTCCACCGTGACGGCGAAGCCGCCGCTCTCGCGCAGCACGCGGAGCAGGATGAAGTCGCCGATCGTCCACGGCACGCGGAGACCCGGAACCGCGGTGTGGCCGCCGACCCAGGGCTCGGCGGTCTCGGCGCCCCGCTCGAAGGCGCGCGCGATCGGCCCGCAGGTCGCCGACTGCACCGCGACCATGCGCGGGCGCTTCGGCCCGATCCAGCCGAGCGCCTCCATCTCGGCGAACGCCTTCCACATCCCGATCAGCCCGGTGCCGCCGCCGGTCGGATAGAAGATGACGTCGGGCATCTCCCATCCGAGCTGCTCGGCGATCTCGAGGCCCATGGTCTTCTTGCCCTCGACCCGGTAGGGCTCCTTCAGCGTCGCCATGCTGAACCAGCCGGCGGCGGCCTTGCCGTTCTCGACGATGGGGCCGATCTCGGTGATGTTGCCGTCGACCCGGAACACCTTGGCCCCCTGCAGCGCGATCTCCGAGATGGTGATCTCCGGCGCGTCGTCGGGGCAGAAGACGAAGGACTCGATGCCGGCGCGGCTGCAATAGGCGGCGAGCGCGGCGCCGGCATTGCCCGCGGTCGGCAGCGCCGCCCGGCGCACGCCCAGCTCCTTCGCCATGGAGACGGCGACCGAAAGCCCGCGCGCCTTGAACGATCCGGTCGGCAGCCGGCCCTCGTCCTTGACCAGCAGCGTGGTCCCGCCGAGCCGGCGCGCGGTTGCGGGCGCGGCGATCAGCGGCGTCATGGTCTCGCCGAGGGAGACGATGTTCTCCGCCCGCCCGACCGGCAGCAGCTCGCGGTAGCGCCACATGTCGGGGGCGCGCTCGACCAGCGCCCGCCGGTCGAGGGTCATGGCCAGACGCGCGAGGTCGTAGCGCACCAGCAGCGGCTTGCCCGCCTCGGACAGCCCGTGGAGACGCCCGGCCTCGTGGCGCCGGCCGGTCGCCGCGCATTCGAGATGGCTGACGAAGCTCGGCCTCTCGCCGGTCAGATTATCCTGCATGTCCCCCACCGCCTCCGTGTCCCGCTCCGCCCGAGGTTACGCCTTACGAGGCCGATCCGGCTGTGCCATAAATCTAAAGGGCGGCGGGGATCAACCCGCCGCGGCTCGATCGACGACGATTGGAGGGGAGAACCGAATGAAACGACTCATTGCGACGCTGCTGACCTGCATGGTCGGCGCGGCGATCTCGGCAGGTCCGGCGCTGGCCGACCAGATGGCCGACATCAAGAAGAAGGGCGTGCTGGTCGTCGGGGTGAAGACCGACTATCCGCCCTGGGGCACCCGCGACGCGAGCGGCGCCATCGTCGGCATGGAGCCGGAAATGGCCGCCGATGTCGCCAAGCGTCTCGGCGTCAAGCTCGAGCTGGTGCCGGTGGTCTCCTCCAACCGCATGCAGTTCCTGCAGCAGGGCCAGATCGACCTGATGATCGCGACGATGAGCGACACGCCCGAGCGCCGCAAGGTGGTCGGCATCGTCGATCCGGTCTACTACGCCTCCGGCGTCGCCATCCTCGCCAACAAGAAGGCCGGCATCAAGAACGCCGCGGACCTCAAGGGCAAGCCCGTCTGCGCGCTGCAGGGCGCCTTCTACAACAACGACCTGCAGTCCAAGTACACGGGCCGCGACCTGGTCGCCTTCAAGGGCGTGACCGAGGCGCAGCAGGCGCTTCTCGACGGCCGCTGCGTCGGCTTCGTCTACGACGACGTCGTGCTGGTCTGGCAGAAGGCGCAGGAGTCGAAGTGGGGCGACTTCGACGTCGTCATGCTCAACGAATGGGCGCCGGTGCCGTGGGGACTCGCGGTCAAGATCGAGGAGCTGAACGGCCCCTGGGGCAAGTTCATGGCCGACGTGACCGCCGACTGGCTCAAGTCTGGAACGCTGCTCGCGCTCGAGAAGAAGTGGGTCGGCAGCAACACGCCCTGGCTGGTCGACGCTTCGGCCAAGGCGAAGAAATAGCCTGACGGACTCCGGCGGCAGGCGACCCTCGCCTGCCGCCGGGCACGGGACGCCCTAGGCGAGCAATCATTGGACGCCCTCTGGGACCTCCTTCGCCATGTGCACGACGCCTACGGCGTCAACCTGGTGCATTTCTACGACGGCTTCGAGCGCGGGCGCCTGCTGCGCGGCATGTGGACCACGGTCAAGCTGGCCGCCATCTGCATCGCCTTCAGCATCCTGATCGGCATCGTCGGCGCCTGGCTGCAGACCAGCCGCCTCAGGATCCTGAAGGCGGCGGTGCAGGGCTACATCCAGTTCTTCCGCAACACCCCGCCGCTCGTGCAGATGTACTTCTTCTATTTCGCGCTCGGCCCGCAGATGCCGCGCGTGATCAACGACTTCGGCGTCCCCCAGCCGATGTTCGGCAGCTTCGAATGGGCGGTGCTGTCGCTGTCGTTCTTCGCCGGCGCCTTCAACGTCGAGATCTTCCGCTCCGGCGTCGAGGCGGTGCAGAAGGCGACGGTCGAGGCGGCGGACTCGCTGGGATTCAGCCGCTGGCAGATCTACCGCTACGTCGTGCTGCCGCTGGCGGTGCGCATCTGCCTTCCCGCCCTCAACAACAACCTCGTCAACCTGGCCAAGACCACGACCCAGGCCTATGCCATCGCCGTGCCCGAGACGCTGTTCGTCGCCAGCCAGATCTGGTCGGACCGCATCAACGTGCTGGAGATGATGGTGACGCTGCTGACCTTCTACCTGCTGATGGTCGGCGTCTTCGTCTGGGCGATGACACGACTCGAGCGGCGGCTGCGCGTGCCGGGGTTCGGCCAGTGACGGCGGGATCGGTCCCGGCCCCGCTGCTCACGCCGCGCTGGCTGGCGACGGCAGCACTTCTCTGCTGCGCGGCACTCGCCGCCGGCGAGGCCTGGGCGCAGCTCCAGACGGGCGGCACGCGGCCGGGCGTCCTCGCCACCTTGTGGAAATGGACGCCGCTGGTGCTGTTCGGCCCGCCGCGCGAGTTCGGCGGCTTCGCCCTCAACATCGCCGTCAGCTTCCTCGCGATGGCGATCGGCACCCTGGCCGGGCTGGTGCTCGGCCTCGGGCTGGTCTCGAATTTCGCGCCGGTCCGCCGTCTTTCCTGGCTCGTCACCCAGTTCTTCCGCAACTCGCCCTGGCTGGTGCTGCTGTTCTTCGTGATGCTGCTGACGCCGTTCCAGCTCAGGGTCGCCGGCATCGTCATCCCGCTGCCGGGCTGGCTCAAGGCCACGGTCGGCCTGTCGCTGCCGATCATGGCCAACGTCGCCGAGATCGTCCGCGGCGCGATCAACTCGATCCCCACCGGCCAGTGGGAGTCGGCCGAGAGCCTGGCCTTCTCGCGCCTGCAGACGCTGTGGCGCATCATCCTGCCGCAATGCGTGAAGCGCATGATCCCGCCCTGGATGAACTGGTATGCGATCCTGACCATGGCGACGCCGCTGATCTCCATCGTCGGCGTCAACGACGCGATGACGCTGACCCAGGATGCGCTGGCCGCCGAGCAGCGCAGCGAGCTGCTGATGCCCATGTACACGCTTCTTCTGTTCTTCTTCTTCGTCTACTGCTACCCGATCGCGCGCTGGACCATTCATCTGGAGCGCCGATATGCGGTCCGGAACTGAGGGGCAGGCCGTGAGCACGAACCCGACCTGGACGCCGGACCAGCCGATCGTCGCCGTGCACGACGTCCACAAGTCCTTCGGCGCGATCGAGGTGCTGAAGGGCGTCAGCCTCGACGTCGCCAAGGGCGAGGTCGTCTGCATCATCGGCCCGTCGGGGTCGGGAAAATCGACGCTGCTCCGCTGCGTCAACGCGCTGGTGCCGATCAACAAGGGCTCGATCAAGGTCGAGGGCCAGGAGGTGCACGATCCGGCCCTGGATAAGCTGGCGCTGCGCCGGAAGGTCGGCATGGTCTTCCAGCAGTACAACCTGTTCCCGCACAAGACCGCGATCGAGAACATCATGATGGCGCCGCTTCTCGTGCTGAAGCGGCCGAAGGCTGAGGTCGAGGCGCAGGCCCGCCGGCTCATGAGCAAGGTCCGCCTCGAAGGCAAGGAGGACGCCTATCCCGGCGAGCTGTCCGGCGGCCAGCAGCAGCGGGTCGCGATCGCGCGCTCGCTGGCGATGAACCCCGACATCATGCTCTTCGACGAGGTGACCGCCGCGCTCGATCCGGAGACGGTGAAGGAGGTCCTGGTCACCATCCGCGAGCTCGCCGAGGAAGGCATGACCTGCATGATCGTCACCCACGAGATGGGCTTCGCCCGCGAGATCGGCGACCACATCTACTTCACCGACCGCGGCGTCATCGTCGAGCACGGAGCGCCGGACTCGTTCTTCACCCAGGCGAGCGATCCGCGCACGCGCGCCTTCCTGAGCCAGATTCTCTGAGCACGAGGTAGCAACGCGATGGCGCAGCCGACGGGTTCCGAAGAGACGGCGCTGTGGGAGAGGGCGAACCGCCACCTCGTCCGCTATGGGCACTATTTCCAGCCGGCGATCATCGACAGCGCGCACGGCTCGTTCATGACGACGACCGACGGCCGCCGCCTGCTCGACTTCGCCTCGGGCCAGATGAGCACGATCCTCGGCCACAGCCATCCCGAGATCACCGAGGTGATCCGCGACCAGGCGGGCAAGCTGGTCCATCTCTACAGCCAACTCCTCTCGCGTCCGGTGATCGACCTCGCCGAACTGCTGGCGAAGATCGCGCCCGGCGCGCTGGAGCGCGTGCTGCTGCTGTCGACCGGCGGGGAGTCCAACGAGGCGGCGCTGCGCATGGCGAAGACCGCGACCGGCGGCTACGAGGTGCTGGCCCTCTCGCGCTCCTGGCACGGCGTCACCCAGGGCGCAGCGTCCGCCACCTACAACAGCAGCCGCCACGGCCACGGGCCGGCGACGCCGGGATCCTTCGTGCTGCCGGCGCCGACGCCCTACCGTCCGGCCTTCCAGAAGGGCGACGGATACGACTGGGAGGCCGAGCTCGACTACGGCTTCGACCTGTTCGACCGGCAGTCGACCGGCAGCCCGGCGGCGCTGATCATCGAATCCATCCTGTCCTCGGGCGGCGTCATCGTGCCGCCGAAGGGCTACCTCAAGGGCGCGGCCGAGCGTGCGCGCAAGCGCGGCATGATGGTCATCGTCGACGAGGCGCAGACCGGCCTCGGCCGCACCGGGCGCATGTTCGACCACGAATACGACGGCATGGTGCCGGACTTCGTCACGCTCTCGAAGACGCTCGGCGCCGGCCTGGCGCTCTCGGCCGTGATCACCACCGCCGAGATCGAGGAGCGCTGCTTCGAGCGCAAGTTCCATTTCTACACCACCCATGCCTCGGACCCGCTGCCGGCCGCCGTCGGCCTCAAGGCGATCGAGATCGTGCTCCGCGACCGCCTCGCCGAGCGGGCGCTGGCGGCGGGCGAGCGGCTCAAGGCCGGCTTCGAGACGATGATGCAGCGCTTCGAGCAGGTCGGCGACATCCGCGGGCGCGGGCTGCTGATGGGCATCGAGCTGGTGAAGGACCGGCACAGCAAAGAGCCGGCGTCGGAGCTGGCGCAAGCCGTCATGCGCCGCTGCTTCGACCGCGGGCTCTCGACCAGCGTCATCCGCGGCGGCTGGGGCGTGTTCCGCATCGCGCCGCCGATCACCATCACCGACGCGGAGATCGACCTCGGCCTCTCGATCTTCGAGCAGGCTCTCAAGGACTGCCTGGCGAACCCGTGAGGGCGGGCGGCCGCCCTGCCGAAGGGGCAGCCTGGCGGATCGCGACGACGACTCAGCGGCAGCCGCTCCGGACATCGGGCGCACCTGAAGATGCCAACGACGCCCGTATCCGCTGTCTGTCCGGGCCTGAGCCAAAGGAGACGTTCAGCGCTACCTAGCCCGCGCGGCGCTCCCCTGAGACGAATGCCAATCACGCCGCGCGTCAGAAGCGCTGAGCCGTCCTCGGCTTCCCTTGGATAGTCAGCTTTGGCCCGGTCGACTTGTATTTTCTCATATGGTGATTAAATTCAAATCACTCAGATTTAGGATGATTCCAATGACGGACACGAAGGTTTTGACGGCGCATATTCCTCTCGCCCTAGCCGAGAAAGTGGATGCGATGGCGGCCCGGCTCGAACGCTCGCGCGGCTGGGTGATGAAGCAAGCGCTCGCCGCCTGGGTCGATCAGGAGGAGGAGCGTCATCACTTGACACTCGAAGCGCTGCACGATGTCGACGCCGGCCGTGTGATCGATCACCAGGCCGTGCAGGCTTGGGCGGACAGTCTCGGCACCGACAAGCCGCTGCCACCTCCCTCGGCATGATGATCAAGTGAACCGGCAAGGCGTCCTCCGATCTCGTTCGGCTTCACGAGCATCTGCGTCCTGTCGCTCCCGATGCGGCGACGCGGCTCGTGCAGCAGCTTGCGCGCGCACCCGGCCGGCTTCTCGACTATCCGCGGATAGGCGAGAAGCTCGATGCCTTTGCGCCCCGCGAGGTCCGGCGGATCATCGTCGGCAACTACGAGCTTCGCTACGAGATCGCAGACTCCACGATCTTCGTCTTGCGACTCTGGCATTGCCGCGAGAACCGCAACTTCGACTCGGACAAGTGACGAAGAGACGGGCCGAAGGGAGCGCTACGATGCAGTGTCCGCGCCGATGCTTCATGGCCGCTTCCGGCTGAGCCCATCACGACGCGCCGCCAGCGAGGGGAGTTTTGACCCGGAGCGGTCCCATGCGGGCCGCCGATCCAGCTAGCCCGGGGTGGCGTCAGCCAGAGCGGGTCCGTCCTATGCACTACGCGGATAAGCCCAACCCAGCGCCCACAGGCTGGCAACTTGCGTCTATCCACAGACCGGGCGGGTGAGGAGCCTTGTCCAGCTGGTCCGGAACTTCGTCCAGCCAACCCTGACTGAGTTGCGGGATGGATTGCACCAGCAGGCACGTGTATGGGTGGTCCGGCGCAGATAGAACAGTCTCTGGCGGGCCCACCTCGACAATGACGCCGGCGTGCATAATCGCGATGCAATCCGCGATCGTGGCGACGGTCGCGAGGTCGTACGAAATGAAAACATAAGCGCCGCGCCGGCGGTTCCTAAGCCACCAAATCCTCTCAACTTCTTTTACCAATCCCTCTCTGATCCACCGCATCGTTTCTTGCGTAGATAAAGTGTGATCAGAATGCTGACGGCTCTACTGCCCCTATACCTTGCCGGCTGCTCCGTGGTCGGCATCCAGGGCGATATCGAACAGCCTCCCTACGAGGTCGTTTCTTCAATGTCAGACAATATCGAGATCAGGCAGTACGCCGAGCGCATCGCGGTTGAGACCACGGTCACATTCGACGATACCGATGATGCCCGCAATGCCGCTTTCCGCCTATTGTTCGCCTACATCTCCGGGGCCAATGAGGCGAACGCGGCGATCGCAATGACGGTGCCGGTTGAAACACCGGGCGCTTCCCAGCAGATCGACATGACGGCACCAGTCGAGAGCCAGATCGGCAAAACCGGCACCATGACCATGAGGTTTTTCCTGCCGGGCCGGTTCACGCCTGACTCGGCTCCCGCCCCGACAGATGGTCGAGTGCGCCTCTTGCTGATACCGGCGCAGCGCCTCGCCGTCATGACCTTCTCGGGATCTCGTAGTCGGCAGGCCGTATCAGCGAGAGTAGAGCAACTCCGCGCAGCGCTCGAAGCCCCTGACCTCAACCCCGAGAGATCAGCACGCGCGTTCTTCTATGGTTCCTCGACGTTCCAAGTGGAATTGAGCGCCGGTTGAAAGCCGCATTCAAGCCTTTCATGCTGCCCTGGATGGGGCATGGGGGGGGGCGATGGAAGCGCGGGACGTGTTTGCGCTCGGGCTTGGCTTGAGTGAACCTTGGAAGCTT
>CAMBVS010000063.1 GCA_945871425.1 Rhizobium sp. Q54 | reverse complement strand
TCCCGCTCTCTCCGCCACTCTCCCCACGAGGAAACCGCATGAGCGTGCTCGTGACACTGGCGGCACGGGCCGAGGCGGCCTCGATCGACGAGGCGGCCAATCGCCGCGAGGCGCAGCGGCGGACCGAGATCCTTGAACGCGCCCGCGCCTTCGCCTACCGCCGGCTCAATCTCCCGAAGAAGATGGCGGAGACCGCGATCGAGGAGCCCGACGCCAAGAAGGCCGCCGATGCGCGCCTGATCGCCGCCTTCGCCGACATCGGCTGGATCTCTGGCGGCCTCGACGAGCTGGACGAGAAGGGGCGCGAGACCGAGGTACATTTCCGGCCGGTGGCGGAGGCGCTCGGCGCCGGCGACGAGCCGCGGATGCTGGCGGCGCTGGCCGAGTTCGAGGCGTGGTTCAGCCAGCGCTTCGGCCGTGACTTCTGCGCGGTGTTCGACCGCTACGTCCAGGACACGCCGAAGGTCGACTTCTGATGGCAGACGCCGTCCGCGACCTCGTCCTGGTTGGCGGCGGCCATGCCCATGTCCATGTCCTCAAGTCCTTCGGCATGCGGCCGATGCCGGGCGTCCGACTCAGCCTGGTCGCGCGCGAGATCGAGACACCCTATTCGGGCATGCTGCCGGGCTACGTCGCCGGGCACTACACGCTCGACGAATGCCATATCGATCTCGCCCCCCTCGCCCGCTTCGCCCGCGCCCGCCTGATCCACGCCGAGGCGAACGGCCTCGATCGCGACCGCCGGCAGGTGATGCTCGCCGGCCGGCCGGGGCTCCGTTTCGATGTGATCTCCCTCAATGTGGGCGCGACACCCAACCTCTCGATTCCCGGCGCTGCCGAGCATGCGATCCCGGTCAAGCCGATCCATCTCTTTGCCGCGCGCTGGGAGGCACTGAAGGCACGGGTGGAGGCGTCGGCGCGCCCGCTCTCGATCGCCGTGGTGGGCGGCGGCGCCGGCGGTGTCGAGCTGGCGCTCGCCGTCCGCCATCGCCTCGGCGACAAGGCGCGCGTGACCCTGGTGACCAAGGCCCGGCTGATGGCCTCGCATGCGCCGCGCACGCGTGCTCTCCTTCATCAGGCGCTCATCGAACGCGGCGTCGTCTGTCGCGAGGAGGTCGAAGTCGCGAGGGTGGAGGCAAAGGCCTTCGTTCTCGCCGGCAGCGAGCGCCTGCAGGCCGACGAGATCCTTTGGGTTACCGAGGCCGCGGCACCGGGCTGGCTCGCCGCGACCGGACTTTCGCTCGACGACCAGGGATTTCTCGTCCTCGCCGACACGCTTCGCTCCATCGACGATGCCGAGGTCTTCGCCGCCGGCGACGCCGCGACGGTGCTGGCTCATCCGCGGCCGAGGGCCGGCGTCTTCGCCGTCCGCCAGGGACCGCCGCTGGCCGAGAACCTGCGCCGCGCGCTGGCCGGACGGCCGCTTCGGCCTTTCGTCCCGCAGCGGCGGTTCCTCAGTTTGATCGGTACCGGCGACGGCCGCGCCGTCGCCTCACGCGGCCGGGTCGCGCTGGAAGGCGCCTGGCTCTGGCGGCTCAAGGACTGGATCGACCGGCGCTGGATGGAGGGCTACACCGAGCTGCCGGCGATGACGCCGATGCCCATGGCGACGCCCGAGGAGATGCGTTGCGGCGGCTGCGGCGCCAAGGTGGGCGCGACGGCGCTTTCGCGCGCGCTGGCCCGCCTGCCCAGACGGCCGCCGCGCGCCGGCATCCTGCTCGGCCTCGCCGATCGCGACGATGCCGCCGCGATCTCGGTGCCGGCCGGCCAGGCGCTGCTGCAGTCGACCGACTTCTTCCGGGCGCTGGTCGACGACCCTTATCTCTTCGGCCGCATCGCAGCGATCCATGCACTGGGCGACCTTCACGCCAAGGGCGCGACGCCGCACAGCGCGCTCGCCGTCGCCGTTGTCCCCTATGCCCCGCCCGAGCAGGTCGAGGAGGATCTGGCGCAGATGCTGGCCGGCGCCGAGGGCGTGCTCGCGGAGGCTGGCGCCGCGCTGATCGGCGGCCATTCTAGCGAAGGGACCGAGCTCGCCTTCGGGCTCACCGTCAACGGCACCGCACCGTCGGACGCCATCCTCCGCAAAGGCGGCGCCATGCCCGGCGACGTCCTGGTCCTGACCAAGCCGCTCGGCATCGGCGTTCTCTTCGCCGCTGCCACGCAAGGCCGTGCCCGCGGCCGCTGGATCGCCGCGGCGTTCGCCTCGATGACGCGCTCGCTTGGCCCCGCGTCCCAGATCCTCCGCACCCATGACGCTCGGGCGATGACCGACGTCACCGGCTTCGGCCTGATCGGCCATGCGCGCGAGATGGCCGAGGCTGGCCGCGTCGACCTCACCCTCGATCCCGCCGCCCTTCCCGTCCTCGACGGCGCGCTGACCCTTCTCGCACAAGGCTTCGCCAGCACGCTGTCTCCGGAAAACCGCCGCGCACGCCAAGCACTCGCCGATGAGGGCGGCTGGATCGGCTCGCCGGAATTCGAGCTGCTGTTCGACCCGCAGACCGCGGGTGGCCTTCTCGCCGCAGTGCCCGCGACCCGGGCCGAGGCCTGCCTTGCCGCGCTCGGCCGCCTCGGCGAGACTGCGAGGGTCGTCGGTACGGTCGCCGCCGCCACGAACGCGATGCGTCCGCTGAAGCTCGCCCTTCGTCCCTCCCACCGATAGAGGTCGCCATGGATCTGAAGCTTGCCGGCAAGGTCGCGCTCATCACCGGCTCGAGCAAGGGCATCGGCTTCGCCACCGCCCGCGTCCTTACCGAAGAGGGCTGCCGCGTCGTCCTCTCCGCCCGCAACAAGGACGAGCTGGCGGCGGCGCGTGCCAAGCTGCCGGCGGCGCTGGTGACCTCGGTCCAGGCCGACGTGACCGAACCCAAGGACGCCGAGCGGCTGGTGGCGGAGGCGGCAGCCTGGGGCGGCGGCATCGACATCCTGGTCAACAATGTCGGCGGCAACGCCGGCGGGACCCACGTCACCAACTCGACCGACGACGACTGGCGGAAGACGATCGAGATCAACCTGCTGCAGACCGTCCGCATGATGCGTCACGCCATCCCCAAGATGTCCAAGCGCCCGGGTGCGGCGATGGTCAACATCTCCTCGATCTCCGGCTGGACCCCCCTGCTCGTGGGATCCGGCCAGTACGGCGCCTCCAAGGCGGCGCTGATATTCGATACCGAACGCTGGGCGCTCGAATGCATCCCCCATGGCATTCGCGTCAACACGGTCTCGCCGGGGTCGATCTGGGGCGAGGGCAATGGCTGGGACCGCTACAAGAAGACCGACCCCGAGGGATACGACGACTACGTCAGGGGCGGATTCCCGATGGGGCGGCTCGGGCATCTGGAAGAGGTCGCGGACGTCATCTGCTTCCTGGTCTCGCCCCGGGCGCACTGGATCAACGGCCGCAACGTGCCGGTCGACGGGCTGGAACAGCCCTATCCCCGTCGCGACCGCCGGCCATATTGATGCCACCAACGGCGCCTAGCCTTGCGACAGCGACATTTGGAGGTCCCATGCACCGCCTGCGTCTCCTCGCTCTCGCGATCCCGCTCTTCGCCGCCGCTCCGTCGCTGGCCGAGGACAAGGTCCTGCTCCAGCTCGGCGAGTCGGCCGAGCGGCTGGTCACCCAGGATCGGCTGAGAGCCCATCTCCGCGTCGAACTCGGCGGCAACGACCCCCGCGCTCTACAGGGTCAGGTGAACCAGAAGATGGCGGCCGCACTCGACCGCGCGAAGGCCGTCGCCGCGGTCAAGGCTGAGACCCAGGGCTACTACGTCTACGAGGACAAGACCCTGAAGCGCGGCCAGCGCTGGTGGGGAAGCCAGAGCCTCGGCCTCACCTCGACCGACTCAGGTGCCCTGCTGGCCCTGGTCGGCCAGCTGCAGGAGGACGGCCTGCTGCTCTCTGGCCTCGGCTACGAGCTGGCGGGGGAGACGAGGCGCAAGGTCGAGCGCGAGCTGGTGCCGGAGGCGATCCGCCGGATCAAGGAGGCGGCCGACACCGTTGCCAAGTCGCTGGGCCTGCCCAAGGCCGAGATCGTCAAGATCCGCCTCGGCGAGACGCCGCCGCAGGTCGTCCGCGGCTTCGGCGGGCCCGTGATGGCGATGGCCGACCGCGCCGGGGCGCCGCCGCCGGTCGCCGAGCCCGGCGAGACGACCGTCACCGTCCGCATCGAGGCAGAGGTTTCGCTGTCGAAATAGCCTCGCCACCGGTCACGCCACGGCGACGGGGCTGTCCAGCATCTGCTTCACCAGCTCGGCGAGCTGCTTCAGGCCGAAGGGCTTGGCGAGGAACCGGGTCGCCGGATCGGACGGGATGCGCTGGCGGAGCGCATCCTCGGTATATCCGGAGATGCAGATGACCTTGAGGCCCGGCCGATGCTCGCGGGCGATGCGGATCAGGGTCGGTCCATCGATCCCCGGCATCATCACGTCGGTGATCAGGAGATCGATCGGCTCGCGTTCGGATTCGAGGAACTCGACCGCCGCTTCGCCGGTCCGCATCTCGATCACCTTGTGACCCTTGCCGCGGAGCGCGCGGGCGCTGAACAGGCGCACCGGATCCTCGTCCTCGACGAGCAGGATGGTCGCGGCGCCCATGAGATCCGTCGGGGGCCGCCGGTCGGCTTCCTGGGCGACCTCCGCCTCCGCCGGTCCGGTGTAGGCCGGAAGCCAGATGGTGAAGGCGGTGCCTTTTCCAGGCTCGGCCTCGACGAAGACGTGGCCGCCCGTCTGGCGGACGATGCCGTAGACCGTCGAGAGGCCGAGGCCGGTGCCGGCGCCGATCGGCTTGGTGGTGAAGAAGGGCTCGAAGACCCGCGCCAGATGCTCGGGGTCGATGCCGCTTCCGGTGTCGCGGACCTCGACGGTGACCCACTCTCCCGCCGGAATGGTCTCGGCGCCCCGCGTTTCCGGTACGGCAAGGGTGAGGTGAGCGGTGTGGATCTTCAGCGTGCCGCCCTCGGGCATCGCGTCGCGGGCGTTCACCGCAAGATTGATGACGACCTGCTCGAACTGGCCTTGATCGACCTTGACCGGCTTCAGGTCTCGACCATGGACGACATCGACCGTGATCCGCTCACCCATGAGGCGAGCCAGCAGATGCGACAGCTCGGCGATCACGTCGGTCAGGTCGAGCACCCGCGGCCTCAGCGTCTGCTGGCGCGAGAACGCCAGCAACTGGCGGACGAGGTTCGCAGCCCGGTTGGAGTTCTGCCGGATCTGCATGATGTCCGGGAACGACGGATCGCCGAGGCGATGGCGCTGCAGCAACAGGTCGCAATAGCCGATGATCGCGGTCAGCAGGTTGTTGAAGTCGTGGGCGACGCCGCCGGCGAGCTGGCCGATCGCCTGCATCTTCTGGGATTGGGCGAACTGCCGCTCGAGGCTGCGGAGTCCGGTGACGTCGAGCAGGTGGAGGACGAGGCCGACCGGCGCCCCGTCCGGCCCGTCGACGCGACCGACGTAGAGCGATGCCACCCGCTCGCCCGGGCCGGCCAGACGGACTTCGTCCGGCGCCTTCGCCGCCACTCCCTTCCAGGCCTCGGCGAGGCGGGCCGACGCACGCGCCGCGTCCTCAGGCTGCAGCAGCTGGTCGAGGCCACGGCCGCGAAGGCCCTTGGTCGTAACGGCGCCGCCCGGTGCCGTCAGCGCCTGGAACGCCGGATTGCACTCCTCGATCCGCCCGCGCGCATCGACGATCGCCCAGCCGACCGGCAGTTCCTCGAAGAATCTCTGGAAGCGCTGCTCCACCGTCGCCAGCGTGGCGGCGAGCTCCGCTCCTCGGGCCTGCTGGCTCGCCAGGTCGTCGGCGAGCCGGCGCTGGCGCGTGGCCTCGGCGATCCGCCAGACCGCCCAGCCCGATCGTCCGACGAAGGGCCGGACGGCAACCTCGATCCAGCCACCGCCGGCCGCCGGATCGCGCTCGACCTCGGCGTGGAAGGCGCGATTGGCTATCGCTGCTTCGGCCAGGCCGTCGAGCGCCGGCTCTCCTCCCATGAGCCGGCGGCCGAGCCTAGGAGGCAGGAGGCCGTCGCCCTCGCCGATCAGCGCACGCGCCGCCGCATTGGCGGCGAGGACCCGCAGGCCCCCGTCGGTCAGGATCATCGGCTCGTCGGCGGCTTCGAAGGCGGCCGCGGCCTGGCGATGAGGCGAGAAGAGGCGCCCGAGCCGGTGTGCAAGGCGCTCGAGAAACCCGGGCGTCGGGGCCGGTGTCACTTCGGCAGGGCTTTCCGCTTCAGCTTGAAGACGAAGCTGATGATCTCAGCCACGACCTTGTAGTGCTCGGGCGGTACCACCTGATCGATCTCGACCGATGCGAAGAGTGCGCGCGCAACCGGAGGGTTCTCGACGATCGGCACCTTGTGCTCCTCGGCGAGTTCGCGGATGCGCTTGGCGATGAGATCGGCACCCTTCGCCACCAGCTTCGGCGCCGCCATCGTCTCCGGCTCGTACAGCAAGGCCACCGCGTAGTGAGTCGGGTTGGTGACCACCACGGTCGCCTTCGGCACTGCCGCCATCATGCGTCGGCGTGTCCGCTCGAAGCGGATCTGGCGAAGCCGCATCTTCACCATCGGATCGCCTTCGGACTGCTTGTACTCCTCCTTCACGTCCTGCTTCGACATCCGCATCTTCTTCATATAGGTGTAGCGCTGATAGAAGACGTCGGCGGCGGCGAGGACGGCCATGATGGCGAGGACGCCGGCCAGCAGCATCAGCGTCTGATCCTTGAGCTCGGTGAGCGCATCCATCAGGTCGAGGCCGACGAGCTGATCGATGCGCAGAAGCTCCGGCCGAAGCAGCCACACCATGATCGCTCCGATGACGGCGAGCTTCACCAGGTTCTTCGCCATCTCGACGCTCGAGCTGAGCGAGAAGATGCGCTTCAGCCCGGTGAGCGGATTCAGCTTCTCCAGCTTCGGCGTGATCGTCTCGGTCGAAAACAGGAGGCCGGTCTGCAGCATGGTCGGGACGATCGACACGATCATCAGGATCAGAAGCGGGAACAGCAGCGTCTTCAGGCTCTCCCAGAACGTGCCGATCAGCACCGGCCCGAGATTGCCGGCATCGAGGGGGATCTGGTCGGGTTTCTCCAGGAAAGGCACGACGGCACGACTGACCCCCTGCGCGATATTGGTTCCCATGAATGCCAGGATCATCGCCATCGCCAGGAACATGAACCAGTGGCCGACCTCTCGCGAGTTCCACACCTGGCCCTTGCCGTGCGCCTCCCCCAGCTTCTTTTCGCTGGGGTCTTCGGTTTTTGATGCGTCGTCGTCGTTGTCGGACATGAACCGCTACCTCACGCCCATGAGGCCGGTGAGCGTTTCCTGAAAATAGGTCAGGAACATCGTCATCATCGCCGACATCGCGAGCACGATGATGAGCATGCCGCCGGCGAGCTGGAGCGGCACGCTGACGAAGAAGATCTGCAGCGTCGGCATCAGGCGAGAGATCAGGCCGAGCGCAAATGTGAAGAGAAGCGACAGCACCACGAAGGGCATGGCGATCTGCAGCCCCACCCGGAAGCTGGAGGCGATGAGCCGGGACACGGCGTCGGAGAAGTCGCCGACGGGCAGCGGGTCGGTCGGCTTGAACAGCGTGTAGCTGTCGACCAGTCCCTCCAGCAGCAGGTGGTGCAGGTTGGTCTCGAAGATCGCGACCAGGCCGCCCAGGCTGAGCAGCACGCTCGGCAGCGTACCGGTGGATTGCAGCGCCGGATTGAAGATCGTGGCGGTGGAGAGGCCGATCTGCGTGGAGATGATGGTGCCGGCGGTATCCAGGGTCGTCACCAGAAGCCGCGCCATGCCGCCGAGGAAGAAGCCGATGGCGCTCTCGGTGAACATGAAGGCGACCAGCGCTCCCGGAGCGCTCGGCATCGGCGGCAGGGTGGTACGGACGACCGGCACGACGACCAGGGTGATCGCAAGCGCCATCATCAGCCGCATGCGGCCTGGCACCACCGCCTCACCGAACCCGGGAAGAACGACGAAGGCGGCGCCGAGGCGAACGAAGACCGCCATAAAGGCGAAGATCTCGGCCGGCAGGAACTGGGGAAGCGGCATCGCCTAGGCCCCGCCGGCGACGATCTTGTCGAAAATGAACTCGGTGAACTTGGTGATGCTCGACAGCATGAAGGGCATGAACACGATCATAGTGACGAACAGGACGATCAGCTTCGGGACGAAGGTGAGGGTCATCTCCTGGATCTGGGTCATCGCCTGAACCAGCGAGATGACGACCCCGACGACCAGCCCGATCGCCATCGGCGGGCCACAGATGACCAGCGTGACGATCATGGCCTCGCGAAGGATGTCGAAGACCTGTTCCGCGTTCACCGTCCCGACCTCGCATTCACGCCCGAAACCGCGGCAGTATAGCGGCTTTCAAGGGCGGCAAGGAGGTTCCCCATGGGCTATCGCGGCTTGGATCTGACCGGCAAGGCCGTGCTGGTGACGGGCGGCAACAGCGGTATCGGGCTCGGCATGGCCGAGGGCATGGCCGAGGCTGGCGCCGACATCGTGGTCTGGGGCCAGAACCCGGAAAAGAACCGCACCGCCGAAAAGACCCTTCGGCGCTACGGCCGCAAGGTCCATGTCCTGGCATACAACGTCGCCGACGAGGCCGAGGTCGAGCGCGGGGTTGCCGAAAGCGTGCAGCGCCTCGGCCGGCTGGATGCCTGCTTTGCCAATGCCGGGGTGAGCGGCCGCATCGGCAAGCACACCAAGTTCACCGAGATGACCACCGCCGAATGGCGGCGGGTGATGAGCGTCAATCTCGACGGCGTCTTCTACACGATCCGGGCCGCCCTCGCCGTCCTGCAGCTCCAGGGCCAGGGCGGCTCCCTGGTGGTGACCGGCAGCCAGTTCGGCCGCATGGGCAACCCGCTGGTCGAGCACTATGCCGCCGCCAAGGCCGGGATCGAGTCGATGATGCGCTCGCTGGCGACCGAGGTCGGGCGCGAGGGTATCCGCTGCAACACCGTCGTGCCGGGCTACATCGACACCCCGCTGACCCATGCGCGCATCAACTCCAAGGAGTTCATCGACGACGCCATGCACCGCCATCCCGTCGGTCGCTGGGGCGTGCCGGAGGATTTCGCCGGGATCGCCGTGTTCCTCGCCAGCGACTCGAGCCGCTGGGTGACTGGCCAGAGCTTCGTCATCGACGGCGGCTTCAACATCGCCGCCAAGGTCGCGGGAGCCTAGGTCCTAGGACCAGAACCGCCGGGCACGGGCGAAGTCGCGGACCTCGGTCCGCGCCTCGGCAAGCAGGGACTCGGCGCGTCCGGCGTGGAAGCCGGCCACGGCGCCGAGCGCCTTGGCGCCGGAGTCGGCCCCGATACGGCCCGTCAGCGGGTCCAGCAGCGCCTTGAGGCTGCGGGTGTCGTTGAGATGGCCCAGGACCTCCTGCGGACGGCCGATGGCCTTCAGATATGTGCGCACCCGCCGCTCGGAAAACAGCGGGGCGAAGAACTCGGCGGCGTAGCGGAGCTTCTTCAGCCGGAGCCGGAGCGCGTGCAGCTCCGCCTCCTCCACCCGGTGGGCGTCCCGGGCAAGCCGCTTCGCCTTGCGGTGGCGACGGTCGAGGATCTCGCTGGCCACGTTGCGGGCCGACCTCTCGATCCCGGCCTCCTCCGCCCAGGGCGGCTCGGCGAGCCAGAGCCTGGCCGAAAGCATCAGGTTGAGGAAGCGGCTGGAACCGATGGCCGCCCTCGCCTCGGCATAGGCCGCTTCGCGCAGCGATCCTGCCGCCCGCTCGATCTCTCGGAGCTCGGTCTCGCCGGCGAGCGCGATAGCGACCGGGGGCAGCTGCTCGGTGAGGAACACATCCCAGGCCCGCGCCGGCGCCAGCGCGCCGGCGAGCCAGCGGAGCTCACCCAGGAGATGGTCCCGGGCCGAGGCGCGGAACTGGTGGCGGAAGAGCCCGAGCGCGGCGCGCAGCCGCCGGAGGCCGACGCGCATCTGATGGACGCCTTCGATGTCGCGCCCGGTCAGGATCACGCCCTGGTTGCTGGCAACATGGGCGAGGCTTTCGCGAAGGGCCGCAAGCGACGCCTCGCCGAGGCTGGCGTCCTTCTCCAGGTGGAAAGACTCCGCCCGCCGAACGTTCTCGGTCTCGCCGCGATAGAGGGCGAAACCCCGGGCGGCCTTGCTCGCCACGTCGAGACGCAGCGGCACGACGCGGCCGAGGTCGCGGGCCAGCCGGATCAGGTCACGCGGCCGGCCGCGCTTGAGCTCGAGCTCGATCTCGCAGATCGGGGCCTCGGCCTCCCCCGCCTTCAGGTGGCCGACGTCGAGATCGACGTCGACCGCGACCTTCCCGCCGTCGCCGAGATGCCAGCGGGTGCGGCGGACTTCCGTGCCGAAGATCGCCTTCAGCGGATGATCCTTGAGGGCGCCGCCGACCGCCCGGCGCAGCTCGGCATCGCCGATGGCCCCGAGATCGGGGTTGGCCTCGGCCACGTTATGCTCGGATTCGCCTCTCTCGAACAGACCGATCTGTCTAAGAGATCCCGACTTGACGGTCTGGACGTGCTTCCCGCCGGCGCGGCGCACCCTCAGCGTCAGGTCGCGCTCGGCCAGACGGAGATCGCTGGTGTCGAAATAGGTGGCCTCCAGGCGTACCGTCGAGGGCCGCTGCGCCTTCAGAAGCGGGTGCTGCTTGAGCTTGACGAGGTCGGCCGGATCGACAGCGAGCTTCAATTCGACCTCGCGCCCCCCCGGGGAGCCGGCGGGGGCCGGTAAGGTCGGTCGGCGGGGCGGAGGGGGCATGCAAAGAGATTAAGCCGGCGCCGGGTCGAATCGGTCAACGACAAAGAAATGACGGATTTATTGCTCTTCGACGATATCGGAGGGCCGTATGAACCGAACGAGGTCCAGGCGACCCGGCGAAAGGCCGGACCACTCAGAGGCAGGCGACGACAGCGTCGCCAGAGCACCGGTCGAGAACTTCTCGTGGAGCCGCCGCCGCCCGACCCCATCGCCGGCGCCGGCCAGGCTGACGGCCAGCTCATGCAGGCCGGGATTGTGTCCTATCAGCATGACCTCGCGCCGGCCGGCGGGAAGCCGGCGAAGCCGGGCCAGGAGATCGCCGGCGGCGGCGAGATAGAGCCCTGCCTCGAACTCGACGGCGGGGCGCGACGCGAATTCCGCCTGCATCGCCGCCCAGGTCTCGCGGCAGCGGCGCGCCGTCGAGACCAGTACCAGCTCGGGCGCGACGCCGTTCTCAGCCATCCAGCGCGCCATCGCCGGCGCGGCCCTCCGGCCGCGGGGCGCCAGCGGCCGATCATGGTCTTCGACCGGCGCATCCCGGCTGGCCTTGGCATGACGGACGAGGTGCAGGGTCGGCATGGGCGCCGAGCCTGCCAGCGCCAAGAGCCGCGGTCCAGCGCCGGCGCTTGACCCGGCAGCGCCCCGCCCCGATGTTGCCGCCATGACGATGGCGAGCCTTCGCTTGGCCACAACCGACGACGCCGACACGATCGCGCATCTCTGCCGCGAGCTCCTCGCCTTCTATGGCATCCCGCCGCCCTATTCGCGCTGGGCGATGGCTGAGGCGATCAAGGAGAAGGCCTTCCAGGACGGCCGTATCGAGGTGTTGCTGGCCGAGCGGGATGGCGTCGCCGTCGGGCTTCTGGTCTTCGTCCAGGTCTATTCGGTCGCGCTCTGTCAGGACAGTTTCTTCATTCAGGATATATACGTGTCCGAGCGCTGGCGCGGCGAAGGGATCGGACGGCAGTTGATGGAGTACCTGGGCTTCCTCGCCGAGCGGCGCGGCGTCGGCCAGATCGACTGGACGGCCGATCCCTGGAACGACCGGTCCCGGCGCTTCTATGACAGCCTGGGTCCGCACCAGCGGGCGGACAAGGTCTTCTATCGCATCGCCGGGCCCAACCTCCGCCATTTCATCCGGAAGGCCCAATGAGCGCGCCCGATCACGAGATCCTCTCGGTCGACACCCCCTTCCGGGGCTTCTTCCGGGTCGAGCGCTACCAGCTCCGCCATCGCCGCTTTGCCGGCGACTGGTCTCCGGTCATCGAGCGCGAGATCTTCGTCCGCGGCCATGCGGCGGGCATACTGCCCTACGACCCAAGACTCGATCGAGTGCTCCTGGTCGAGCAGTTCCGCACCGCCGCCGTCGTCGCCGGCCGCTCGCCCTGGACGCTCGAGGTGCCGGCCGGGATGATCCCCGAGGGCGAGACGCCGGACGGCGTGGCGCTGCGCGAGCTCGAGGAGGAAGCAGGCCTCAAGGCCGAGGAGCTGATCCCGCTCTTTACCTTCATGCCGAGCCCCGGCGGGTCCTCGGAGACGGTCTGGCTCTACGCCGCCCTGGTCGACCTCTCGAGTGCCGGCGGCCTCGCCGGTGTCGCCGGCGAGGACGAGGACATCCGTATCGTCGTGCTCGACGCCGAGGAGGCGATCGGCCGCCTCGCCCGCAACGAGGTCGACAACGCCATCACCATCATGTCGCTGCAGTGGCTCACCATGAACCGCGAGCGCCTGCGCCGGCGCTGACTTCCCTCACGCCCTCGTGTCTGTCGAAGCAGCGGCCGATCGCCGAGAATGGCCGACAAGAAACGACCGAGAGGAGACGACATGCGCAGCATTCTGGTACTTGCGGCAGCTTTGGCGATCACGGCGCCGGCAATCGCCGACGACGATCATCCGCACGATACCTGGGTCTCGCTGCAGACCGCCCAGACCGGGGCGCCCGTCCGCGAGATCACCCGCATCGCCGGCGAGGTCTACCGCTTCCGCAACAACTTCCACTTTTCGGTCTTCGCGGTCACGCCGGCCGGCGTGATCGTCACCGACCCGATCGACGCGGAGGCGGCCAAGTGGCTGAAGGCCGAGATCGCCCAGCGCTGGAACCGGCCGATCAAATACCTCGTCTACAGCCACGACCACCGCGACCACATCGCCGGCGGCGAGGTCTTCGCCGACACTGCGATCGTTGTGGCGCACGGCCGCGCCAAGGACGTCATTATCGACGAGAAGCGGCCGACCGCGGTACCCAGCCTCACCTTCGACGACGCCTTGACCATCGAGCTCGGCGGCACCGTGCTGGAGCTCAGCTTCGTGGGCAAAAACCACTCCGACAACTCGCTGGTCATGCGCTTTCCCAAGGAGCGCATCCTCTTCGCCGTCGACTTCATTCCGGTCAAGGCAATGCCGTTCCGCGACTTCCCGGACGGCTACCTCCACGAGTGGATCGACTCGCTCAAGCGGGTCGAGGCGATGGACTTCGACGTGCTGGTTCCGGGGCACGGACCGCTCGGCAACAAGGCCGACGTCGTCGCCTATCGCGGCCTCATGGAGGAGTTGCGGGCGGACGTCACCAGGCTCGCCCGCGAGGGCAAGTCGCTGGACGAAATCAAGAAGGCGGTGACGCTGGAGAAATACAAGGACTGGTCGGGCTACGCCCAGATGCGCGAGCTCAACGTCGAGGGCATGCACCGGCTGGTGCAGGCGACGCGGCGGCCGAACTAGCGCTACTCGAACGTCACCAGGTCGCGGGCCTTCGAGCGGTCGTATCCCAGCGAGGCGTTGAGGAGCTGCAGCGTATAGGCGTGGGTTGCGGCGCCTCGGCGCAGCTCGTCGACGCTCATCTCCTCGACGACGCGCCCGGCGTTCATCACCGCAAGCCGGTCGCACATATGCGCGACTACCGCCAGGTTGTGGGTCACCAGCATGAAGGTGAGCCCGCGCTCGCGCTTGAGCCGCTGCAGCAGATTCAGGATCTCGGCCTGGACCGAGACGTCCAGCGAAGACGTCGGCTCGTCCAGCAGCAGCACCTTGGGCTCGAGCACGAGCGCACGCGCGATGGCGACCCGCTGGCGCTGGCCGCCGGAGAGCTGGTGCGGATAGCGGAAGCGGAACGACGGGCCCAGGCCCACCTCGGCCAGCGCTGTCTCGATGCGGCGGTCGACGTCGCCCATGCCGTGGATCGCCAGCGGTTCGGACAGCACCCTGTCGACGGTGTGGCGCGGATGCAGCGAGCCGTAGGGGTCCTGGAACACCATCTGGACCAGCTTGTGGAAAGCCTTGCTGCGCCTTTGGCCCAGCACCTGGCCGTCGACCCGGAGGACGCCGGTCCAGTCCGGGTTGAGACCGGAAAGCGCCCTCAGCACCGTCGACTTGCCGGAACCGGATTCGCCGACCAGGCCGAAGGTCTCGCCCTCATCGACCCGGAAGGAGATGCCGCGGACCGCCCGGATCGCCGATGCGCCGACGCCGAAGGTGACCGTCAGGTTCTCGACCTCGATCACGACCGCATCTCCCCGTCGACGAAGACAGGGCCCTCGCGCCAGGCCGGGTCGCGGGAGAGCACGGAGAGATCGCCGACCGGCCGGTCGATGCGCGGCAGCGAGGCCAGCAGGCCCCGCGTGTACGGATGCTTCGCGTCCTGAAGCTCGCTCGCCCGGCAGGTCTCGACGATGCGGCCGGCATACATGATCACCACCCGGTCGCAGAAGCTGGCGACCAGGTTGAGGTCGTGGCTGATGAACATCAGCCCCATGCCGCGCTGGGTGACGAGATCGTCCAGGATCGCCAGCACCTGCATCTGCACGGTGACGTCGAGGGCCGAGGTCGGCTCGTCGGCGATCAGCAGGTCGGGATCGGGGATCAGCATCATCGCGATCATGATCCGCTGGCCCATGCCGCCCGAGCATTCATGGGGATAGAGGCCGTAGACCCGCTCGGGATCGCGGATCTTCACCGCCGCCAGCATGTCCAGCGTGCGCGCCCGCGCCTGGGCGGCTGCGACCTTGTGGTGGACCAGATAGGCCTCGGCGATCTGGCTGCCGACCGTCATCACCGGATTGAGCGAGAATTTCGGGTCCTGCATGACCATGGCGATCCGACGGCCGCGGATCTCACGCATGTCGACCTCGCTCAGGCCCATCAGGTCGACGCCGTCGAAGGTCATGCGCCGGGCCACGACCTCGCCCGGCGGCCGCACCAGGCGAAGGACGGAACGGCCGGTCATGGTCTTGCCGGACCCGCTCTCCCCGACGATGCCGAGCTTCTCGCGGCCAACCTCGAAGGAGATGCCGCGGACCGCCTCGACGACGCCCTTCGTCGTGTGGAAGCGGACGTGAAGGCCTTCAACCGACAGCAGGGACTGGGTCATGAGCTCTTAGGATCGAGGACGTCGCGAAGCCCGTCGCCGAGCAGGTTGAATCCCAAGCTGACGACGAAGATGGCGAGGCCGGGAATGGTCGCGACCCACCAGAAGTCGAGGAGGTAACGCCGGCCGCTCGACACCATGGCGCCCCATTCGGAGAGCGGCGGCTGAGCCCCGAGTCCGAGAAATCCCAGGCCCGCCGCGGTCAGGATGACGCCGGCCATGTCGAGGGTGACGCGCACGATCATCGACGAGCTGCAGAGCGGCACCACATGGCCGAGGATGATGCGCGAGCCCGACGCACCCTGGAGCCGGACCGCGGCGATGAAGTCGCTGGAGCGGATGGTCAGTGTCTCCGCCCGCGCGATGCGGGCATAGGGTGGCCAGGCGGTGAGCGCGATCGCCAGCACGGCATTCTCTATGCCCGGGCCTAGCGCCGAGACGAAGGCGAGCGCCAGGATCAGCCGCGGGAACGCCAGGAAGATGTCGGTCACCCGCATCAGCACGACGTCGGCCCAGCCGCCGAAATACCCGGCGACCGTCCCGACCAGCAGGCCGACCGGCGCCGCCGTCACCGCCACCAGGACGACGATGTAGAGGGTGACGCGGGCGCCGTAGAGGATTCTGGAGAGGATGTCGCGGCCGAACTCGTCGGTGCCGAACCAGTACTCGGCGCCCGGCGAAATGAAGCGCTGGGTCAGGTCCTGGGCGATCGGCGAGCGCGGCGCGATCCAGGGTGCCAGGATGGCGAAGATCACCAGCGCCACGACGATCAGGAGCCCGATCACCGTCAGCGGGTTGGAGGCCAGCGCCCGCCAGGAGAGATAGGCCTGGATGGCGCGGGCATGGTTGCGCGAGCTCGGTGTGTCGGCGGTGAGCCAGGCGCGGAGCACGGTCATTTGGCCCTCGGATCGACCAGCTTGTAGAGCAGATCGGAGAGCAGGTTGATGCCGATGAAGATGACGCCGACCACCAGGGTCGCGCCCAGCACGGCGTTCATGTCGGCGGCGAGCAGCGAGCTGGTGAGATAGAGGCCGAGGCCCGGCCAGGCGAACACGGTCTCGGTCAGCACCGATCCCTCGAGCAGGTTGGCGTAGGAGAGCGCGATCACCGTGATCAGCGGCACCATGACGTTGCCGAGCGCGTGACGCCAGACGACGCGCGCCTCGGATAGGCCCTTGACCCTGGCGGTGGTGACGTATTCCTGGCGGAGCTGCTCCAGCATGAAGCTCCGGGTCATGCGGCTGATGTAGGCGAGGGAGAAGTATCCGAGCACGGCCGCCGGCAGGATCAGGTGGTGGAGGGCGTCGAAGAAGATCTCCCACTCGTTCTGCAGGGCCGCATCCAGGAGGATCAGCCCGGTCCAGGTCTCGACGACGTCGAGGTTGGCGAAGTCGAGGCGCCCGGGAGCGGCGGCGATGTCGAGGATGCCGTAGAAGAGCAGCAGTCCCATCAGGCCGAGCCAGAACACCGGCATCGAGTAGCCGAAGAGACCGAGAAGGCGGACCAGCTGGTCGGGCCAGCGTCCCTGGTTGACCGCGGCGACGACGCCCATCGGCACGCCGAGGGCGACGCCGAAGAAGGTTGCGGTCGTCGCCAGCTCGAGGGTCGCCGGGAACACCCGCTTGATGTCGTCGACCACGGTGTTGGCGGTCAACACCGACTTGCCGAGCTCGCCGCGCAGCACCTGGAGGACGTAGTTGACGAACTGCTCCCACAGCGGCAGGTGCAGACCCAGCTCGCGCCGCGCCTGCTCGTAGGTGTCGTGGGACGCCCGGTCGCCGACCGCCGAAAGCACGGGGTCGACCGGCACCACGCGCCCGATCAGGAAGGTGATGAGCAGGAGACCGAAGAAGGTGAGCAGCACCGAGCCGACCACCTTCGCCACCGCCCAAACGTAGCGCGACGGGAAGCGTGAGCTTCCCGTCGCAGCCGCAACCGTCGATTCAGTCAAGCGTGAGCTACTTCTTCACTGTCCAGTAGTAGGCGCTGGAGACCGGGCCGCCGCTATGGAAGCCCGAGACGTTCTTGCGCATGCCGGTCTGGACCACCTGCTGGTAGATGATGACGAAGGGCGAGGTGCGCTGATGCTCGCGCTGGATGTCGCCGTACCCCTCGGCGCGCTTCTTGTTGTCCTTCTCGAGGACGGCGGCATCGGTGCGCGCCGTCATCGCCGGGATCGCCCAGGCGTTGCGCCAGGTGAGGAACCCGGTGCCCTTGGCGTCGTCGGTGTTGTTGGTGGGGTTGCGCGCGAAGGTGTCGGCGTTGGTGTGCGGGTCCGGATAGTCCGGGCCCCAGGCGCCGATATAGAGGTCATGGGTGCGGGCGCGATACTTGGTGAGCGTCTGGCGGCCGTCGCCCGGGATGATCTCCATCTTGATCCCGGCCTTGGCGAAGTTCGACTGGATCGACTGCGCGATCTCCGTGGTCGGGAAAGCCGAGCGCACATCCATCTGGATGTTGAAGCCGTTCGGATACCCGGCCTTGGCGAGCAGCGCCTTGGCGCGGTCGACGTCGAGCCGGTAAGGCGCGTCGTCGATGGCGCCGAGGAAGGTGCGCGGCTCGAAGGACTGGTGGACCACGGCGCGGCCGCGCAGGATCGTCGCGCGGAGCCCGTCATAGTCGACCAGATACTTCATCGCCTCGACCACCTCGGGCTTCGAGAGGATCGGGTGCTTCTGGTTGGCGCTGAAATATGTGATGCGGCCCTTCAGGTCGTCCACGACCTTGAGGCTCGGGTCCTTCTTGACCGCGTCGACGTCGTCGGGGCTGAGGTCGCGGGCGATGTCGACGTCGCCCTTGGTCAGCAGCAGTCGCTGGGAGGCGGTCTCGGCGACATGGCGGACGATGACGCGCTTCAGCGTGGCGTTGCCCTGCCAGTTGCCGTCGACCTTCTCCAGCGTGTAGCCGTCGGAGGCCTTCCAGTTGACCAGCTTGTACTGGCCGGAGGCGGCCGAACGGGTCTTCAGGTACTCGTAGCCGAAGTCGCCGTCCTTCTGGTTCGCCATCGCGACCTTCATGTCGACGATCGAGGTGATCGTCGCGGTCATGCAGTTCAGCACCATCGACGGCGCGAACGCCTTGTCGATGGTCATGGTGACCTCGTGAGTGCCGGTCTTCCGCACCTTCTGGTCGACCGTCTCCTTGGTCAGGCCGAACTGGTTCAGGATGAAGGCCGGGGTCTTGTTGAGCTTGACCGCACGCATCAGCGAGAAGACCACGTCGTCGGCGGTGAGCGGGTTGCCGGAGTGGAACTTGACGTTCTGGCGGATCTTGAAGACGTAGGTGAGGCCGTCGGCCGAGATCGTCCAGCTCTCGGCGATGCCCGGGACATAGCCCTTGTCGAGCGCCTTGGGGTCGATCGAGAGCAGGGTGTCGTAGACGTTGTTGGCGACGTCGCCGCCGGAAAACTCGAAGACCTCCGCCGGGTCGAGGCTGGTGATGTCGTCGATCGTCGCCGCGATCACCAGCGCATCCTTAGGAGTTGCCGCGAGCGCCGGAACGGCGGTCGAAGCAAGCAACGCTGCCGCCAAGGCGGCAGAGATCTTCGTCATCTGGAGAACCTCCCTGCTAACGCGAAACGCGCTCCCTCAAGGGAGCGCCGATCGCCGATCATCGGCGCGCTCGTTTCGGCTTGTCAAGGAATTGGACGATCGAACGGCCGATAACCGTTAGGCTACAGCCACTTGAGACGCCTGAGCACCCAGAGCTCGACCGGGAGCATCGCCACGATGATGCCGCAGACCGCAGCGAAGCCCCAGGGCTCGTTGTGCCAGGGGATGCCTTCCAGGTTCATGCCGTAGATGCCGGCGAACAGGGTCGGCGGCAGCGCCATGGCGGTGATCGCGGTCAGGCGGTTGGAGGTCTGGGCGATGCGCTCGCTGACCATGGCGGTCAGGTCCTCGTGCATGATCATCGTCCGGTCGCGGATCGCGTCCAGATCCTCGAGGAAGCGGAGCGTGCGGTCGGTCACCTCGCGGATGCGGACCTTGTCGCGCTTGGTGAGCCAGGTCACGTCCTCGAGCTGCAGGCGGTAGAGGGCCTCGCGCTGCGGCGCCAGGTAGCGCCGGAGCTGGATCGCGTGGCCGCGGTAATGGGCCAGACGGTCGCGCATGACCGCCGTGTCCAGCTTGTCGAAGTCATGGGCGAGGGTATCGACCTCGTCCTCGAGTTCGCCCACCACCGGCTCGACGTGATGCATGATGCGATCGGCGATTCGGGCGAACAGCTCGCCCGGGCCGATAGGCCCCTTCCCCTTGATCAGCGCCTCGCGGATCTCGCGGAGCGCCATCAGGTAGTGGTCCTTGTCGCGGAGCGAGATCACCCGGTTGCGGTCGATCCAGAGCCGGACCGGGACCAGGTCCTCGGGATTCTCGCGGTCGTGGCGGTTGACGCCGCGGAGAACGATCAGGAGCGCGTCGTCGTAGTCCTCGACCCGGGGCCGCGCTTCCTCGGCAAGAAGGGCGTCGACCACGACGGGATCGATGCCGCTCTCCTCGCGAAGCCAGCGGCGGGCATCGTCATGGTCGCGCTCGAGATGGAGCCAGAGGATGCCGTTCTCGGGGCGCCAAGTCCGGATGGCGTCCCAGCCGATGTCCTGGCAGGCGCCACGGCCGTCGAGAAGGCTTGCGAACCTGAGCC
Organism: Rhizobium sp. Q54; assembly: GCA_945871425.1. Taxonomy (GTDB): domain Bacteria; phylum Pseudomonadota; class Alphaproteobacteria; order SHVZ01; family SHVZ01; genus SHVZ01. Next base: position 158 of record CAMBVS010000063.1, on the reverse strand, counting down.
CCGGGTGGATGCCATACTGCAGCTCGTTGGTCGGCATGCGCGCATCGCGTGTCGAGGTTTCGGTCGGAGCCGACACTAGCCTAGAATGCCGCTCTCCTGTCTATCTTAGAAATGCCACCTCGGAGTTTTACATGGACGTCCGCGACGGCTTCCTCGGG
>CAMBVS010000062.1 GCA_945871425.1 Rhizobium sp. Q54 | reverse complement strand
GCACCTCCGCCGGCACCACCGCGGCGAAGCGGCGGATCACGCGCGCCGCCTCTGGGCGCTGGCCCGATGCGACCAGCACCTGCGCCAGGTTGAGGGCGGCGCCGAGATGGCCGGGGGCCAGCGCCAGCGCCCGCAGGAACCAGCGCGGGCCCCAGGCGAGACCGAGGAGAAAGCTGGCGTCGGGCGAATCCGGCGCGATCGAAAGCCCGTTCAGCGCATGGCGGACTGCGTTCGGACCGTCGCCGCGCAGCAGCGCGTCATGGGCGCCGGCGAGACGCGCCGCCAGGGTCATCGCGTCAGGCCGGGATCTCCGGCTCGTCGATCGGAACGCCGGGCGCGTATTTGGAGGCCCTGACCGTCGGCAGCGACTTCACGTGGCTGACGTTCTTGGCCGCGGTCAGCTTGGTGGTGAGGAAGCGCTGATAGGCGTCCCAGTCCTCGGCCACCACCTTCAAGAGGAAGTCGGCGTCGCCGGCCAGCATGTGGCACTCGCGCACCTGCGGCCAGCTGCGGATCAGGGTCTCGAAGGCGACGAGATCGGGCTCGGCCTGGCTCGAAAGCCCGACGAGCGCGAAGCCGGTAAAGCCAAATCCCAGGCGCTCGGGCGCCAGGTCGGCATGGTATCCCCGGATGAATCCCGCCTCTTCCAGCGCGCGCACGCGCCTGAGACAAGGCGGCGCCGAGATGCCGGCGCGCTTGGCCAGATCGACGTTGGTCATCCGGCCATTGGACTGGAGATCGCGGAGGATGCGACGATCGATCCGGTCGACTTTGACCCTCCGCATGACGAGACTACTCCTCCCCGTTACGAGAAATTTTATAACAACCCCCGGCAAGTCGAGCAAGAATGTTACAGCAAACGGCGTCGCCGGGCCTGGATCCGGCACGGATTTCCGCCTGGGTGATCAGCGACGGCACCATCGGGATGGAAATCCAGAGCCTGGGCCTCGCGCGTGCCATCGGGGTCGAGCCGGTGCTGAAGCGCGTGGTCCCCAGGCTGCCCTGGCGGGTTCTGCCGGCGCGGGCCTGGGTCTTTCCGTTCCTGGCGCTCGGCCCCGGCAGCGCCCCCCTGGCGCCCCCCTGGCCCGATCTGGTGATCGGCACCGGTCGCGTCGCCGCCGCCTTCTCCTCCGCCATCCGCAGCGCCAGCGGCGGGCGGACCCTCACCGTGCAGATGCAGAACCCGCATCTGCCGCCCGACCGCTTCGACCTCATCGTCGTGCCGGAGCATGACGGCTATGCCGCCCCCAACGCGGTCGTCACCCTGGGCTCGATGCACCAGATCACCTCGGAACGCCTGGAACAGGCGCGCGCGATCTGGTCACCCCGCTTCGCCCATCTGAGACGCCCACTGGCGGTCGTGCTGGTCGGCGGCTCGAACCGTCGCTACCGGTTGGACCTCGAGGCCGCGACGCGGCTCGGCGCCGATCTCGCCCCGCTCGCCAAAGACCATGGGCTCGCGATCACGCCATCCCGGCGGACGGGGACGGAGAACGAGGCGGCGCTCGCCGCCGCGCTTGCCGGCACCGACGCCTATGTCTGGGACGGGGTCAGCGAGAACCCCTATCTCGGCCTCTTGTCGCTCGCCGACGCGATCATCGTCACCCCCGATTCGACCAACATGGCGACGGAGGCGCTGGCGACCGGCAAGCCCGTGCACGTCGTCCAGCTTCCCGGCCGCCCGGGCAAGTTCGGGGTCTTCCATGCGCTGCTCGAGCAGCGCGGCTTCACCCGGCCCTTCCGCGGCCGGATCGAGTCCTGGACCTACACGCCGCCCGACGACACCGGCCGCGTCGCCGCATTGGTCCGCGCCCGCCTCGCCAAGCGGTTGCCCGCGGCTCCCGCGGGCCGTATGTAGGCGCCCATGGCGCTCAAGATCGAGACCTTCTCCAACGTCACCGGCAGCTCCGCCCTGTTCAAGGCGCTGGGCCATCCCCTGGCCCAGCCGGGCCTGGCCCGCCTGATCGCAAGGCTCGCCGCCAAGCCCAGGGTGGCCGTCTACGATCCGCTGGGATTCGTCCAGACGCTGGCCGAGCTGACCGATCTCTCGCCGGTCCGGTTCAGCGGCGCCTATGTCCAGGACGTGACTCAGATCGGGCGCGAGATCGCCGGCCATCCGGCCGAGCCGGTCTCGGCGCTCGTCTCGACCGACGCCAAGGCGGTCTTCGTCGCTGCCTTCGATGCCGAGCGCATCGTCGGCCAGATCCGCCACCTGGTGCCGGCGGGCGCCGAGGTGCTGACCCTCGACATCGCCCGGCTGCCGTCCTCGATGCTGACCAATGCGCGCACCTATCTCGACCCGCTGAACTTCGCCACCAACCTCGTCTTCTTCCGCGACGACGACGAGGACGGCGGCCACCACACCCGCCTGGTCACCGCCAACTACTGGTCGGGCTACGGCGCCGCGAAGACCCAGCTCTGGCTTCGCCTCTACGACGGCGCCGGCAAGGCGCTGGCCGAGTGGAGCGAGGACCTGGCGTTGGGCACCAGCTCGGTCGTCGTCGACTCCCGCGACATCCGCCGCCGCTTCGGGCTGAAGCCGTTCTGCGGACAGATCTTCCTGCACGCCGTCGGCGTCGCCGGCCATGACGTGATCAAATACGCGCTCGACACCTACGGCGACGGGCCTGCGGTGCTCTCCTGCACGCATGACGCCAACTCCTTCCCGGCCGACTTCTACGCCGGTCTGCCGGCGCCCGACGCCGGCGAGCGCATCCTGCTCTGGGTGCAGAACGCGCATCCGATCCCGATCCCGCCGCGTGCCGTCGGCCTCAACCCGATGGGCCGTCCCGAGATCGCCTGGCTCGAGGAGGAGGTGCCGCCCTTCGGCACCGCCGCCGTCGACGTCGGACGCCTGCTGCCAGGGCTGGCCTGGCCCGGCCAGATCGAGGTCCGCTCCGGCCGCCACATCGTGCGCCCGCGCTACGAGGTGACGCGCGAGCGCCGCACCCGCATCGCGCATGTGAACGTCGAGCGCACCGACCTGAGGCCCGATCCGAAGCTCGCCGAGCTCGGCAACCTCTTCGGCAAGGGCTTCATCCTGCCGGCGCCGATCCTGCCGCGCGGACGGTTCCGCTCGCTGGTGCAGCCGACGCCGATGGCCACGACGCAGGCGGAGCTGCCGGTGCAGCTGCTGGTGATCGATCCCGACGGCAAGGAGATCGTCCGCCGGCCTCTCGGCCGCCTCCGCCGCGCCGCGTCGGTCGCCGTCGAGATCGACGAGATGCTGAGCGAGGCCGGACGCGATCTCGAGACCGGCCATGTCGAGGTGCTCTACGACTTCGCCCAAGGCGGCGAGGCCGACGGCTGGCTGCACGCGCTGTTCCGCTACGTCGATCGCGCCAGCGGGCACGCCGCCGACACCAGCTTCGGTGCCCACGTCTTCAACACGGTGCTGACCTACAAGGGCGAGCCGCAGAGCTACACCGGACGGCCGCCCGGCCTCTCGACCCGGCTCTTCCTCCGGATCGGCCCGGATACGGTCGACACCTATTGCCACCTGATCTACCCGGCCTCGACGCCGTGGCATTCCAAGTCATCGACCGAGATCGTGCTCCACCGCGGCGACGGCCAGCGCATCGCATCGCGGCACCTGGCGATCCCCTGCGGCGGCAGCCGTGCCTTCCGCACGCGCGAGACCTTCTCCGCCGAGGAGCGCCACCGCGCCGGCCCCCATGCCTATGGGCTGGTGCGCGACACCACCTGCCGGCTGTTCGGCTATCACGGCCTGCTCAACGCCGAAGCCTTCTCGCTCGACCACATGTTCGGGTTCTGACGGCGGCGGGCGCCGCCTTCAGAACTCGGTATCCCACTCGCCGTCCTTCGGCGCCGCCGGCTTCGCGGCGCTCCGGCGCGGGCGCGGAGCCTCGTCGACGACCGGCTCGGCGGGCTCTTCGTCGTCCCTGCCGGCGGTGAAGCCGGAGACGACGCTGACCAGCTGGGCCGACTGGTCGGCGAGCGACGCGGCGGCGGCCGAGCTCTCCTCGACCAGCGCGGCGTTCTGCTGGGTCGCCGCGTCGAGGTCGTTGAGCGCTTTGTTGATCTCGGTGATGCTGCGGGCCTGCTCGCGGCTGCCCGCCGCGATCTCGGGCGCGATCTCGGCGACGCGGCGGACGGTGTCGATGATGCTGGTCAGCGCCTCGCCGGCCTCGCCCGACAGCTTGACGCCCTGGCCGACCTCGCGGCTCGAGACCGCGATCAGGTCGCGGATCTGCTGCGATGCCTGCCGCGAGCGATCGGCGAGCGAACGGACCTCCTGGGCGACGACCGCGAAGCCCTTGCCCGACTCTCCGGCGCGCGCCGCCTCGACCGCCGCGTTCAGCGCCAAGAGCTTGGTCTGGAAGGAGATCTCCTCCATCACCTGGATGATCTCCGCGATCCGGGACGAGGAACCCTCGATCCCGGACATGGCGGTGACGACGCTCGCAACCGCCTTGCCGCCGTCCTCGGCGCTGGCGAGCGCTTCGGCGGCGAGCTTGCGCGACTGCTCGGAGTTCTGCGCGTTCATCGAGACGGTGGCCGAGATCTCCGCCATGGTGGCGACGGTCTCCTGCAGGGCCGATGCCTGGCGCTCGGTGCGGGCGGCGAGATCGTTGCTGCCTTGCGAGATCTCGCTCGAGGCCGCCCGGATCGCCTGGACCGACTCGGCGACCCGCTTTCCGGTCTCCGCCATGCGGCCCATCATCTCGCGCTCGTTCTCCTGGAGTTCCCGCTGCTTCAAGGAGTTCTGGCGCAGGATGTCGACCGCGCGCGCGAGCCCGCCGATCTCGTCCTGCCGCCCGGTGCCGGGCACCGCTATGTCGAGGTCGCCTTCGGCGATGCGGGCGGTGACGTTCTCGGCGACGTTGATGTCGCGGCTGACGATGCGCACGCCCCTCAGCATCGCCACGAAGAGGACGAGCATGCAGATGGCGATCGCCGCGGAATGCCAATAGAAGCTGAACTCGAGAGCGGCCAGGCGGGCCTCCAGCCCGGCAGTCGATGTCGCCGAGATGGACGACCACAGATCGACGAGGCCGGCCAGAAGAGCTTCGTCAGCGCCGGCGAGGACCGGCGCCGCATTGGGGGTGAGGACCGAATCGTCAATGGCGGCGAGGAACTTATGCTCGCGCTCGATCAGCGCCGCCACCTTGGTAACGAACGGAGCCCAGCCGCGCCCGTCCTGATCCGACTGCGCCGAACGTTTCATGGCCCGTGCCAGTCTTTGCAGGTGTTCCCGCACGACGCCCATCTGCTGGCCGAGCTGGTCCGTCTGGGCGCGCATGACGAAGCCGGAGGACATGCCGCCCTTCCTCGCCTCCTCGATCTGGAAGATGCGCCCCATCATGTTGGCGCGCGCGATCAGGATGCCAGGAAAGATTTCGAACTCGGCGATCTGCGAGAGGACCAGGTCCGCGTTCGGGTCCTCGATGTTGTGGAACACGGTCGCGATCTGGGCGGCCTGCTCGAGGAGCTGGTCAAGGCTCGCCTCGTGCGCCTCGGCGACGGCGGCGATGCTGAGATCGCGCGACTCGCGCAGCGCGAGCACACGGTCGACCGCCGACTTCAGCTCCGGGATCTCCGCAACGTAGCCGCGCTTCGCCTTCATCTCCCGATGGAGCGAGGCAAGACGCTCCATCGCCGCCTTGATCTGTTCTTCGCTGCGGGTGACCGCCTCGATCGCCGCCGCCGCGCGCGTCGACTGCGCTCTGAGCTGTGCCACCTCGTGGCGATAGAGGGCGACCGCCAGGTCGCGTAAGGGCGCGACGAAGCTCTGGCCGGCGACGATGTTGCGCTGGAACTTGATGGAATCGAAGGCGTTGTCCGACAGTATCCCGAACAAGACGCCGGACAGCACCGCCGCGCCGGCGATCAGGGAGGTCAGCTTCGTCGAGATCTTCATGCGGGCATTGCCCGCGAGTGCTTGCTGGTCGCGTGCCATGGGCTTAGCTCAGCGCCCCGAGGACCTTCTCGACGCGCAACTTCAGCGCCTCGAAGGACACCGGCTTGACCATATAGCCGTTGACGCCGGCCTGGACGACCTTGGAGACGGTCTCGCTGTCGGAGTTCCCGGTGAGCATGATCACCGGGGTCTTCTTCAGGACCGGATGCGCGCGCATGCTCTTCAGCAGGTCGAGACCCGAGCCGCTGACCATGTGGTAGTCGGAGACCACCAGGTTGTATGGGCGCTTCATCAGCTCCTTCAGTGCCTCGCTGCCGCTCTCGGCCATGTCGACATTGTCGATGCCGAGGCGCCGGACATAGGTGCGGATCATGCCGCGCATGCTTTCCTGATCGTCGACGATCAGAACGCGAAGCGACTTTGCAACAGGCATATCACTGTCCTCTCTCTTCTGAGGGGGCGGGGTCGAGCATGGCGGAGGCGATGCGCGGGAGCGGCAGCTGCAGGACCGCAGCGCCCGCTTCGGCGGCGACGCGCGGCATTCCGTAGACGACGGACGTAGCCGCATCCTGGGCGATGGTCAGGGCGCCGGCGTCTCGCATCGCCTTCAGGCCGGCGGCGCCGTCGCGGCCCATTCCGGTCAGAAGCACGCCGGTGCTGCGCTTGCCGAAGCGCACGAGCGAAGCGAAGAGACGATCGATGGACGGGATGTGGATGGTGCCGGGCACGCCGTCGGCCAGCCGGCAGACCGGACGCCCGTTGTCATCCTTTGCGACTTCGAAGTCGCGGCCGCCGCGCCCGATGTGCACGGTACCGGGCAGGATCGGCGCGCCGTCGCGAGCCTCGGCGACGGCAAGCGGCAGCGAGGAGTCCAGGCGCGCGGCGAAGCGGCCGGTGAAGGTTCCGGGCAGATGCTGGACGATGACGATGCCGGGCGCATCCGGCGGCACCGCCGCGAGGATCTCGCCGATCGCCTCGACGCCGCCGGTGGAGGCGCCGATGCCGATGACGTCGAGATGGGCATAGCGGTTCGACGCGGCGTCGCCGGCGACCGCTTCCGCCTTCTTCACCGCCGGAGGCCTCGATGCGGAAGCGCCGCGCACCCGCGCCCGCGCCGCGGTCTTGACCTTGGTGCAGATCTCCTCGCTCAGGCCGACGATCGACTCGCTCAGCCGCCGCGTCGGCTTGGCGACGTAGTCGACGGCACCCAGCTCGAGCGCGCGAAGCGTGGTGTCGGCGCCCTCCGTCGTCAGCGTCGAGATCATCACCACCGGCATCGGGCGAAGCCGCATGATGCGCTCGAGGAAGTCGATGCCGTTCATGTGCGGCATCTCGACGTCGAGCGTGATGACGTCGGGGGAAAGCACCTTGATCTTCTCGCGCGCGATGATCGGATCGGGTGCAGCGCCTACCACCTCGATCTCCGGATCCGAGGAGAGGATGCCGGTCAGCATCTCGCGCACCAGCGCCGAATCGTCGACGACGAGGACGCGGATGCGCGCGCCTTGCTGCGCACGGCTCGAGGGTTCAGATCCGGACATAGCTGCTCGGCACCTCGATGCGTTGGATCAGCGAAGACGCGCCGCGCGCGACCTCGGAGTGGCCGAGACACAGGATGCCGCCGACCTTCAGCAGACGGGCCAGGCGGTCGACCACGCGCGCCTGGTCCGCGCGCGACATGTAGATCAGGACGTTCCGGCAGAAGATCGCGTCGAATGGCCCGCGCATGGGCCATTCGGCGCCGACCAGGTTGTGAAACTTGAAGCTGACAAGATCTTGGGGCGCGCCGACGACCGTCGAGGTCCCGTCGGCCTGCTGACGGACGAAGGGCCGAGCGAAGCGGGGCAGCCGGCCGAGATCCTCGGGCGTGTAGCGGCCGGTCTCCGCGGCCGTGAGGATCGATCGATCGACGTCGGTCGCGAGCACCCGCGCATCCACGTCCTGGCGTCTCGCCAGGAGATGGGCGAGCAGTATCGCCATCGAGAACGGCTCCTGCCCCGCGGCGCAGGCGGCCGACCAGACCCGGATGCGGCAGGGACCGGGCTCTATCAGCTCCGAGAGATGCTTGGACAGCAGCTTGAAGTGATGGATCTCGCGGAAGAAATGAGAATGGTTGGTGGTCAGCTGGCCGACGACGTGATCCCACTCGGCGTCGTCGGGATTCCACAGGCGCTCGCGATACTGGGCGAACGAGGAGAGGCCGAGCTGGCGGACGCGGGGCGCGAGCCGACGGAATACCAGGGCCGCCTTGGCGTCGGGGAGCACGATCCCGGCGCGCCTGCGCATGGCTTCGGCGAAGAACGCGAGGTCCTCGTGCTCGAACGCCGGCCCGCTCGCCCCCGCCGACTTCACCACCTCGCGGATCGCCGCTGAAGCCTCTGCCGTCATCAGCGTCATCCGGCCGACGCCTCGGGGGGAGCCAGGGAGGCCGGGGCATCGGAGTCCGGGAACGTCTCGTGCACCAGGCGTTCGATGTCGGTGACGCCGAGAATCCGGTTCTCGATGAAAACCACCCCGGTCATGAACGGCGTCGCCTTGCCGCCGTCGATCTTCGGCATCGGCGCCATGTCGCTGGTGCGGACGTTGACGATGTCGGTCACGGAATCGACCAGGAGGCCGATCGAGCGGGCATCGTCGCCGCGCACGATCACCACCACGTGGCGATCGCTGGGATTGGTGGAGGCGCGGCCGAGGCGCGCGGCGACGTCGTAGATCGGCACGATCTCGCCCCGGATGTTGACGATACCGCGCACATATTCCGGCGAGTGCGGGATCGCGGTCGGTTCCGACCAGATGCGGAACTCCACCACCCGCTCGATCGGGATCAGGAAGGTGTCGTCGCCGATCTCGAAGCTGACGAACTGCATCTCCGGCGACGCGTCGTTGCGACTGGTCTCGCGATGTGCGTCCATGCTCATCTCTCTCAGCTGGCCGCGGTGAGTGCCTGGGTTTCGTGCTTCCGACGCCGGGCGAGCGCGCTCCCGAGCGTCGGGGGATCGAGAATGAGGGCGGGCCGGCCGTCGCCGAGGATGGTCGCGCCCGAGAGACCCGGAACCTTCCGGTAGTTCTTCTCGAGGCTCTTCACCACGACGGGCTCCTGCCCGATGAGGTCGTCGACCTGCAGGGCGAGCATCTCGCTGCCGGCCGGGCGGACCACCACCAGGATGCATTGCGTCGGGTCCTCGACGGCGCCGGCGATCGAGAACTCCTTCGCCAGCGACAGGATCCGGATCATCGATCCGCGCCAGGCGAGCATCCGGCTCTGCGGGTCCATCTGGACGATCGAGGACGGCGCCGGCCGCAGGCTCTCGACGATGGCGCCGATCGGGATCAGGTAGTACTGGCGGGCGACGACGGTGACCATCGCATCGAGGATGGCGAGCGACAGCGGCAGGTAGAGCGAGAACGTCGTGCCGCGCCCGGGCTTCGAGGCCAGGCCGACCTGCCCGCCCATCTCGGTGATCGTCTCGCGCACGGCGTCCATGCCGACGCCGCGGCCCGAGATCGACGTCACCGATTCCACCGTGGAGAATCCCGGCAGGAAGATCAGCCCGTCGATCTCCTCGTCCGAGAGCGTTGCCGTCGGCGCCACCAGTCCCCGCTCGATCGCCTTCTTCAGTACACGCTCGCGGTTGACGCCGGCGCCGTCGTCGGAGAGCTCGATCACGACCTGGCTGCCGCGCTGCTCGGCGCTGAGGCGGAGATGCCCGACCGGGTCCTTGCCCGCCGCCAGCCGGGCCTCGGTCGACTCGATCCCGTGATCGATCGAGTTCCGGATCATATGCGTCAGCGGCTCGCTCAGCCGCTCGACCACGGTCTTGTCGATCTCGGTCGAGTCGCCGTGGACCTCGAGGCGGATGCGCTTCGACGTCGCCTTCTCGAGATCGCGGACGAGGGCACCGAAGCGGGAGAACACGACCTTGAGCGGCTGCGCGCGGATCGAGGTCGCGGCGTCGGCAAGATCGCGGATGTGCTGCGACATCTCATCCAGAGCCCGGAACAGGTTGCGATGCTCGTCCGTGTCGAGCCCGGCCGCCTGGCGCGCGAGGAACGCCTGGGTGATGATCAGCTCGCCGACCATGTTGCCGAGACGCTCGAGCTTCGGCACGTCGACGCGGACGGTGGCCATCGGCTTCTCCCGGCGCGTCTGCGTCGACGCGGCGGGAGAAGCCGGCGGGGCGGCAGCCGGCGGCTGCTTCGGAGCGGGCGAGCGCGCCGGCACAGACGGCACGGTCACCGTCTTGCCGGCCGCGGGAGGTTGCGGCTCAGGTTCCGCCGGCGCCTCGATCTCGACCTTTGCCAGGTCGTCGATCATCTCGCAGATGTCGTCGAGCTCGCTTCGGGGCGCCGAGGTATCCAGCGTCACCGCCCAGGAGAGCGTGCACGCGGCCGGGTCGAACCCGGCGAGATCGGGAATTCGCGAGACGTCGACCTCGACCTCGGCGGTGCCCAGCGCCTTGACGGCCCGCAGGATGCGCAGCGGATCGACGCCCGCGGTCAGCATGCGCGGTCCCGGCGCGAAACGGATCTTGTACTGGCGGGTGGGGGCCGCGGCCGGCGCCTCGGCCATCGGCTCGAAGGACGGCGGAGGTTCCGCCGCGCCTTCCGCCTCCGGCTCGTCGTCCAGACCGGCGGCGCGGCGAAGGCCGATCAAGGCGGCTTCGTATCGGACCAGCGGCGCCGGCGTTCCGTGCTGCGATTCCTCGACCAGCAACCTGAGGACGTCGACGCCGTCGAACAGGAGGTCGAGAGACGTTTCGTTGAGCTCGGCTCGCGCCTTCCGGACAAGGTCCATGAAGGACTCGAAGGCATGGGCGAACTTGGCGAGCCGGTCCATGCCGAAGGCGCCGGCGCCGCCTTTGATCGAGTGGACGGAGCGGAACAGCGCGTTGATCGCCTCTTCGGGCGCGGAGTCGTTCCGCAGCGACTCGACGCTCTGCTCGGCGCTGGCCAGCAGCTCGTCGCATTCGAGGAAGAAGATGCGCTTGAGGTTCTCTTCTTCGCTGTTCACGTCGGCGCCATTTTCCAGGCCCTAGCCGACGGCCGCGAGCCGCGACATCAGGGCGGCGAACATTCCCAAATCCTCATAGGCGGAGCACAAGGCGTCGGAGGGCTCGACCAGGCCGACCTGCAGGTCGCGGGCGCCGAACGAGAGAGCGGCGGCCTCGATCGCTTCGATGAGCGGCGTCGACGGCTCTCCGACCTGGCTGCCGTCGAGATGAACCGACTGCCCGGCCGCGAGCCGGCTCAAGAGAGCCGTCTTCAATTCGCCCACGGACGCGAGATCCCCCGTGGACGGAAGCTCCACCCGATCGGCCGCCATACACCCCCCAAAATAGTGGTTTAGACATAAAGGTTAGGCATCGGTCTTGCCAACCCTTATCGCTCGCCGGTACTTGCAGAAGGGTTAATGATTCCGTGACGTGAGAGGCTCTCTCGAGCTCGGACCCGTCCGGACATCTTGCATTCGATCCCCCCGCAGCCGCTTGATCGGGGGAGTCCCTACGCAAGATGCGAGCCATCGTGCCCGACACCCAGGTCGTCCTCCTCGTCCTTGCCGGCGCGCTCTCCGCGGGGTTCGTCTCCGGGCTCTCGGGCTTCGCCTTCGCCATGGTGTCGCTCGGCTTCTGGGTCCATGCGCTCATCCCCTCGGTGATGGCGCCCCTGATCGTCGCCTGCGCCGCCTGCGCCCAGATCTACGCGATGCGCGAGCTCCGCCGCGGGCTCCGGATCGACCTGGCGATGCCCTTCATCCTTGGCGGCATCGCCGGCATTCCGCTCGGCGCATGGCTCCTGGTCTGGATCGACCCCGTCTCGTTCAAGCTGGCGGTCGGCCTTTTCCTCATCGCCTATGCCGGCGTCATGCTGGCGCTGGGCGCCCTGCCCCCGCTCCTCTGGGGCGGACGCCTGGCGGATGCGGCGATCGGCTGGACCGGCGGCGTCATGGGCGGCATCGCCGGGCTCACCGGCGCCCTGCCGACGATCTGGTGCGCGCTCCGCGGCTGGAGCCGCGACGACCAGCGGGGCGCCATGCAGCCCTTCAACTTCGCTCTCCAGATCGCGGCACTATTTGCCTATGGCTGGCAGGGATTGCTCACCCGGGAGGTCGGCACGCTGTTCCTGGTCGCGCTGCCGATCATGGGGGTCGGCGTCGTCGCCGGCGTCGGGCTCTACCGCCGCATCGACGACGCCTGGTTCCGCCGCATCGTGCTGTGGCTGCTGCTGGTCTCGGGCGTGACGCTGTTACTCTAGCGGATCAGCTCGACCTCGACGCCGACATCGAGCTTCGACCAGGCGCGATCGGCGGTCATCGCCGGAATGTTGCGCGTCTTGGCCAGCGCGAGGCAGGCGCAATCGCCGAGCGACAGGCCGGCCGGCCGCGTCTCCGCGACGAGCCGCACGACATCGCCGACAGCCCCGGGCTCGAGCGCCACCGCCTCGATGCCCAGGCGCGCGATCTCCCTCGACGAGTCGTCGATGTCGACTCCTTCGCGGAGAAGCCGGAACAACACCTCCACGACATTGACCGAGGAGATGCAGGCCGCCCCGAGGCGGAAAAGCACGCGCTCGTGCCCAGGCTCCCTGAGCAGAAACGCGATCAGCGCCGAGGCGTCGAGCGCGACCATTCGCGGCGCGCTTCACGGCGGCGCTCCCTGATGAGGTCGTCGGTGGCGCTCTTGGGCTTTCGATCGCCGAGGAGGCGGTCGAATGCGGCCTGGACCTCGGCCGCCACTTGCGCCTTCGGCGGACGGGGCGCGCAGGCTTCGGCGAGGATTTGCCGCGCCTCGGCCTCCATGCTGCGCCCGTTGCTCGCCGCCCGCATGCGGAGCGACTTGTGGACCTCGGGATCGAGGTTGCGGATGTTCAGGATCGCCACGCCCACAGTGTAGGCATTCTGTAGGCATGATTCAACGGGCCGGCGTCACCGCCCGCATTGCGTCCGGGGGTACCCGCACCTATGTTCAGGGCCGAGACATCCCCCTTCGAGCCATGGCCCAGCATCATTCCAAGGTCCTGATCATCGGCGCGGGCGCCGCCGGCTATACGGCCGCGATCTACGCTGCCCGCGCCAACCTGCACCCGATCGTCATCCAGGGCATCCAGCCCGGCGGGCAGATGACCATCACCACCGACGTCGAGAACTACCCGGGCTTCGCCGACGTGATCCAGGGCCCCTGGCTGATGGAGCAGATGGCGAAGCAGGCCGAGCATGTCGGCGCCAGGCTGATCTTCGACACGGTGACGTCCTGCGACTTCTCCAAGCGCCCGTTCCGGCTGACCGGCGATTCCGGCGACGCCTATACCGGCGACGCGGTGATCGTCGCCACCGGCGCCCAGGCGCGCTGGCTCGGGATTCCGTCCGAGGACAAGTACCGGGGATTCGGCGTCTCCGCCTGCGCCACCTGCGATGGCTTCTTCTTCCGCGGCAAGGAGGTCGCCATCGTCGGCGGCGGCAACACCGCGGTCGAGGAGGCGATCTACCTCACCAACCACGCGACCAAGGTGACGGTGATCCACCGACGCGATCGCTTCCGCGCCGAGAAGATCATGCAGGACCGGCTGTTCGCCAATCCCAAGATCAAGGTGATCTGGAACACCGCCGTCGACGAGATCCTGGGGCCCACCGATCCGCCGGGCGTGACCGGCGTCAAGATCCGCAACGTCCAGACCGGCGTCGTCACCGAGCTCGCCATCGACGGGCTGTTCGTCGCCATCGGCCACGACCCGGCGACGGCGTTGTTCAAGGGCCAGCTCAAGACCGACGACGGCGGCTACGTGCTGACCAGGCCGGATTCGACCGCGACCGACATCCCCGGCGTCTTCGCCGCCGGAGACGTCAAGGACAAGGTCTTCCGCCAGGCGGTCACCGCCGCCGGCATGGGCTGCATGGCCGCGCTCGAGGCCGAGCGCTTCCTCGCCGCCGAGGAATTCGCGCATCTGCAGTCAGCGGCGCAATAGCCGGACCATGGTCCCGCTTCCATGATGGATTGGGACAAGCTGCGCGTCTTCCACGCCGTCGCCGAGGCCGGCAGCCTGACCCATGCCGGCGAGACCCTCAACCTCTCGCAGTCCGCGGTCAGCCGCCAGATCAGCGCGCTGGAAGAGAATCTCGGCGTGCCGCTGTTCCACCGCCACGCCCGCGGCCTGATGCTGACCGAGCAGGGCGAGCAGCTCTACCAGACCGCCAAGGAGATCTTCGCCAAGCTCGCCATGGCGGAGGCGATGCTGGTCGAGGGCCGCGAGACGCCGAAGGGCCCGCTGAAGGTCACCACCACCGTCGCCTTCGGCAGCCTGTGGCTGACGCCCCGGATGAAGAACTTCCTCGATCTCTATCCCGAGATCGCGCTCAGCCTGATCCTCGACGATGCCGATCTCGATCTCTCCATGCGCGAGGCCGACGTCGCCATCCGCATGTCGCCGGAGCGCCAGCCCGACCTGATCCAGCGCCATCTGACGACGATCCCGATGTATCTCTATGCGGCGCCGTCCTATCTCAAGGATCACGGGCTGCCGAGCTCGATCGAGGATCTCGCCAACCACCGGCTGGTGGTCTACGGCGACGACGGGCACCCGCCGTTCCCGGACGTGAACTGGCTGGTAAGGCTCGCCAGCGCCGTCGGCGCAGTGCGCCAGACGCTGACCATCAACAACACCAACGACATCCTCCGCGCCATCTCCGACGGGCTCGGCGTCGGGTCGCTGCCGGAATACATGGTCCCGACCGACGGCTCGATCCTCCGCGTGCTGACCGCGATCGAGGGGCCGAAGGTGCCGGCATACTTCCTCTACCCGGAGGAGCTCAGGCACTCCAAGCGCATCGCCGTGCTGCGCGATTTCCTCCTGAAGCAGGTCCATCCCTGACTTCTTCGCGCGGAGACGTGCGGGCGGGTCGCGCCGGTCCCTGGCGGCGGCTCCGTTCAGGCCTCGCTCAATTGCGTTTCGCGTGGTGATTCGCGCGTTTCGGCGCGGCCATCGGTGTCGCTTTCTGATCGGAAAAGCGATTCGCGGGAAGACAACCCCGACCAACGGTTGCGAAGGCCTCGCGGTATCGGTTGTAAACGGCGGAAACTACAGAGAATTTTGGGAGAACGGATTGTTTCCCATAGCCATGCGTTTTTTGCATAGCGGCTTTGAGAAGACACTCATTGTTTCTTAAGCATTAGCGCTTAAGTTTGTAAACGTTGGATGTTGAGTTTCAGCATCTCAGCCCCTGGGCACCCTGCCCAGGGAAGGGTCCTCCGGGATCCTACGTCTCCCAGACGTGAAGCCTCCCTGTTCAACTGGCCGGACCTTCGGGTCCGGCCTTTTTTTTTGCTTGTGAGAAAACCGCGGCCTTCAGGCCCAGAGGCGTTCCTTCTCCAGGCCCTTGTAGAGATCGGCGACCTGCTCGCCATAACCGTTGAACAGCTTGGTCGGCACCCGCTCGTTAGTGCCCAGCATGCGCTCGGACTCCTGGCTCCAGCGCGGATGCGGGATGCTCGGGTTGACGTTGGCCCAGAAGCCGTACTCGCTCGCCTGGACGGTCTCCCAGAACGTCGCCGGGCGCTGCTCGGAGAAATCCAGCTTCGCGATCGACTTCACCGACTTGAATCCGTACTTCCACGGCGTCGCCAGGCGGAGCGGGGCGCCGTTCTGGCGCGGCATCGGCTTGCCGTAGATGCCCGTCGCGATGAAGGCGAGGTCGTTGGTGGCTTCCGCCATGGTCAGCCCCTCGACATAGGGCCAGGGATACCAGAACTGCTTCTGGCCGGGCGCCATCGCCGGGTCCATGAAGGTGGTCATCGTCACGTATTTGGCCGAGCCGAGCGGCTTGGCGAGATCGACCAGCGCCTTCAACGGAAAGCCGCTCCACGGCACCGCCATCGCCCAGGCCTCGACGCAGCGGTGGCGGTAGAGCCGTTCTTCCAGCGGCATCTTCGCCAGGAGCTCGTCGATGCCGATCTGCATCGGCTTCTCGACCAGGCCGCCGATCGACAGCGTCCAGGGCCGGATCTTCAGGTCCTGCGCCGCCTTCGAGATCGTCTTGTGCGAGCCGAACTCATAGAAATTGTTGTAGGTCGTCGCTTCCTTCTCGTCGGTCAGCGGCCGGTCGAGCGTGAATTTCTCGTTGCGCTTGACCGGATAGAGCTTGGCCGACGGATCGTCGGTGGCGCGCTGCGCCAGCGCCCCGCCCGAGGCCAGCAGGATCGGGCCGGCGGCGATCGCCGCCACCAGCTCGCGCCGGTTCAGATACGCGGACTCGTCGGTCGCCGCGCTCTCTTTGAGATACCAGCCGGGTCTGCGATGCACCCACATGACTCTAGCTCCGTATTGCAAAGGCATTCCCCTTGGTTCGGACGCTAGGCCCCGGGGGTTACAGGGTCAACTCACCGGCCGGTGAGATCGAGCTTCATTCCGACATGGCTCGAAACGAAGCCGAGCCGCTCGTAGAAGCGGTGCGCATCCGGCCGGGATGCGTCGGTGGTGAGTTGCACCAGCCCGCAGCCGGCCGCCCGCGCCGCCTCGATCGCATGGGCGAAGAGCCGCTCGCCGATGCCCTCGCCCCGCCGGCTTTCGTCGACGCGCACGCCCTCGATCTGGGCGCGGGTCATGCCGAGCCGGGTCAGGCCCGGGATGAAGGTGAGCTGCAGGCAGCCGATCACCCGGCCACCGGCCTCGGCGACCAGGATCGCGTTGCCCGCCTGCGCCTCGACCTCGGCGAAGGCCCGGAGATAGGCGTCCGGCAGCGGCTCGGCATAGCGCTCGCGGGTCTTCCCCAGGGGGTCGGCGGCGAGCAGGCGGACGATGGCCGGGAGGTCCGCCTGGGCTGCCCGGCGGATCGAGATGTCGTCGGTCATGGCGTCGGAGGGTACAGAGGACCTGCCCCGAAAGAAAACGGCGCCGGATCCGAAGATCCGGCGCCGCCTCGCGCTCCGTAGGTCAGGGGCCGTTCGGGGGGAAGAACTCAGCCCTTGTCGATGCGGAGCGCAATGAAGCGCATCTCGCCCTGGCGGTCGACCAGGAGCAGCACCGACCGGCGGCCGGCCTGACGCGCCTTGTCGACCTTGGCCTTGATGTCGGCCGGGGTCTTCACCTCTTCCTGGCCGACCTCGACGATGATGTCGCCGGGCTTCATGCCCTTCTCGGCCGCGGGTCCGTTCTGGTCGACCTCGGTGACGACCACGCCCGCGCTCGCGTTCTGGTCGATGTCGAATTTCTGGCGGAGCTCGGGCGAGATCGGCGCCAGCACCACGCCGAGCGCGTCGAGCTTGGTCTGGCTGCCGCGCGTCGTCTGGTTGGGGTCGGCCTTGGTCGGCACCGCCGCGACCTGCTCGTTCTCCGCGAGCTCGCCGACCCTGACGGTCACCGTCAGCGGCTTGCCGTCGCGCCAGATCTGCACCGGCACGTCCTTGTTGACGCCGCTCTCGGCGACGATCCTCGGCAGGCGCCGCATCTCGTTCACGTCCTTGCCGTCGAAGGTCAGGATGACGTCGCCCTGGCGCAGCTTCGCCTTCTCGGCCGGGCCGTTCTCGGAGACGGACGCGATCATCGCGCCCCTAGCCTTGCCGAGCCCGAGCGACTCGGCGATCTCGTCGGTGACGCCCTGGATCTTGACCCCGAGCCAGCCACGCTTGGTGCGGCCGAACTCGCGGAGCTGATCGGCAACCGGCTTCGCTATCGCGGAGGGCACCGAGAAGCCGATGCCGATGGAGCCGCCGGTCGGCGAGTAGATCGCCGTGTTCACGCCGATGACCTCGCCCGCCATGTTGAACAGCGGTCCGCCGGAGTTGCCCTTGTTGATCGACGCATCGGTCTGGATGAAGTCGTCATAGGGGCCGGAATTGATGTCGCGCGCCCGGGCCGAGACGATGCCGGCGGTGACCGAGCCGCCGAGGCCGAAGGGGTTGCCGATCGCCAGCACCCAGTCGCCGACCCGCATCTTTCCCGAATCGCCGAACTTGACCGCGACCAGCTTCTTGGTGCCGGGCTCGATCTTGAGCAGCGCGATATCGGTCTTGGCGTCCTTGCCGATGAGCTTGGCCTTGAACTCGGTGTCGTCCTGCAGCTTCACGGTGATGCCGTCGGCGTCGGCGCCATCGATCACGTGATTGTTGGTGACGACGTAGCCGGAGGCGTCGATGACGAACCCCGACCCGAGCGAGCTGGCACGCCTCGGCGCCTGGTCCGGCCGCTGGCCGCGGTCGAAGAAGTCCTTGAAGAACTCCTCGAAGGGCGAGCCCGGCGGGAACTGCGGAATCTCGGGACCGGGACGGCCCTGGCGGTTCTGTCCGCCCTGGGCACGGTCCTCGCGCTTCACCGTCTGGGTGGTCGAGATGTTGACCACCGCCGGCAGTAGCTGCTCGGCGATGTCGGCGAAGCTCTCGGGCGGCGTGCGCGCCTCGGCGCCGAAGGCCGGGATCAGCAGAAGGCCGGCGACGAGCGCCATCGCCGCGCGCTTGCTGCGCCTGGCCGTCATCGCCGAGCGGACCGCATCCTCGGGTTGGCCACGAACGAGTTGTGCTCCGAACAAGAGACCTCTCCTCTAGCAGACGAAAAACCGTCGCGGACCGGCAGGCTTCGCCTCCGATGCAACGTGGGCGTCCGGGTCACTGGAATCAATCCGTGCCCCCTCTCCCATCATGAATGAACATCCATCCTGTGGTCGAATTATGGCACGCGTGGACGGCCCCCGGGAAAGGCGATCACACCCTCGTGACCGCAACCGCAGCGGCCGGCATAGCTACCCGCGCACCAGCCAGACGAGGCCGACGCCGAGCGCGGCTGCGACGACGCCGGCAAAGCGCAGCTGGTCGGCCGGAAGGGCGAGGGCCATCGCGATCGCCCGCCGCATGCCCTCCGGAAACAGGGCGTAGAGCGCGCCCTCGACCGCCAGCACGAGGCCGAGGGCGAGGAGCGCGTCATCCACGGAAGGTTATCTCCCGTTCCCGCCCTTGCCGGTGATGTCGTTGAAGAAGCGGAAGAACTCGCTGTCGGGCGAGAGCACCAGCGTGGTCGAGCCGTCGCCGAGCGCGGTCTTGTAGGCCTCCATCGAGCGATAGAAGGCGAAGAACTGCGGATCCTGGCCGAAGGCGTCGGCATAGATCTGGATCGCCTGGCCGTCGCCCTGGCCGCGCAGCGTCTGCGCCTGCTGCTGGGCGGTGGCCACCGTGACCACCCGCTGGCGGTCGGCGTCGGCACGGATCTGCTGGGCGACCTCGGAGCCTTCGCCCCGGAACTCCCTCGCCTCGCGGTCGCGCTCGGACTTCATCCGGGCGTAGATCGCCTGGCTGGTCTGGTCCGGGTAGTCGGCGCGCTTGATGCGGACGTCGATCATCTCGATGCCGAGCGGCGCTGCGGCTGCCGTCACGTCCTGGAAGATCGCCGTGGTGATCTGCCCGCGGCGGGCCGAGAGCAGGTTGGTCAGGGACTCGTTGCCGAGCACGCGGCGCATCGCCGAGTTGATTATGGCGCCGAGACGGGCGCGGGCGCCGGCCTCGTTGTTGACGGTCTGATAGAAGCGCAGCGGGTCGACGATGCGGTAGCGCGCATAGGCGTCGACGTCGAGCCGCTTCTGGTCGATCAGGATGACCTGCTGCTTCGGCGGATCGATGTCGAGGATGCGCTTTTCGAAGTACTGCACCTCCTGGATGAAGGGCAGCTTGACCTTGAGGCCGGGGTCGGGGATCGCGCGCTTGGGATCGCCGAACTGCAGCACCAGCGCCTGCTGGTGCTGGGGCACGGTGAACAGCGATCCCCAGGCAACGACGACGATGGCGACGACGGCGGCGCCGAGCGCGCCCAGGAACTGGCGGCTCATGGCTTCTTCTCCTCGGCCTTCTTTTTGAGCTCAGGCAGCGGCAGGTACGGCAGCACGCCGGAGCCGGTGGCCGATTTGTCGATCACGACCTTCTGGGCGCCTTTGAGGATCTCTTCCAGGGTCTCCAGGTAGATCCGCTGGGTGGTCACGTCCTTGCTGACCTTGTAGGCGTCATAGATCGCCTTGAAGCGGTTGGCGTCGCCGGTGGCGCGCGCCACCACTTCCTCGCGATAGGCCCGCGCCTCCTGGATCAGCTTCTCGGCCTCGC
>CAMBVS010000061.1 GCA_945871425.1 Rhizobium sp. Q54 | reverse complement strand
CCGGCATGTCCGCGACCTTGGCGGCGTTGCGCTCGGCGAAGAAGACATGGCGCTGGGCCTTGGATTCGTCGCTGGCGACCAGCTGCCTGAACAGCTCGGTCTCGCGGGCGAGACCCTGGTCGAAGGGAAGCTCGATGGCGACGCGGACGGCCTCGACGCAGGCCGCGACGGCGGGCGGCACGCGGCCCTTGCCGGTGGCCGCGGCGGCGGCCTTGTCGAAGCCGGCGCGGTCGCCGGGGACGGCGCGGTCGCGGACGCGGGGAAGGTCGCCGGACGCAGCCAGGTGCTCGGCGCGCACGGCGGCGGCACCGACCAGATCGCTGGTGGTCACCTCGTCGACCAGGCCCGATGTCCTGGCTTCCTCGGCACCGATCATCTCGCCCGAGATGATCAGCTTCAGCGCCCGCTCGGCCCCCATCAGGCGCGGAGCGCGCTGGGTTCCGCCGGCGCCGGGAAGGATGCCGAGCTTGATCTCGGGCAGGCCGAACTTCGCGTCCTTGGCGGCGACCCGCCCATGGCAGGCGAGCGCCAGCTCGAGCCCGCCGCCCAGCGTGGTCCCGTGGATCGCGGCGACCACCGGCTTCGGGCTCGCCTCGATCGCGGTGATCAGGTCGGCCAGATTCGGCAACTGCAGCGGCTTGCCGAACTCGGTGATGTCGGCCCCGGCGGAGAAGCAGCGACCGGCTCCCACCAGCACCACGGCCGTGACACCGGCATCCTCCTCGACCGCCTTCAGCGCCGAGGCGATGCCGAGGCGAAGGCCGTGTCCCAGCGCATTCACCGGAGGATTGTCGAGGCGGATGACCGCGACCGAACCCTTGCGCTCGGTCGTCACGAAGGACTTAGACACCCAACCCCTCCCCACATTTTTTGTTTCGCATTGCGAAATCGCGTTTCGCAGATTTGACGCGGATCGTAGGGTGGAGTGTACTGCCTGTAAATCCCCGCAAGAGGGGTCTCCAGGGCAGGGAATGACGACGAGCACCAGCACCGAATGGCTTGCGCGAGCGCGTGAGGAGGGCGGCCCGTCCGGGGAACCGCGGCGCGACCGCCAGTTCGTCGAAGCGCTGGCTCGCGGGCTGGAAGTGCTTCGCGCCTTCGCGCCCAACCACGCGTTGCTCGGCAACCAGGAGATCGCGCGCGCGACCGGGCTGCCGAAGCCGACCGTCTCGCGGCTTACCTACACGCTGACCAAGCTCGGCTACCTCACCTATTCCGACCGTCTCGGCAAATACCAGCTGGGCGCGCCCGCGCTGTCGCTCGGCTACGCCGTGCTCTCGACCATGGGCATCCGCCAGCTGGCGCGGCCGGCGATGCAAGAGCTCGCCGATCATTCCGGCGCCTCGGTCGCGCTCGGCAGCCGCGACCGGCTCAGCCTGATCTACATCGAGTATTGCCGCAGCAACGCCGCGGTGACGCTTCGCCTCGACCTCGGATCTCGGGTGCCGATCGCCACCACCTCGATGGGCCGGGCGCTGCTGGCGGCGCTGCCGGAGAGCGAGCGCGTCCACCTGATGGACTTCATCGCCAAGCGCGAGCCCGATCGCTGGCCGCAGATCCGCGCCGGCATCGAGCGCGGCCTTGAAGATTACGCGACCCGCGGCTTCACCCTTTCGATCGGCGAGTGGACGGCGGATGTGAACGCGGTCGGCGTACCATTGATCCCCGCCGACGGCTCGCCGATCATTGCCTTCAATTGCGGGGCGCCGTCGTTCCAGCTTTCGCGCGAGCGGCTGGAGAGCGATATCGGCCCGCGTCTGGTCAACCTTGTCCGCGGCGTGGAGGCGCTGCTGGGTCATCAACCGTCGTGAACTTGAAAAAAATGAAAAGTTTCGGGAGGACACGTCTTGCAGGGAGCAGCAGGGGCTGCGACCCGCCTCGCTGAGGCGGATCGGCCCTCGGCAACGTCGGTGATGGACTCGCGGCCGCTGTTGGCTGTACGCGATGTCGTCGTCCGCTTCGGCGGCATCGTGGCGCTCGACGGCGTCTCGTTCGATCTGCCCGCCGGCCGCATCCTCGGCCTGATCGGGCCGAACGGGGCTGGCAAGACCACGCTGTTCAATTGCCTCAGCCGCCTCTACACACCGGCTTCCGGCGACGTTCAGTTCGAAGGCGCCTCGATCCTCGGCCGGCCGCCGCATCGGATCGCCGAGATCGGCATCGGCCGTACCTTCCAGAATCTGGCGCTGTTCCGCGGCCTGACGGTGCTGGAGAACGTGCTGGTCGGCGGCCATACGCGGACCCGCAGCGACTTCTTCAGCGACGCACTCGGGCTGCCCGGCGTCCGCCGCCAGGACCAGGACCTCGCGCGCTGGGCCGGCGAGGTGATCGACTATCTCGGCCTCGGCGAGGTCGCCCGCCGGCCGGTCACCGGGCTTCCCTTCGGCACGCAGAAGCGGGTCGAGCTCGCCCGTGCGCTGGTGATGCGCCCGAAGCTCCTGCTGCTGGACGAGCCGGCCGGTGGCCTCAACCACGAGGAGGTCGCCGATCTCGGCCGCCTGATCCGGCAGATCCGCGACGACCACGGCGTCACCATCCTTTTGGTCGAGCACCACATGGGCCTGGTGATGTCGGTCTCCGACGTCGTCGTCGCTCTCGATTTCGGCCGCAAGATCTGTGAGGGCGTGCCGACGGCGGTGCAGCAGGACCCGGCCGTCATCGCCGCCTATCTCGGGACGGCGAAGACATGAGCGCGCATCTCGCCGTCCGCGGCCTCAAGGCCTTTTACGGCCAGACCCAGGCGCTGCACGGGCTCGATCTCGATCTGGAGGAGGGCGGCATCACCGCGCTGCTCGGCGCCAACGGCGCCGGCAAGACCACGGTGCTGCGCGCCATCTGCGGGATGATCCGGAGCGAGGGCGAGATCCAGCTCGACGGGCGCGGCATCGGCGGCTCGACCGTCGAGGACGTGGTGCGGCTCGGCGTCGCCCATGTGCCGGAGGGGCGGGGCACCTTCGTCCGCCTCACGGTCGAGGAGAACCTGGAGCTGGGCGCGATGATCCGGCGCGACCGCGCCGCCGTCGCCGGCGACATCGAGCGGGTGTACGCGCACTTCCCCCGCCTGAAGGAGCGACGGCACCAGCAGGCGGGCACCTTGAGCGGCGGTGAGCAGCAGATGCTGGCGGTCGGCCGCGCCTTGATGTTGCGACCGCGCGTGATGCTTCTGGACGAGCCGTCCTTCGGCCTGGCGCCGCTGGTGGTGGCCGAGGTGTTCGAGATCCTGAAATCGGTCAACAAGTCGGACCGGGTCAGCGTGCTGCTGGTCGAGCAGAACGCGGCGCTGGCGCTCGAATTCGCCGACCACGCCTATCTGATCGAGACCGGACGCATCGTCATGTCCGGCACCACCGCCGCCATCGGCGCCGACGAAAATATCCGTCGGGCATATCTCGGCTACTGAGGAGACGGGGAGGGAATGGACCTCTTTCTGCACCAACTCCTGGCGGGGATCGCGACCGGCGGTATCTATGCCTGCCTCGCGCTTGCCGTGGTCATGATCTACCAGTCGATCGACCACTTCAATTTCGCCCAGGGCGAGATGGCGATGTTCTCCACATACATCGCCTGGCAGCTGCTGGCCTGGGGCTTCCCCTACTGGCCGGCCTTCGCCGCCACCGTCGTCATCTCCTTCGCCGGCGGCGTCGCGATCGAGCGGCTTCTGTTCAAGCCGATCCGGAACGCCCCGGTGCTGAGCCACATCGTCGTCTTCATCGCCATGTTCTCGATCCTGAACAGCGTCGCCGGCTTCACCTGGGAATACACGATCAAGAGCTTCCCGAGCCCGTTCCCCTCGACGCCGCTGTTCGGCAACCGGCTGATCGGCGCGCATGACCTCGGCATGGTCGGCATCACGCTGGTCATGCTGGTCCTGCTCTACGTCCTCTTCCGCCACACCCGCCTTGGCCTCGCCATGCGGGCGGCGGCGGCCAACCCGGACTCGGCGCGCCTGGTCGGCATCCGCGTCGGCTGGATGGTGGCCCTTGGCTGGGGGCTGGCGGCGGCGATCGGCTCGGTCGCCGGCATGATGATCGCGCCCATCGTCTTCCTCGAGCCGAACATGATGCTGGGCATCCTGCTCTACGGCCTCGCCGGCGCGGTGGTCGGCGGTCTCACCAGCCCCATCGGCGCGGTGCTGGGCGGCTTCGCCGTCGGCATCATCGAGAACCTGGCCGGCACCTTCATCCCGGTCGTCGGCAAGGAGCTCAAGCTCACCATCGCGCTGGTGCTGATCGTCGCCGTCCTCATGGTCAAGCCGTCGGGCCTGTTCGGCCGGACGGCGGTCAGCCGGGTTTAGTGTCGTGGCGGTCAGAGAAGACATCGCCGCCATGGTGGCATCGGAGCGGCGCCTCGGCGGTCTGACGCTGCCGGCCTGGCAGCGCCTCCTCACCATCGGCGTGGTGATTGCGGCGCTGGTGCTGCCTTTGCTGGTCAAGAATTTCACGGTGTTCCAGCTGACGCTGGTGATGGTCTATTCGATCGCCATCCTCGGCCTCAACCTGCTGACCGGCATCAACGGCCAGTTCTCGCTGGGCCACAGCGCCTTCTATGCCATCGGCGCCTACACCACGGCGATCCTGATGGACCGCTTCGGCGTGCCCTATGCGCTGACGCTGCCGGTCGCCGGCCTGGTCTGCCTCGTCGCCGGATTCCTCTTCGGCCTGCCGGCGCTGCGCCTCGAAGGCCTCTACCTCGCGCTCGCCACCTTCGCCCTCGCGGTGGCGACGCCGCAGCTCCTCAAGCTGTCGCTGTTCGAGCACTGGACCGGCGGCGTCCAGGGTATCGTCATCGTCAAGCCGGATGCGCCCTTCGGCCTGCCGCTGAGCCAGGACCGCTGGCTCTACTACTTCACGCTCATCGTCCTGATCCTCATGTTCGCGGCGGCGACGCGCCTGGTCTCCAGCCGCACCGGCCGCGCGCTGAAGGCGATCCGCGACAATCCGCTGGCGGCGAAGGCGATGGGCATCGACACCGCGCTCTACAAGTCGCTCGCCTTCGGCGTCAGCGCCCTCTACACCGGCGTCGCCGGCTCTCTCGGCGCCATCGTCGTCCAGTTCGTGGCGCCCGACAGCTTCACCTTCTTCCTCGCCGTCAGCTTCCTGGTTGGACTGGTCGTCGGCGGCGTCGGCTGGATTCCCGGCGCGCTGATCGGCGGCGTCTTCGTCATGTTCGTTCCCAATCTGGCCGAGCAGGTCTCGAAAGGGCTGGCTTGGGCCGTCTACGGAGTCATCCTGATCCTGGTCATCTACCTGATGCCGACCGGGGCGGCGGGCTTCGTTCGTCTGGTCGCGGGCCGTGTCGCCCGCCTGATGTCGTCGAACCGATAATCAAGGAGGAAACCATGACTGCAACAAGGCGAACCCTGCTGGTCGCGGTCGCGGCCCTGGCCGGCGCCGCGCTCGTGTCGTCGCCGTCGCTGGCCCAGAAGAAATACGATCCCGGCGCCAGCGACACCGAGATCAAGATCGGCAACATCAATCCGTACAGCGGCCCCGCGTCGGCCTACGGCCTGATCGGCAAGACCATCGATGCCTACTTCAAGAAGGTGAACGCCGAAGGCGGCGTCAACGGCCGCAAGGTCACCTTCGTCTCCTACGACGACGGCTACAGCCCGCCGAAGACGGTCGAGCAGGCCCGCAAGCTGGTCGAGAGCGACGAGGTGCTGCTGGTGTTCCAGTCGCTGGGCACGCCTGGCAACACCGCGATCCAGAAATACATGAACGGCAAGAAGGTGCCTCAGCTCTTCGTCGCCACCGGCGCCACCCAGTTCGGCAACCCCAAGGAATACCCCTGGACCATGGGCTGGCAGCCCAACTACCAGAGCGAAGGCCGCATCTACGCCAAGTACATCCTCGACAAGCATCCGAACGGCAAGATCGGCATCCTCTATCAGAACGACGACTACGGTAAGGACTACCTCAAGGGAATGAGGGAAGGTCTCGGGGCCAAGGCGGCGACGATGATCGTTTCCGAGCTGCCCTACGAGGTCGCCGACCCGACCGTCGACTCGCAGATCGTGACGCTCAAGTCCAAGGGCGCCGACATCTTTTTCAACGTCGCCACGCCGAAGTTCGCCGCCCAGGCGATCCGCAAGGCCGCCGAGATCGGCTGGAAGCCGGTGCACCTCCTCAACAACGTCTCCAACTCCGTCGGTTCGGTGCTGAAGCCGGCCGGGCTCGAGGCGTCGAAGGGCATTCTCTCGACCGGCTACATCAAGGATTCGACCGACCCTACCTGGAAGGACGACGCCGGGATGAAGGAATGGATGGCGTTCATGGACAAGTACTTCCCCGACGGCGACAAGACCTCCAGCTTCACCGTCTACGGCTATGCCGTCGCCCAGAGCCTGGTGCAGGTCCTGAAGCAGGCCGGCAACGAGCTGACGCGCGAGAACGTCATGAAGCAGGCGGCCAACCTGAAGAACGTCGATATCAACGTGCTGCTGCCGGGCATCAAGCTCAACAGCGGACCGAACGACTACTATCCGATCGAGCAGATGCAGATGCAGCGCTTCACGGGCGAGCGCTGGGAGCTGTTCGGTCCGGTGATGTCGGGCGAGATCGGCAGCTGATACGGTCCGGCGAGGGGAGGGCTTCGGCTCTCCCCTCGGCGTTCACTCTCCGGTTCTCATAGCGTGAGCAGATCATGAAAGAAGCCGTCATCGTCTCGGCGGCGCGGACGCCGATCGGCCGTGCCTACCGCGGCGCCTTCAACGACACCCATGGGGCGACGATGGGCGGCCATGTGATCCGCCACGCGGTCGAGCGTGCCGGCATCGACCCTGGCGAGGTCGAGGACGTGCTGCTCGGCTGCGCCATGCCCGAGGGTGCCACCGGCGGCAACATCGCCCGCCAGGCGGCCCTGGCCGCCGGCCTGCCGACGACGGCAGCGGGGACGACGATCAACCGCTTCTGCTCCTCGGGCCTTCAGGCGATCGCCTCGGCCGCCCAGCGCGTCATCGTCGACGGCGTGCCGATCGCGATCGGCGGCGGGCTCGAGTCGATCAGCCTGGTGCAGAACGACCATCGCAACAAATTCCGCGTGCAGGACGAGTGGCTGCTCGCTCACAAGCCCGCTGTCTACATGAGCATGCTGGAGACGGCCGAGGTGGTGGCTCAACGCTACAAGGTCTCGCGCGAGGCCCAGGACGCCTACTCGCTCGAAAGCCAGCGTCGGACCGCGGCGGCCCAGCAGGCCGGGCGTTTCGATGCGGAAATCGCGCCGCTGGAGGCGGTGAAGGTCGTCACCGACAAGGCAACCGGCAAGACCAGCCGCGAGACCACGCGTCTGACCCGCGATGAAGGCAACCGGCCCGACACCACCGCCGAGGGTCTGGCGCAATTGAAGCCGGTGCTGGGCGACGACAAGACCGTCACCGCCGGCAATGCCTCGCAGCTCTCCGACGGCGCCGCCGCCTGCGTGGTGATGGACGCGCGCCTGACGGAGAAGCGGAACCTGAAGCCGCTCGGCATCTTCCGGCACCTGGCGGTCGCCGGCTGCGAGCCCGACGAGATGGGCATCGGCCCGGTCTTCGCAGTGCCGCGCCTGCTCGAGCGCGCCGGCCTCAAGATCGGCGACATCGATCTCTGGGAGATCAACGAGGCCTTCGCCGTCCAGGTGCTCTATTGCCGCGACCGCCTGGGGATCGACCCGGAGAAGCTCAACGTCGACGGCGGCGCCATCTCGATCGGCCACCCTTACGGCATGAGCGGCGCCCGCATGACCGCGCATGCGCTGTTCGAGGGCAAGCGGCGCGGTGCCAGGCGCGTGGTCGTCGGCATGTGCGTCGGCGGCGGCATGGGCGCCGCCGCGCTGTTCGAGATCGCCTAGGCCGCGCCCAGCTTCGCCTTCAGGCTGCGGACGGCGGCGTCGGGTGTGGTGATGACGCGCCGCTTCGGATCACGGGCGGCGATTGCCGGCTTCGCCTGCGCCATCGAGAACTGGCCCAGCACCAGCACATCGACCTCCGGCATCGACGCGGCGGCCGCGGCAATCAGATCGTTGTGGCGGGCGGCGTCGCCGGCCTTGAGTGCCGTCAGCGCCCCCTCGACCCCGCATCCGACCACCGTCACCGTCTTGCCCTGCGCCGCGGCCATCGCCTGGAGCTCGGCTTCGAGCGAGGCCAGCCCCGGCGGGAACGTCACCATGAGACCGATCCGCGAGCCTGAATCGAGCGCGTTCTCGAAGGCCGCCTCGTTCGGCTTCAGCACCGGGATCTTCAGGTCCGCCTTCACCGCCTCGATCGCCGGGCCGAAGGCCGAGCAGGTGAAAAGGAGCGCATCGGCCGCAGGCGCCTTGCCGTCGGCACCGGTGCCGTAGCGCCCGAGCGCCAGGAACCGCTCGGTCATCGCCGGGGTCAGCCGGCCGTCGCGGGCGAGGTCGGCGGAGAGCGAGTCATCCAGCAGGTTGACGGTCCGTGCCTCCGGCCAATCGGCCCGGAAGGCCGCCCAGATCGGGGCCAGGGACTCGAACAGGGCATGGATCAGGAGGATGCGCGGATTGGGGGAGGGCATGGAGGGCCTTCTCTTGTGCTAGAACGAGCGCCGCCGGTTACGGCACCTTCCTTTCGATCAGACCAAGAGACAAGAGCGGACATGCGCCAGTACAAGATTGCGTCCATCCCCGGCGACGGGATCGGCCAGGAAGTCATCGCGGCCGGGCTGGAGGTCCTCGATGTCTTGGCGAAACGCGACGGCGGCTTCCACCTCGCCGTGACGCCGTTCGACTGGGGCTCCAACTATTACAAGAAGCACGGCATCATGATGCCGGCCGACGGCCTCAGGACGCTGAAGCCCTTCGATGCGATCTATTTCGGCGCCGTCGGCGCGCCGGACGTTCCCGATCACGTGACGCTGTGGGGCTTGAGGCTGGCGATCTGCCAGCCCTTCGACCAGTACGCCAATGTGCGCCCGACCCGCATCCTGCCGGGGATCGAGAGCCCGCTCCGCAACGTCAAGGCAGGCGATCTCGACTGGGTCATCGTCCGCGAGAATTCGGAAGGCGAGTATGCCGGCCAGGGCGGCCGCTCGCACAAGGGGCTGCCCGAGGAGATCGCGACCGAGGTCTCGATCTTCACCCGCGCCGGCGTCACCCGCATCATGCGGTTCGCCTTCAAGCTGGCGCAGTCGAGACCCAGGAAGCTGCTGACCGTGGTGACCAAGTCGAACGCCCAGCGCCACGGCATGGTGCTGTGGGACGAGATCGCCGCCGAGGTCGCGGCCGAGTTCCCGGACGTCAAGTGGGACAAGATGCTGGTCGACGCCATGACCATGCGGATGACCTTGAAGCCCAAGTCGATCGACACGGTGGTCGCCACCAACCTGCATGCCGACATCCTGTCCGACCTGGCGGCGGCGCTCGCCGGCTCGCTCGGCATCGCGCCGACCGCGAACCTGAATCCGGAGCGGCAGTTCCCCTCGATGTTCGAGCCGATCCACGGCTCGGCCTTCGACATCACCGGCAAGGGCATCGCCAACCCCGTCGGCACCTTCTGGTCGGCGGTGATGATGCTGGAGCACCTGGGCGAGGGAACCGCCGCCGGCCGTCTGATGCGGGCGATCGAGCGGGTGACCGCCGACCAGGCCCTGCATACGCCCGACTTGGGCGGCAAGGCGACGACCCGTCAGGTCACCGACGCGGTCTGCAAGGCGCTGCTGGGGGACAATCTGTAGACGGGATCAGGGCCAGGTTTCCGCGGTCGGCGTCATGCCGGCGCGGCGGAAGTAGTCGTCGAAATTAGTGCCGGGCCCGACGAGGCTGTGCAGAAGCTTGGTCACTCGGTACTTGCGCTCGGGGATCGGGTAAGGCGCGGCGGCGGTCTGCGTCGGCTCCGGCAGCACGCAGCGCCAGCCGTCGACCCAGACCATGGTCTCGCGGAAGACCATGGCGCCGTTGAGGAAGAAGTCGAGGAAAGTCGATTGCGCGCGCTTGTCCGGAAACCGCCCGGACCAGGGGCTGGCGTAGTTGCGGTCCGAGACCAGCCCGAAGCACATGTTGACGCCGACGTCCTTGGCGAACGTCATGATGACGTTGTGCTCTTGCAGCTCGAAGTCGACGATGCGGTTCGGCCCGCTGCGCACGGGCACGACGCGATAGTGGAAGGTCGGGGACTTGTGGACGCGCCAGTCGGCCGGCGCGCTGGTGACGACCTGGGTCACGTACTCGTCGAGGCGCATCGGTGCCGCGTCCGCCGCTTATTCGTCGTCGGCGTCGGGGGTCGGGTCGATCTGGCCGACGAGCGCCGCCTGCCGTCCGGCCTCGGTCAGCTTGCAGACCAGCCAGTCGGGCTTGATCGGGTTGTCGAACCACGGCTCGGCCCAGCCCTGCTCGAGGCAGGCCTTGATGGTCCTGGGATTGACGCGCTGGCCGTCCGGGTCGAACAGGGGCAGCTTGCCGCCCGGCTGATCGAGGCCGCGCGCGAGCCAGGCCATCTGCGCTGCCGTCGGGCGTGGCGTCTGGCGCTCGAAATTCACTACCGTCAGCGTCGCATCGCGTCGCCGTGACATCGCGATCCCCCCACCGTCAACCACCCCTGAGCCGAATCGTCTTCACCGAACCATGAACGCGACCCTCGGGTCAACCGGCGCGTGCGGGAAGCGTCGCACATGAGCGTGCATCTCCTGCTAGCTTCCGCTGCATGACCCGCCGCCACCCCGTCCTCCTCGATGCGCTGGCCCTCGATCGCGACGACCCGCAGGGCCTCGCCCGCCAGGTCCATGCGGCGGTGCGCGCCATGGTGCTGGACGGAACGCTGCCGGCCGGCGCGCGGCTGCCGTCGAGCCGGGCGCTGGCGGAGGCCTGGGGGGTCGCCCGCAACACGGTCGTCGGCGCGCTCGACCGGTTGACCGCCGAAGGCCTGCTCGCCGGCCGCCGCGGCTCCGGCACCTTCGTCGCCGAGGTGGTGGGGGCGAGGCTGCTGCGGCGCGCACCGGCGAA
Source organism: Rhizobium sp. Q54 (assembly GCA_945871425.1). Classification (GTDB taxonomy): domain Bacteria; phylum Pseudomonadota; class Alphaproteobacteria; order SHVZ01; family SHVZ01; genus SHVZ01. The sequence continues at coordinate 9,903 of CAMBVS010000061.1, read as the reverse complement.
GGCCGCGTCCGGCGGACTTTCGCAGCGCGGGCGGACGGCCCTCGCCGAGGCCATGCTCCAAGGTCAGCACGGCGACCGGCCGCTGGCGCCTGACGTGCCGGCGCTCGACCGCTTCCCGATGGATCTCTGGCACCGCTCGGTGCTCAGGAGCGCCCGGCATCACCGCGCGGCCCTGCTGCAAGGCGTCGACCGCCGCGGCTTCGGTCCGCTCCGGGCGGCGATCGCCGCCCATGTCGGCCCGGCGCGCGGCGTTCTCTGCGAGCCCGAGCAGGTGGTGATCCTCACCAGCACGCGCCAGGCGATCCAGCTCTCGGCCACGCTGCTGACCGATCCCGGCGACGCGGCGGCGATCGAGGATCCAGGGTATCTGGGTGCGCGGGCACTCCTGAACGCGAGCGGGCTCAGGCTGGTGGCGATGCCGGTCGACGGCGAGGGCGCCGATCCCCGGAAGCTCGCCGCCGTCCGTCTTCTCTATCTGACGCCGTCGCACCAGTATCCGCTCGGCGTCGCCATGACGCTGGGGCGGCGGATGGCGGCGCTTGCCGTTGCCGAGCGCCTCGGCGCCTGGATCATCGAAGACGACTACGACGGCGAGTTCCAGATCCGCGGCCATCCGGCGCCCTCCCTGCACGGGCTCTCCGGCGGCGGCCGGGTCATCTATGTCGGGACATTCTCCAAGGCGATGTTCCCGGCGATCCGGTTGGCCTATCTCGTGGCGCCGCCGGACCTGGTCGACGCCTTCGCCGCGGTGCGAGTGCGCCAGGACGGCCCGACTCAGCTCCATGGCCAGGCGGCGCTGGCCGACTTCATGGAGTCGGGTGCCTTCGCCTCGCATATCCGCCGCATGCGCGGTCTCTATGCCGAGCGCGAGGAGGCGCTTCTGGGTCATCTTGCCAGCAGGCTCGGCGGTCTTCTCGACCTGCCGGAGCCCGGCGGCGGCCTGCAGCTCGCCGCCCGGTTCAGGCGAAGGCTCGGCGATCTGGCGCTGGTCGCGCGTCTCCGCCCGGAAGAGGCAGCGCCGATGCCGCTGTCGCGCTACTACCTCAAGGACGGCGTTCCCGGCCTCCTGATGGGCTATGCCGCCTCGGCCGAGGCCCGGCTCGGCAAGGCCGTCGACCATCTCGCCCGCACCATCGAAAGTGGACTGCCGAGAAAGCGGCGGACTGGCTCTTCCGCCTAGGCCACTTTCCGGCGACCTTCCGCACCTGGACTGCCGGAAGGACCGCCCTCGATGACCGACACCGTGGATTTCCCGCCGACCAGGAAGACGCGCGTCAAGCGGATGCCCAAGCGCGGACACTACGATCGCGCCACTGTGCACGCCATCCTCGATGCCGGCGTGCTCGCCCATGTGGGATACGTCATCGACGGCGAGCCCTATGTGACGCCGACCTCGTTCTGGCGGCACGAGGACCGGGTCTACTGGCACGGCTCGTCCGCCAGCCGGATGCTGGAGACGATCGAGGGCGGCTCGCCGGTCTGCTTCACCGTCTCGCATTTCGACGGCTTCGTCATGGCGCGCTCGGGCTTCCATCACTCGATCAACTACCGCGCGGTGATGGCCTTCGGGCTTGCCCGCAAGATCACCGACGACAAGGAGAAGCTGCAGGCGCTGGAGGACTTCTCCGAACGCCTCTTCCCCGGCCGCTGGGCGGGCCTGCGCCCGGTCAACAAGCAGGAGCTGAAGGCGACCACGGTGCTCGCGATGGACCTGAAGGAATGCTCGGCCAAGGTCCGCACCGGCCCGCCGGTCGACGACGAGGAGGACTACGCGCTGCCGATCTGGGCCGGCGTGCTTCCCGTCCGCATGGTCACCGGCGAGCCGATCGACGACGAGCGCAACCTGCCGGGCGTGAAGCGCCCGACCAATCTGAATCCGCGGATCTGGTGAGCAACGTGCGGCAGCTCCCCACCCTGACCCTCCCCCCTTTGTGGGGGAGGGTCAGGGTGGGCGCCGCCGCGGCACGCCGGTTGATGGCCGCGCGTCCCGCTGTCATGGTCGCGCCGAGATCCGCCTCCCTACCGAGGATCGCCTGAGATGAACGCCCGTTCCGCCGGCCTGTCGCTGGGCTTCTCCTATGTCGGCCACATCTATTCGCATGTGCTGACGCTGCTGTTCCCCACCCTGGTGCTGTCGCTCGGGCCGGAATGGGGCATGGGCTACGAGGAGCTGCTGCCGCTGGCTCTCGCCGGCTCGATCCTGTTCGGCGCGGCGGCGCTGCCGGCCGGATGGCTCGGCGACCGCTGGAGCGCGTCCGGCATGATGGTGATCTTCTTCCTCGGCACCGGCGCCTCGACGGCGGCGACCGGCTTCGCCCGCACGCCCTTCGAGCTCGCCGCCGGCATGGGCCTGACCGGCCTCTTCGCCTCGATCTACCACCCGGTCGGCATCGCCTGGCTGGTCCGCAACGCCGCCAACCGCGGCAAGGCGCTCGGCATCAATGGCGTCTACGGCTCGGTCGGCGTCGCCGCCGGGCCGCTGGTCGCGGGCGTGCTCGCCGACGCACTCTCCTGGCGCTGGGCTTTCATCATCCCGGGCCTGCTCTGCTTTCTGACCGGCATCGTCATGGCGGTGATGGTGCGCGGCGGCGAGATGATGGAGACCAAGGTCGACGTGAAGAAGGAGGCGCCGGCGAGCCGCGACGACATGGTCCGCGCCTTCATCGTGCTGTCGGCGACCATGGTCTTCTCGGGCCTGATCTACCAGTGCCTCTCGCTCGCCATGCCCAAGGTCTTTGCCGATCGCGCCAGCGACGTGCTGGGCTCGGGCTCGACCGGAGTCGGCATCGCCGTCGCCTCGATCTACATGGGCGCCGGCATCTGCCAGTATTTCGGCGGCTACTTAGCCGACCGCTATCCGAGCAAACAGGTCTACCTGCTGACCTTCCTGCTGCAGGTGCCGATCTGCCTGCTCATCGCCGCGGCGACCGGGGTCCCGGCGATCGTGCTCGCCGCGGCGCTGGCGGTGATGCAGACCCTCAACGGTCCGTCGGAGTCGATCCTGCTCGCGCGCTACACGCCGATGAAGTGGCGCGGAACCGCCTTCGGCGCCAAGTTCGTGCTGTCGATCGGCGTCAGCGCCGCCGGCGTGCCCTTGATCGCCTGGATCTACGGGGCGACCGGCGGCTTCGCCTGGCTGTTCTACGTGATGGCAGGCATGGCGCTGGCTGGGACCATCGCCTGCCTGTCGCTTCCGGGCGGTCGCGACGAGATCCCGGTTCCGACGACCGGCGAAAAGGCAGCGGCGGCCGCCGACTGACGCTTAGGCGGTCGGCGCCCGCTGCCTAATACATCTTGTCGATCTGGCTCTTGTCGATGCGGACGGGGTAGCGCTGCCGGAGGCCCTGGACGAAAGAGGCGGCGAGGTCTTCGGCGACCGCGCTGCGGAGCCGTTGGGACAGTGTGGCGATCTCCTTCTCGGCCTCGGCGGGATCCGACGGCAGGATTTCCTTCACCTTGACCACCACCTCGGCGTCGGGGGCCGAGGCGCGCGCCAGCTCGCCCGGCTTCGCCTGGAAGATGGCGACGATCGCCTGCGGCGAGACCGACTCCGAGCGGCCGCCGCGGGTCACCGACGGCGTCGTCTCGACCGTGAGGCCGTTTTCCGCGGCGACCTTGGCGAGGTCGGCATTGGCGGCTTTGGCCTTCTCGAGAATCTCGGCCGCCCGGGTCTTCGCGGCCGCCGCCCGCCTCTCGGCGACCATGGCCCGGGCCACCTGATCCTTCACCTGATCGAGGGGCTTCAGGGCCACCGGGCGCATCTCCTCGGTCCTGACCACGAAGAAGTCGCCCTTGTCGGTCTCGACCAGCTGGCCGGTCTTGCCGGTCTCGGTCTCGAACACGGTCTTCAGCAGCTGCGCCTTGTCGGTCGCCGGCAGCTCCACGGCCTTGCCGTCCGGGTCGAGGCCGTTGCGGTCGATCGGGCCGATGGCGATGATTTTCAGGTCCAGCTTCTGCGCCGCCTCGTTGAAGCTGCCGCCGCCGACAATCTCGTCCTCGAGCTTGACCGAGAGGCGGGCGATCAGGTCGGAGGCCTGCTCCTTGGCGACCGCGGCCTTGAGCTCGTCATGGACCTCCTCGAGGCTGCGGACCGAGGCCGGTAGGATCTTCTCGACCTTGAAGACGTGCCAGCCGAGCGAGCTCTTGATCGGCGCGGTGATGCCGCCCTCGGATGCGGCGAAGACCGGGTCGCCGAGCTCGGCCGGCAGGTCGGCCTTGGTGAGCTGGCCGAGCTTGAGGCTCTCGGCGTCGAGCTTGGCGATGTCACCGGCGGCGGTCGCGAAATCGCCCGCCTTGGCGGCCTCGGCCAGCTTCTTCGCCGCTTCCTCGTCGGTTACCAGCGCCTGCTGCAGCTCGCGCCGCTCCGGCGTCTGGAATTCGCCCGAGCGCCGCTCGTACTCCTCCTTCAGCGCCGCCTCGGAGACGGGGACGGTCTGGGCGAGGTCGTCGACGGCGAGGCGCAGCATCGAGGCCCGCCGGTATTCGGGCGAGCTGAACTGCGCGGCATTGTCCTGGTGATACTTGGCGAGCTCGTCTGCCGTCGGCTCCGGAATGCCGGCGATCTCGGCATGGCGGATCGCCACCGTCTCGGCGGTCCGGCGTTCGCTCCGGTAGCGCTCGAGGGCGACCACCAGGGCCTTCGGTGCCGAGGCGCCGGCTTCGATCGCGCCCGCAACCATCTGCCGGTCGACGCCCTGGCGGATGATCCGCACATAGTCCTGCTCGGTCAGGCCGGCGTTGCGGAGCGCCTGGTTGAAGGCCGAGGCATGGAAGATGCCGGTCGAGTCCTTGAAGGCGGGCTCGCGGCGGATCTGGTCGCGGATCAGGTCGGGCCCGACCTCGAGGCCGAGGCGCTGCGCTTCCTGGTCGAAGAGGGCGTCGGAAACCAGGCGCTCGACCGTCTGGTCGAGAAGGCCGAACTGGGCCGCCTGCTCGGCGGTGAAGCGGCCACCCATGCGCTGGCGGAGCTGGCTCACCTGGTTCTGGAACGCCCTGCCGATCTCGTTGGCGGTGATCTCCCGCTCGCCGGCGACGACCGCCGGCCGCTCGGGATTGGAAATCGCGCGGACGACGTCACCGATCCCCCAGATGGCGAAGGATCCCACCAGGAAGGCGAAGAGAATCTTGACGACGTAGGAGCCGAGATGGGTGCGAAGCGCCTGAATCATGATCCCGGACCGGAAGGAGAAAAATGTTCAGCCGGGCGCTCGTCTGAGGGCCCGGCCACAATATGCGACATTCTAGGGGCCGGGGGAGGGGGAGGGAAGAGCCAATGCCGCCGCGGGCGGGCGGCGGCGAGGTCAGCCTGGTTTCTCGCGCTTGAGGTAGAAGCGGTAGACCAGGGCTACCAGAACCAGGCCGAGGAGCGTGCCAGCGGGAACGTCCTGGGCGAACAGGATGGCGTTGTTGGCGACCGAGGTGACGAAGGCGCCGCCACCGTCGCCGAGGATGATGTTCAAGAGCACGCAGAAGATGACGATCATCGACGCCAGCTCGACAGTGCGCCAGCCGTAGACCCTGATCCTGTCGTAGATGTCGGGCATGGGCAGGTCCCCCCAGGGGGCAAACGGGGCGAGGCGGTCGGCCCCGCCCCGTTTAGGAAGACTCTAGGCGAGTGCGCGCTTGGAGAAGAGCCAGAGGATCAGGCCGAGCGCGATCAACCCGACCAGACCGTTGGAGCCGAGCTCTTTGACCAAGTTGATCATGTTGCCGACGACGCCGCCGAAGAAGGGCAGAGAACCGCCGACCAGGAGAGCCGCGACGATGGCGAGGGCCAGGAGCATCAGCCCGATTTCGGTGAGACCACCGATCCACATCTTGATGCGTGACAAGGCGTCCATTTGATTTCCCCCAAGTCTAGTTGACGTTGTGAGCCGGAAACCAAAAATCTACGGCTAGCGTTCATACCACAGCTAGTAAACTAGACCTAGTGCTATGATTTTGGGCAGACCCGTTCAGGCTATACTGATTGCGGGCTTGCCCGCAGAGCCGCTCCCTCGACCTCCCGGTCACGGTATGCTACCTCCAACACTAGTTAAAACAACGCGCTACGGAGAACGCCGGTGCCCTTGATCGTCGGCAATTGGAAGATGAACGGCCACGGTCCGGCCAGCCTGGGACTGGCCGCCGACGTTGCCGCCAAGGTCAAGGCGAGCCCGGCCGGGGGCCGCGAAGTCGTCATCTGCCCGCCCTTCACCTTGCTGGAGCGGGTCGGGGTCAAGATCGCCGGCTCTGGGGTCGGCCTCGGGGCCCAGGACTGTGCCGCGAAACCCTCCGGCGCCTTCACCGGCGACGTCTCCGCCCCGATGCTGAAGGACGCCGGCTGCGTCTGGGTGATCCTCGGGCATTCCGAGCGCCGGGCGGGGCACGGCGAGAGCGATGCCGGGGTCCTGGCCAAGGTCGAGGCCGCCGAGGCGGCCGGCCTCGTCGCCATCGCCTGCGTCGGCGAGACCCTGGCCGAGCGCGAGGGCGGCCGGGCCTTCGACGTGGTGGCGGGCCAGCTCACGGGCTCGCTTCCGGAAAAGCGCCCCGCCCGCTGGGTCGTCGCCTATGAGCCGGTGTGGGCGATCGGCACCGGCAAGACCGCGACGGTGGATGACATCGGCCGGATGCACGCCCATATCAGGTCGTGCCTGGAGCGCCGGCATGGCCGTCTCGATGGTCTTTCGGTGCTCTATGGCGGGTCGGTCAAGGGCGACAACGCGCGCGAGATCCTCGGCGTGGCCGGGGTCGACGGGGCGCTGGTCGGCGGCGCCAGCCTGAAAGCCGACGAGTTCTGGGCGATCTGCACCGCCCGCTAGGGCCTTCCCGCTGGCGTCCTGGGCCGTTCGGCGCTAAAACCCCGGCGGCTCCGAGAGGTTCTCAAAGACGATGACCGTTGTCCTGATCACCATCCACATCCTGATCGCCGTCGCCATGATCGGCGTCGTCCTGCTGCAGCGTACCGACCAGAGCAGCTTAGGCGGGCTCGGCGGCGGCGGCGGCGGCGGCAACTTCATGTCGACCCGGGGCACGGCGAACCTGCTCACCCGCACCACCGCGATCCTGTTCGCCGCCTTCTGCATCACCAGCCTGGCGCTGGTCTTCATCGCCACGCCCTCGAATCGCGTGCGCTCGATCGCCGACGACGTCGCTCCGGCGACCGCCCCGGCACAGCCCCTGCAACCCGCGGTTCCCTTGAGCAAATGAGGCGGTGACGCCTCCGGGCTGGCCCCCGCCCCGGACGGTGGTGTACTTTCGGGGTCCATGACGCGCTTCATCTTCATCACCGGCGGCGTCGTGTCTTCCCTTGGCAAAGGTCTGGCGTCCGCGGCCCTCGGCGCGCTGCTCCAGACACGCGGCTACAAGGTCCGCCTGAGGAAGCTCGACCCTTATCTCAACGTCGATCCGGGGACCATGAGTCCCTACCAGCACGGCGAGGTCTACGTCACCGACGACGGGGCCGAGACCGACCTGGACCTGGGACACTACGAGCGCTTCACCGGGGTTCCGGCCCGGCGCTCGGACAGCGTCACCACCGGGCGGATCTATTCCAACGTGCTGGCGAAGGAACGGCGCGGCGACTATCTCGGCGCCACCGTCCAGGTGATCCCGCACGTCACCGACGCCATCAAGGAATTCGTCCAGGCCGAGACCGAGGGCGAGGACTTCGTCCTCTGCGAGATCGGCGGCACCGTCGGCGACATCGAGAGCCTGCCGTTCCTCGAAGCCATCCGCCAGATCGGCAACGAGCGCGGGCGCGAGCAGACGCTGTTCATCCACCTGACGCTGGTGCCCTACATCCGCTCGGCCGGCGAGCTCAAGACCAAGCCGACCCAGCACTCGGTCAAGGAGCTGCAGAGCCTCGGCATCCAGCCCGACATCGTCGTCTGCCGCTCGGAGATGGAGATACCCGCCGAGTCGCGCCGGAAGATCGCGCTGTTCTGCAACGTCAAGGCCGAGAACGTGGTTCAGGCCCTCGACGTCGACACCATCTACCAGGTGCCGGTCGCCTATCACGAGCAGGGGCTCGATACCCAGGTGATCCGGCATTTCGGCCTGCCCGAGAAGGAACCGGACCTTGCGCGCTGGAGGAGCATAGTCCACCGCGTCCGCCAGCCGGAGGGCGAGGTGTCGATCGCGGTGGTCGGCAAGTACATGAACCTCCGCGACAGCTACAAGTCGCTGGCCGAAGCGCTGACCCATGGCGGCATCGCCAACAACGTGCGCGTCAAGCTCGACTGGATCGACAGCGTGGTCTTCGAGCAGGAGGATGCGGTCCAGCACCTCGAAGGCGTCCACGGCATCCTGGTGCCGGGCGGCTTCGGCGAGCGCGGCACCGAAGGCAAGATCTCCGCCGCCCAGTTCGCGCGCGAGCGTAGCGTTCCCTATTTTGGCATCTGCTTCGGCATGCAGATGGCGGTGATCGAGGCGACGCGCCATCTGGTCGGGATCAAGAACGCGAGCTCGACCGAGTTCGGCCCGACCTCGGAGCCGGTGGTGGGGCTGCTCACCGAATGGATCCGGGGCAACGAGGTCGAGCGCCGCAACGCCGAGGACGATCTCGGCGGCACCATGCGGCTCGGCGCCTACGAGGCGCATCTCACCGAGGGCAGCCGGGTCGCCGAGATCTACGGCACGACCAGGATCAGCGAGCGTCACCGGCATCGCTACGAGGTCAACCCGGCCTATGTCGAGCGTCTGGAGGCCGAGGGCATGCGGTTCTCCGGCATGTCGCCAGACGGGACGCTGCCCGAGATCATCGAGATCCCCGACCATCCGTGGTTCATCGGCGTGCAGTATCACCCCGAGCTCAAGTCCAAGCCTTTCGAGCCGCATCCGCTGTTCACCAGCTTCGTCAAGGCGGCGGTCGAGCAGTCGCGCCTGGTATGACCGAGGCCCGGACGGTACGCATCGGACCGCTGGATGTGGCCAACGATCGCCGGCTGACGATCATCGCCGGCCCCTGCCAGCTCGAAAGCCGCGCACATGCGCTGGAGATGAGCCAGGCGCTGAAGGAGATCACGGCGAAGCTCGGGATCGGTCTCGTCTACAAGACCTCCTTCGACAAGGCCAACCGCACCTCGGTCAAGACCCAGCGCGGCCTCGGCATGAAGCAGAGTCTGCCGATCATGGCGGAGGTGCGCGAGACCCACGGCATTCCGGTCCTGACCGACGTGCACGCGCCCGAGCAATGCGCGCCCGTGGCCGAGGCCGTCGACGTGCTGCAGATCCCGGCCTTCCTCTGCCGCCAGACCGACCTGCTGTTGGCCGCCGGCGCCACCGGCAGGCCGATCAACGTCAAGAAGGGTCAGTTCCTCGCGCCCTGGGACATGAAGAACGTCGCCGCCAAGATCGCGTCGACCGGCAACGAGAACGTCCTGCTGTGCGAGCGCGGCGCCTCCTTCGGCTACAACACGCTGGTCTCCGACATGCGCTCGCTGCCGATCATGGCGATGACCGGATATCCGGTCGTGTTCGACGCGACGCACTCGGTGCAGCAGCCGGGCGGGCAGGGCGAGACCTCCGGCGGCCAGCGCGAGTTCGTGCCGGTGCTGGCCCGCGCCGCCGTCGCCGTCGGCGTCGCGGCGGTGTTCATGGAGACCCACCAGGATCCCGACAAGGCGCCGTCCGACGGGCCCAACATGGTGCACCTGAAGGACATGCCGCGGCTGCTGGCGACGTTGCTGGAAATCGATCGCATCGCGAAGGCCGTGCCGGCGTGACCGATGTCGTCCGGCACCGCGCCCCCTCACCCTGCCCGCTCCCCCCGAAGGCTGTATGGACCGGGGAGATGGTGGACGGGTGTTCGGGGACATGGTGGACACATACTCACGGCTGTTTGCGTGCCTTTTCAGGAGGGTGCGGTGCCGTGGGGGGAGAGGTCCATCATGTCGTTGCGGCGGGAGTTCGTCCGGCTGGCGT
>CAMBVS010000060.1 GCA_945871425.1 Rhizobium sp. Q54 | reverse complement strand
CAAATACACGTGACGGTACAAGGACCCGCAAGGCCGACCGTCACACGGGCGCCGTGCTCGGAAAAAAAGTGTTGGGGGGAATCGTAGGTGGAAGAACTGTCTTCGCTGATGGGCGGATTCGCGGTCGTCCTTAGTCCGTTCAATCTGCTGCTGATGCTCATCGGGATCCTGCTCGGCGTGATCATCGGCGTCCTTCCGGGCCTCGGCGGTGCCAACGGCGTCGCGATCCTGCTGCCGCTGACCTTCACGATGTCGCCGACCTCGGCGATCATCATGCTGTCCTGCATCTACTGGGGCGCCCTGTTCGGCGGCGCCATAACCTCGATCCTGTTCAACATCCCGGGCGAGCCGTGGTCGGTGGCGACCACGTTCGACGGCCATCCGATGGCGCGGCAGGGCAGGGCCGACGAGGCGTTGACCGCGGCGTTCACCTCCTCTTTCGTCGGCGCGCTGGTCGCCGTCATCCTCATCACCTTCCTCGCCCCGCTGGTCGCCAAGTTCGCGCTGAAATTCGGTCCACCCGAATTCTTCGCCGTGCAGTTCCTCACCTTCGCCAGCTTCATCGGCATGGGGCGCGGCTCGCCGTTCAAGACGCTGGCGTCGATGTGCCTGGGCTTCGCCTTGGCCTCCGTCGGGCTCGATTCCGTCACCGGACAGCTCCGCATGACCTATGGCACGGCCGAGCTGCTGACCGGCTTCAAGTTCCTCATCGCGGTGATCGGGCTGTTCGGCATCGGCGAGATCCTGGCCTCGATGGAGACCGGCCTCGCTTTCAAGGGGGCCGATGCCAAGCTCAGGCTCAACGCCGTGATCGAGACCTGGAAGAAGCTGCCTCAGTACTGGATGACGTCGATCCGCAGCTGCCTCATCGGCTGCTGGATGGGCATCACGCCGGGCGGCGCCACGCCGGCCTCGTTCATGAGCTACGGCCTCGCCAGGCGCTTCTCCAAGAACGGCGACAATTTCGGCAAGGGCGAGATCGAGGGCGTGATCGCGCCGGAAACCGCCGCCCACGCCGCCGGCACCAGCGCGCTGCTGCCGATGCTCACACTCGGCATCCCGGGATCGCCGACCGCGGCCGTGCTGCTCGGCGGGCTGCTGATCTGGGGCCTGCAGCCGGGACCGATGCTGTTCATCGAGCAGAAGGACTTCGTCTGGGGCCTGATCGCCAGCATGTATCTCGGCAACATCGCCGGCCTGATCATCGTGCTGACCTGCGTGCCGCTGTTCGCTGCGATCCTGCGCGTGCCGTTCAGCGTGATCGCGCCGGTGATCATGGTTATCTGCGCGGTCGGGGCCTACACGGTCAACAATGCGATGTTCGACGTCTGGATGATGGGCGTGTTCGGCGTCATCGGCTACGTCTTCAACAAGCTGAACTACCCGCTGCCGCCGCTGGTGCTGGCGCTCGTGCTCGGCGACATGGCGGAAAGCTCGTTCCGGCAGTCCATGCTGCTGTCGCAGGGCGACGTGTCGATCTTCTGGTCCAACTGGCTGGTCGGCACGATCTTCGGCATCGGCGTGATCTTGCTGTTCTGGCCGATCATCAGCCGGGTGCTGGCCAGAGTCCGGCAGCCGAAGGCGGCGTAAAGGCGTGCCGCGCTGGACGCTGGCAGGCGCTGCAGTTACGCTCAAGGTTCGCGTGGTGAATCAATAAGAAACGTTTAGACGAACCAACCGAAACTGGGAGGAGGGAAGACATGACGCTCAAGAACTTGCTCGCTCCGCGGTCATTGCTGCTCGGTGTGGCGACGGCGGCGGCCCTGGCCGCGGCGCCGGTCCAGGCCGCGTGGGAGCCGACCCGCCCCGTCACCTTCCTGATTCCGGCGGGCACCGGCGGCGGCGCCGACCAGATGGCGCGCTTCATCGACGGCATCGTCAAGAAGCACAATCTGATGAAGCAGAACCTGATCGTCGTGAACAAGGCCGGCGGCGCCGGGGCGGAGGGCTTCCTCGACATCAAGTCGACGCCGAACGACCCGCACAAGATCATCATCACGCTGTCGAACCTGTTCACCACGCCGCTCGCCACCGGCACGCCCTTCAGCTGGAAGGACATGACGCCGATCGCCATGCTGGCGCTCGACCAGTTCGTGCTGTGGGTGAACGCCGAGGCTCCCTACAAGACCGCTCAAGACTATCTCACCGCGGTGAAGGGCGGCACTGACCGCCAGTTCAAGATGGGCGGCACCGGCTCGAAGCAGGAAGACCAGATCATCACGGTCGCGATCGAGCGGCTGACCGGCGGCAAGAAATTCACCTACGTGCCCTTCGCGGGCGGCGGCGCGGTGGCGGTGCAGCTGGTCGGCAAGCATGTCGACTCGACGGTCAACAACCCGATCGAGGCGGTCGCTCAGTGGAAGGCCGGGGCCTTGCGTCCGCTCTGCCTGTTCGACGGCAAGCGCAGCACCTACACCGCCAAGGTCACGACCGACATGGCGTGGAGCGACATCCCGACCTGCAAGGAATCGGGCGTCAACGTCGAATACCAGATGCTTCGCGGCATCTTCGGTGCCGGCGGCCTCACCCGTGACCAGACGGCCTACTACGTCGACCTGATGACCAAGGTCATGCAGACGCCGGACTGGCGGACCTTCATGGAGCAGGGCGCCTTCAACCCGACGGTCCTGACCGGCGCGGAATACCGCAAGTGGGTCGAGAGCGCCGAGAAGGTGCACTACGACCTGATGAAGGAGGCGGACTTCCTCGCCAAGTGACGTAACGACCCGTCCGCCGGGCCCCTCGGCCCGGCGGACGCCTGCCGACGCGATGGTGGAGATCGGATGAGCGAACACGGAAACAGGGTTGACGGGCCCCGTCTGGTCTCCCACCGGACGATGGATATCGTCGTCGCGCTCGTGCTGCTGGCGGCGTCGGCGATCGTCATCACCGACAGTCTGCGTCTCGGTGTGCGCTGGCGTCCGATCGAGGGGCCGGGCGCCGGCTACTTCCCGTTCTATATCGGTCTGCTCCTGGCGATTTCGAGCGTCGTTACGCTCGTGCGCGCGTTCTTCGATCGCGCCGCCGGCGAGAAGACCTTCGTTACCAAGCCCGCCTTCCGCTCGGTGCTGGCGGTGCTGGGGCCGCTGGTGGTGTACATCATCGTACTCGGCTTCATCGGCATCTATGTCGCGTCGGCGATCTATATCGCGCTGTTCATGTGGTACTTCGGCAAGTATCCGGTCTCGCGCGGCGTCCTCATCGGCGTCTCGATCGCGGTGGCGCTGTTCCTGATGTTCGAGGTCTGGTTCCTCGTCCCGCTGCCCAAGGGACCGCTTGAGGAGTTTCTCGGCTACTAGCCCGGCACCGCCTCGATTGGCGGCGGCTTGATTTAGGGCGTATCGGTCTGAAAGCACGTCAAAGAATGTCGCAACCCCCCGCTGAAATCCGCAAGCACGTTCGTGGCGGCGAAGGGCGCCGCAAGGCGCGCTCGCAGACGAAGGGCCGCCAGGTCGATCCGGACGCGCTCGAACAGGTGCAGGCCTTGTTGGGCGACCGGTCGCGCCAGCGCGACTTGCTGATCGAGCACCTTCACCTGATCCAGGACAAGTACAGGCATCTCTCGGCGGCGCACCTGGCGGCGCTGGCATACGAGATGAAGATGGCCCAGGCCGAGGTCTACGAGGTCGCGTCGTTCTACGCGCATTTCGACATCGTGCGCGAAGGCGAGGGGGCACCGCCGCCGGTCACGGTGCGGGTCTGCGACAGCCTGTCCTGCGAGATGTTCGGCGCGGCGAAGCTGCTCGGCGAACTCGAGGCGACGCTCGATCCGAAGAAGATCCGCGTGATCCGTGCGCCCTGCATGGGCGCGTGCGACAAGGCGCCCGCCTGTGCGGTCGGGCATGACCAGGTCTTCGCGGCGACGCCGGCCAAGGTCAAGGCGGCGCTCGGGGCGCGTGGCCACCACGCGACCAAGGCGGGCAAGGACTACGCCGCCTATGTCGCCGAGGGCGGCTACAAGCTGCTGCGCGACTGTCTCGACGGACGCCTGACTCCGGACGACCTGATCAAGCGCGTCGACGACGCCGGCCTCCGCGGGCTCGGCGGCGCTGGTTTCCCCACCGGCCGCAAGTGGAAGCTGGTGCGCCAGGAGCAGGCACCGCGATTGATGTGCGTCAACGGCGACGAGGGCGAGGTCGGCACCTTCAAGGACCGGCGCTATCTCGACATCGATCCGCACCGGTTTCTCGAGGGCATGCTGATTGCCGGCTGGGTGGTCGAGGCGGCCGACGTCTACATCTATCTCCGCGACGAGTATCCCGAGCTACGCCAGATGCTGCTGGCGGAGATCCCGAAGCTCGAAGCGGCGGGACTCGCGCGAGCCACCCGGATTCATATCCGGCGCGGCGCCGGCGCCTATATCTGCGGCGAAGAGTCGGCGATGATCGAAAGCATCGAGGGCAAGCGCGGCCTGCCGCGCCACCGGCCGCCCTATGTCGCCCAGGTCGGCCTCTTCGGCCGCCCGACGCTGGTGCAGAACGTCGAGACATTGTGGTGGGTGCGCGACATCGCCGAGAAGGGCGCCGCGTGGTTCGCCGGTCACGGACGGCGCGACCGCAAGGGGCTGCGCTCGTTCTCGGTTTCGGGCCGTGTGAAGAAGCCGGGCGTGGTGCTGGCACCGGCCGGCGTCACCGCGCGCGAGCTGGTCGAGGAGTTCTGCGGCGGCATGCTCGACGGCCAGGACTTCAAGGGCTACCTGCCTGGCGGCGCCTCCGGCGGCATCCTGCCGGCGTCGATGGCCGACCTGCCGCTCGATTTCGGTACGCTGGAGCCATATGGCTGCTTCGTCGGTTCGCACGCCGTCGTCATCCTGTCCGACCTGGACAACATGAAGGACGTGGCGATCAACCTCATGCGCTTCTTCGAGGACGAGAGCTGCGGCCAGTGCACGCCGTGCCGTGTCGGCACGGAAAAGGCCGTCAAGCTGATGGCCAAGCCGAAGTGGGATGAGCCTCTCATTGCCGAGCTGTCGCAAGCCATGACCGATGCGTCGATCTGCGGCCTGGGCCAGGCGGCCGCCAATCCGGTAAAGTCGGTGCTCAAGCATTTCCGCGGGGACGTCCTATGAGCGACCCGATCAGGTTCACCCTCGACGGCGTCGAGGTCGAGGCCGCGGCCGGCGAGACCATCTGGCAGGTCGCCAACCGCCAGGGCGTCGAGATCCCGCATCTCTGCTACACGCCGAAGCCGGGATATCGCGCCGACGGCAATTGCCGCGCCTGCATGGTCGAGGTCGAGGGCGAGCGCGTGCTTGCCGCCAGCTGCATCCGCAAGCCCGCTCCCGGCATGAAGGTGAAGACGGCCAGCGAGCGCGCCAAGACGTCGCGGAAGCTGGTCTTCGAGCTGCTGATGGCCGACCAGCCGGGGCGCGAGGTCGCCCATGACCCGGATTCCCGCTTCTGGCGGTGGTCGGATCATATCGGCGTCGAGGGCAGCCGGTTCGAGGAGCGGGCGGCGCCGGTGCCCGACGCCAGCCATGTGGCGATGCGGGTCAATCTGGATGCCTGCATCCACTGCAACCTCTGTGTCCGTGCCTGCCGTGAAGTGCAGGTGAACGACGTCATCGGCATGGCCGGTCGCGGCCATCACGAGAAGATCGTCTTCGACTTCGACGACCCGATGGGCGACTCGACCTGCGTCGCCTGCGGCGAATGCGTCCAGGCCTGCCCGACCGGCGCGCTGATGCCGGCGACGCTTCTGGACGCCGCGGGCGTGAAGAGCGCGGAGCCGGACCGCAAGGTCGACAGCGTCTGTCCCTATTGCGGCGTCGGTTGCCAGCTCACCTACAACGTCAAGGACGACAAGCTGCTCTATGTCGAAGGCCGCGACGGCCCGGCCAACGAGAACCGGCTCTGCGTCAAGGGCCGCTTCGGCTTCGACTACGTGCACAACGCCGAACGGCTGACCGTACCGCTGATCCGCAAGGACGGCGTGCCGAAGCATGCAGACGACTATGTCGATCCGGCCAATCCGTGGACCCATTTCCGCAAGGCGACCTGGGAAGAGGCGCTGAAGGTCGCCTCGTCCGGCCTGAAGCGCATCCGCGACCAGCACGGCGGCACGGCGCTCGCGGGATTCGGCTCGGCCAAGGGCTCGAACGAGGAAGCTTATCTGTTCCAGAAGCTGGTCCGCACCGGCTTCGCCAGCAACAACGTCGACCATTGCACGCGGCTCTGCCACGCCTCGTCGGTGGCGGCGCTGTTCGAGGGCATCGGCACGGCTGCGGTCACAGCACCCTTCACCGCGGCCAAGGACGCCGAGGTGATCATCGTCATCGGCGCCAACCCGACCGACAACCATCCGGTCGCGGCGACCTTCTTCAAGCAGGCGGCCAAGCGCGGCGCCAAGCTGATCATCATGGACCCGCGCGGCACGGCGATGAAGCGCCACGCCACGCATATGCTGCAGTTCAAGCCGAACAAGGACGTGGCGCTGCTGAACGCGATGCTCAACGTCATCGTCACCGAAGGGCTCTACGACAAGCAGTACGTCCAGGCGCATACCAGCGACTTCGAGAGGCTCCAGGCCCATATCGTCGACTTCACGCCGGAGAAGATGGAGCCTGAATGCGGCATCGCCGCCGAGACGATCCGCGAGGTGGCGCGCCTCTACGCCCGGGCCGAGGCCTCGATCATCTTCTGGGGCATGGGAATCTCGCAGAGCATCCACGGCACCAACAACGCGCGCTGCCTGATCGCGCTCGCGCTCACCACCGGCCAGGTCGGCCGGCCCGGCACCGGGCTCCATCCGCTGCGCGGCCAGAACAACGTGCAGGGCGCCTCGGACGCAGGATTGATCCCGATGTTCCTGCCCGACTACCAGTCGGTCGAGAACCTCGAGATCCGCACGAAGTTCGAGAGGCTGTGGGATTCGCCGATCCAGCCCAAGCGCGGCCTGACCGTGGTCGAGATCGTGAATGCCACCATCGCCGGCCAGATCCGCGGCATGTACGTGATGGGCGAGAACCCGGCGATGTCGGATCCCGACGCCCATCATGCGCGGGAAGCGCTGGCCAAGCTCGAGCACCTGGTGGTGCAGGACATCTTCCTGACCGAGACGGCGTTCTATGCCGACGTGATCCTGCCGGCCTCGGCCTGGCCGGAGAAGACCGGGACCGTCACCAACACCAACCGCCAGGTGCAGCTCGGCCGTATCGCGCTGCCGCTGCCCGGCGAGGCCC
Organism: Rhizobium sp. Q54; assembly: GCA_945871425.1. Lineage (GTDB taxonomy): Bacteria > Pseudomonadota > Alphaproteobacteria > SHVZ01 > SHVZ01 > SHVZ01. Next base: position 14,312 of record CAMBVS010000060.1, on the reverse strand, counting down.
GCCAGGACTGGGAGCTGATCCAGGAGCTCGCCCGCGGCCTCGGCCTCCGCTGGACCTATACCCATCCGCGCGACGTGTTCGCCGAGATGGGTCACGCGATGCCGTCCCTCGCCAACATCACCTGGGAGCGGCTGGAGCGCGAGAGCGTCGTGACATATCCGAGCCTCGGACCTGACGATCCGGGCCAGGACATCGTGTTCGGCGACGGCCTGTTCCCGACCCCGACCAAGCGGGCGAAGCTGGTGCCGGCGGAGTACACCGCACCCGGCGAGCCGGTCGATGCCGAGTATCCGATGGTGCTGACCACCGGCCGCCAGCTCGAGCATTGGCATACCGGGGCGATGACCCGCCGCGCCACGGTGCTGGATGCGATCGAGCCCTCGGCCATCGCCTGTCTCTCGCCCAAGGACATGCGCACCTTCGACGTGCGCGGCGGCGACACCATACGCGTCTCGACCCGGCGCGGCGCCATCGAGCTCAGCGTCCGCATCGACGAGGCGGTGCCGAGCGGCATGGTCTTCATCCCGTTCTGCTACGCCGAGGCCGCCGCCAACATCCTCACCAGCCCGCAGCTCGACCCATTCGGCAAGATCCCCGAGTTCAAGTACTGCGCCGCCAAGGTCGAGAAGCTCGCGCAGACCGTGGCGGCGGAGTAGCGGGCGCTACTCCGCCTTGGGAGTCAGGGTGATGCGGAAGTCGGCCGCCTCCTCGACGGCCTTCCGGCTATAGGCCATCGGCACCGCCTTCTCCTCGGCCCAGACCTTGAACAGGTCGTGGTGGTGCGGCGACTTGGGATCGCCGGACTGGCCGGGCGTGTTCACCAGCACGGATTTGTCCCAGTCGCCGACGTCGACGACCATGCGGAAGCTGACGCCGCTGGTGATGCGGAAGTCGGTGGCGCGGTAGCCGTTGTTGTTGACGGTGATGCCGCTGCCGCCCTTCGGATGCGGGCCGACGTCGAGCGCCTTGCCGGCGATCGTCGACAGCGGGTGCTCGAAATAGGCGTGATGCAGCTTGCCCCAGGTCCAGCCGTCGGGCTCGCCCATCAGCTTGCCGGCATCGGCCCAGGCGGCGGCCAGCGTGCGGGCGAGCAGGGGGCCTCTCGAATCCGCCGCCATCTCCTCGACGCCCAGCACAACGGACTGCGTGTCAGGCGTGGCGATGGTCGGTGAGGCGCCAGGCGCGTGGTGGTCGATCACCGCCGGCACGAGGTGGCGCATGAACCAGAGCTCGAACAGGGCCGCAGCACCTGAGTCGGCGCTCAGCCGATGGTCCCATCCGGCCAGGAGCCAGGCGGCCGATTTCGCCTCGCCGTCGAAACTGTGGGCCGCCAGCACCTTGCCGAGACGCCGGCCGGCGATCGAGACGAAGTCGCCCTGCAGCTTCAGCATGTCCTCGGGCGAGTGCTTCGGCTTTTCCGCCAGCGCCTCCTTGATGCGGACGAAGCGCGAGCGGTCAGCCCATTCGAAGCCGAAGCGGTGGGACTCGTTGTCGAATCCGTCCGGCAGGTTCATCTGGTTGGCGGTGCCGGCCCAGCCGTCCTTCGGGTTGTAGCTGCGCGGGTGCAGCGCGTGCGGATGATAGCCGGTCCATTCGTAGCGGCCGTCGCCGGGCACCGGCGTGAGCCCGTCCCAGTTGGGGCGTTTCGGCGCGAAGCCGGCAGTGACCCAGCCGATGTTGCCGCCGACATCGGCATAGACATGGTTGACCGAGGGGCAACCCCAGCTGCCGAGCGCCTGGACGAAGCGGTCCCAGGTCCCAGCCTTCAGGTAGTCGAGGCTGGCGAGATAGGGCGCTGTTCCGGCATCCAACCAGGCGGTGCGCACGCCCCAGGCCCGCTTCTTCGCCTTGTCGAGGTGAAGCACCGGACCGTGGCGGCTGAACAGCAGCTCGACCGTCTCCGGCGCACCGCCGCGCACCGGGATCTCCTCGTGGATCACCCGGAAGGGCTCCCAGCCACCAGCATAGCGGTACTTCGTCGGATCGTCCGGGTTCAGCTCGTAGACGTGCAGGTCCTCCTGGTCGACCGGGAAGATGGTGAGGCCGAAGGCGATCTTGTCGTTGTGGCCGAAGGAGACGCCGGGCACGCAGGGCTCGCCGGCACCGATGACGTCGATCCCCGGGGCCGAGAGGTGCTGGACGTAGCGGAGGTTCGGCATCTCGTGGACCCGGTGCGGGTCGCTGGCCAGGATCGGGCGGCCGGTGGTCGAGCGGCCGGGCGCCACCACCCAGTTGTTGGAGCCGTCGAGGGCCGAGAGGTCGGAGTAATTGCCGACCTGGTCCTTGCCGAAGGTCGCGGGTTCGGTGCCGAGCCGGTACATGGCCAGCACCTCGGGCGGCACCGACTCGAGCGTGGTGCCGTCCGGCAGTTTCAGCGCGTGATCGGGCTCCAGCATCTTCCGCCAGCGGTCCTTGTCGAGCCCGAAGCGCTGGCCGAACTCCATCCGCTGCACCTCATGCTCGATGTTGCGGATGCGGGCGTGGCTGCGGATGCGCACCACGTCGCTGGCCTGCCACAGCGCCGGGCGATGACCCATCAGGCGGCACTCGACCGGCAGCCGCTTCGGATCGGCCGAGGCCCAGCCGACATAGGCGTTGATGCCGGCGGCGAAGGCCGTGGTCCAGGTCTCGGCGCTGGCGCCATAGCAGCGCCATTCGGCGTTCATGTCACCGCGATAGAGAAAGAGACGAGCGGCCCGGTCCTTGGCGACGTAGGAGGGACCGAAGGCCTCGGCCAGCAAGCCTAAGCCGCGCCGGCGCCAGAGATCGATCTGCCAGAGGCGGTCGCGGGCGGCGTTGAAGCCCTGGGCCAGGAACAGGTCGCGCTCGCTCTTGGCGTATATGTGCGGCACCCCCCAGCGATCGACGATGATCTCGACCGGCTCGCTGAGCCCGGCGACGGCGAAGCTCTGGTCCAACGGAAACTCCTTCACATGGTGCGGGGGAGATGGCGGCAGAGGACGGCCGCGGCGAGGCAGCCGAGCGCGGCGGCGACGAAGACCGCGGGAATGTCGAAGAAGCTGAGCAGCACCGCATAGACCGCCGAGGATAGGAGGTCGCCGACCTCGATGTAGGTGCGGTAGATGCCGGCCATCTGCGGGCGCTCGTAGGAATGGACGGCGCGGAGGAACGGGATGCCGCCGATGCCGTCGAGCCCGCCGGCCGGAAGGCCGCCTAGCACGATCAGTCCGGCGGCGAGATAGGGATTGTCGACGGCCGCGGCGGCCAGGGTGGAAAGCGCGAGCAGGACGAAGCAGATGATCAGGCTCCGCCTCAAGCCGAAGCGCATGGCGATGCGACCCCAGACCGGCGTGAAGAAGAGGAGTCCCACCGCGAGCGACGACGCGATGGCGCCGGTGATCGGCGGCTCGCCGGCTCGCACCAGGTAGAGCGGCACATAGACCATGCACATGCCCCACCACACCGTACGGGCCAGCGCGATGGTCCAGGCCAGCCTGAGCCGCGGCTGGGCGATGAAGCGCCGGATGTTGGCCAGCGGGCTTCCCGGTCGCCTCGCCTTGGTGCGCTCCTCGAGGCCGAGGCGGAGGAAGTTCAGCAGCACCAGCCCGCCGAAGAAGGCGGGGAGCACCATCGATTCCAGTGCGCCGAAGCGCTCGTAGAGGAAGACGCCGAGCGCCGGGCCGAAGGCCCAGATCAAGGCACCCATCTGGAAGCGCAGCGGCTCGGACCGCACCAAGTCCTTCTTGGCGATGTAGTCCATGACGTAGAGCTGGAAGGTGATCACCGTGCAGACCGAGGCGAGCGCGCGCCCGGCCATGCCGGCGATCTGGCCCTCCAGCGTGCCGGTCGCCAGCAGCAGCGGGAAGACCATCAGGATCGAGGCGCCGAAGCCGTAGACCCGGCCGCGGCCGAAGCGGGCGATGGCGAAGGGAATGAGGAAGCCGCCGATCAGGCTGGCGAAGGAGACGGCGAGATAGACCAGGCTGACCAGCCGGGGCTCGCCCAGCAGCAGATACGCCTGGATCGGGATCACCGTCGCGGTGATGGCGCGGACCGCCGATTCAAGCGTGTAGATACCGGCAAAGGTCCAGGGGCCGGGGGGGCGCGCGGCGGCGGGCGAGGGGAGGGAGGCGGTCATCGAGAACGGGCCGTCATCGTCCCACGGCCATACTCGGGCGGCAACCCCGGCCGCATCGTTTCGTGTCGGAAATTTCTCGCGCGCACCGGCGGGCTGAGCGATCATCCGGCGCCTGTTGTTCCCGCCCGGAGAAAACGATGCAGCGTCCTCCAGCCGAGATCGGCCAGTCGGTCGAAGACGTCGACACGCCGGCCCTGATCGTCGAGCTGGACGCCTTCGAGGCCAATCTCCAGCGCATGGCCCGGCTCGGCAAGGAGTACGGCATCAACTTCCGGCCACATGCCAAGACCCATAAGACGCCCGCCATCGCCCAGCTTCAGGTGCGGGCCGGCGCGATCGGCGTCTGCTGCCAGAAGGTCTCCGAGGCCGAGGTGATGGTCGAGGGCGGGATCGCCGACGTCTACGTCTCGAACGAGGTGGTGGGGCGGAAGAAGGTGGAACGCCTGGCGGCGCTCGGCCGTCGAGCCCGCCTCTCGACCTGCGTCGACCATCCCGATCAGATCCAGCCGCTGAGCGATGCTGCCCGGCGGTTCGGCGTCACCCTCGGCGTGCGCGTCGAGATCCGGGTCGGCAACCGCTGCGGCGTGCCGCCGGGCCTGGCGGCGGTGGACCTCGCGAACCAGATCGCGGCCTCTCCCGGGCTCAGGTTCGAGGGGCTGCAGGCCTATAACGGCAAGGCCCAGCACATCTACGGTCATGCCGAGCGCCTGATCGCGGTGACCCAGACCATCGCGGACGCCCGCAACACCCGCGAGGCGCTCAAGTCTGCCGGCTTCGACTGCCTCTATATCGGCGGCGCCGGTACCGGGACCTACACGCTGGAAGGGCAGAGCGGCATCTACAACGAGCTGCAATGCGGCTCCTACCTGTTCATGGACGTCGACTACGGCAAGCTCAGGAACGCCGGCGGTGCGCCGGTGCTCGACTGGCAGCACAGCCTGTTCGTGCTTGCCACCGTGATGAGCCGGCCGGAGCCGGCCCGCGCCATCTGCGATGCGGGCTTGAAGTCGGTCAGCATCGATTCCGGGCCGCCGGCGCTCGCCGGCAATGCGCGCGCCGAATGGGTGCGTGGCGACGACGACCACTCGGGCTGGCTCTTCGTCGATCCGGCCGAGGCGCCGGCGCTCGGCGACAAGATCCGCCTCGTTCCCGGCCATTGCGACCCGACCATCAACATGCACGACTGGTTCGTCGGCATCCGCGGCGGCAAGGTCGAGGCGCTGTGGCCGATCCTGGCGCGGGGCGCGCTCACATGAGCCTCCGGGATCACTTGAGGAGCGCCGCGCGCCTCCTGGAGGAGACCGCTGAAACGCCTGCCGTTCTGAAAGTAGACCGCGCGGTAGACGTCATTTCGGCGGCTCTCGGACAGGATCTTCCCCTGCTCGTCTGCGGCAATGGAGGGTCGGCATCGGATGCGATGCATATTACGGGCGAGCTGGTAGGCCGGTTCCTCAAGGAACGCCGCGCGCTGAACTGCATCTGCCTGTCGTCCAACCCCGCAGTACTGACTGCTTGGAGCAACGACTACAGCTACGACACGGTCTTCTCACGTCAGGTCGAAGCTTATGCGCGACGTGGCGGCGCGGTGCTTGGGATCAGCACATCGGGCAACTCGATGAACGTAGTCAACGCCTTCGAAGCGGCGCGGCTCGCGGGCATGACGACGATCGGTTTGACGGGACGGGGCGGCGGTAAGATGGCGACGGTTAGCGACATTCTCATCGATGTTCCGTCACTCCGGACACCAGACATCCAGCAAGTCCACATCTGCCTATACCACTATCTCTGCGAGGCAGTAGAGGCGCGACTCACCGACTAGCTCGACCGTTTCGGCTCCCGCATCAGCAGCGCCGAGACCACGCCGAGCACGGAGACCGCCGGCAGCGTCCAAAGCGCCGCGCGGTAGGTCTCCTCGGCATAAACGCGGGCGCCGGCGGTGAGCGTGCCGTCCCAGCCGAGGTCGAGCAGCCAGCCGACCAGGGGCTGGAACACCGCGCCCGATCCGACGACGAAGGTGTTGACCAGGCCATAGGCGGCGCCGGTGGTGCCCGGCGGGTTGTGCTCACGGACGGCGGCGAAGCAGAGGATCATCGAGCACGAGGCGAAGCCGTTGAGGAAGAACAGGGCGCCGGTCGCCGTCAGCGACAGCCCGTGCAAGCCGACGATCGCCGCCATCGCCAGCGTCGCGACCAGGGCGAAGACCAGCATCGGCGCCTTCCGCCGGCCGAGCCGGTCGGAGATCCAGCCATTGACCGGTGCGCCGAGGCCCCATCCGAGGAACAGGAGCGAGGCGAGCGAGCCGGCGCCGGCGCGCTCGAGGCCATGGGTGGTCATGATGAAGGGCACGGCCCAGAGCCCGCCGAAGGCCAGCATCGGCGCGGTCAGGGCGAGGCCGAAGACGGCGCAGAGCCAGGTCTCGCGATTGGCGGCGACGAGCCGAAGGCCGGCCATGGGCGAGCCGGCGGCGGACGGGCCGGCGCGGTCGCGGATACCGGCCCATGCGGCGATGGTCAGCAGGACCCCCGCGACGGCGAGAACGCCGACGGCGCCACGCCAGCTCAAATGCTCGACCACGAGGCCGAGCGGCGCCTGCCCGGCGATGCCGCCAAGGATGCCGAGGCCCTGGACCAAGCCCGCCAGCATGGCGAAGCGCGCAGGCGGGAAGAGCTGGGTCGAGACGGTGAGGGCGCCGACGAAGCTGAAGCCTGACCCGAGCCCGATGAGGAGACGGGCGAGATAGGCCGTCTCCAGCGTCGGCGCCACGGCGAAGAATGCGGCGCCGAGGGCCGCCAGCGCCACGGCCACGGTGATCAGACGCCGCGGGCCGTAACGGTCCATCAGCATCCCGGCCGGAAGCTGCAATGGCGCGTAGGTGTAGAAATAGAGCGAGGAGAGCGTGCCGAAGACCGCGCCGCCGACCTGGAACTCCGCCATCAGCTCGCCGACCATCACGCTGGGGCTGACGCGCAGCACGAAGGCGTAGAAGAAGAAAACGGCCGCCACCGTCCAGGCGAACCACGCTTGCCAGGGCGCCAGCGCCGGGCGATCAGGCAAGGAAGGGAGCGTCCTGCCGGACTTCGATGAAGGTCGGCGTCTTCGCCTTCGCGGCACCGGCGACCGCCGCCTTGAAGCCGTCGAGGCTGCTCGGGCGGACCGCCTCGCAGCCGAAGGCGCGGGCCAGCATCAGGTGATCGGGGTTGCGCAGGTTGACGCCGATCTCGGCCACGCCGCGCTGGATCAGCCCCTCGCGGATCTGGCCGTAGCCGTCGTTGTTCCACATGATGACGGCGAGCGGCATCTCGAGCTCGACCGCGGTCGCCAGCTCCTGCACGGTGAACAGCAGGCCGCCATCGCCGACCAGCGCCGCCACCTCCGCCTCGGGCCGTGCCAGCTTGGCGCCGATCGCCGCCGGGAGACCGAAGCCCAGCGTGCCGTAGCCGCTCGGATGGAACCAGGTCCGGGGCTCGGCGCAGGGATAGAGCTGATTCCCGGCATAGGCGATCTGCGTCATGTCGGTGACGACGATGCCGTCGGCCGGCATCGCGGAGCGGAGCGCGTCCAGGACCTTCTTGTGGGTCTGCCGGAGCGGCGGCAATCCGTCCAGGATGCGACTGCGGATCGCGGCGACCGCCTGGGCTGACGCCTTCGCGTGGGACGCCGGCGGATCGGCTTCCAGCGCGGCGATCAGCGCGCGGACGGCGCGGCCGGCGTCGGCATGGATCGGCACGTCGGCCGGATAGTCGCGGTTGAAGTGCTGCACATCGACGTCGATGCGCACCAGCTTGCCCTCGATCGGCAGGTAGTTCGAATAGTGATCGGTCTCGGCCAGCTCCGAGCCGATCACCACGACCACGTCGGCCTTGGCCAGCAGCTCGCGCGCCGACTTCACCAGCAGGTTGGCGCCCAGCGACAGCGGGTGCGTGTCCGGGATCGTGCCCTTGCCGGCCTTGGTCGGTGCGACCGGCCCGCCGATCAGCTCGACCAGCTTCAGCATGGGGGCGCCGACGCGGTTGGCGCCGCCGCCGATGATGACGAAGGGGCGGGCGGCGCCGCGGATCAGGTCGGCCGCCGCTTCGATCGCCTCGGGCGTCGGTGCCGGGTAGCCGATGGCCGGGCGCGACTTGATCGGGAACTCCGCCGGCATGTCCAGCACGTCCAGCGGGATCTCGATATGCACGGGCCGGGGACGCGATCCGGAGAAGACGGCGAAGGCGCGGCCGATTGCGTCCGGAAGCTCGTCGGGATCGAGGATGGTCTGGCTGAAGGCCGTCAGCGGCGCCATCGTCGCCTGCTGGTTGGTGATCTCGTGCAGGCGGCCGCGGCCGGCGCCGAGATCGGCGCGGGCGGCGACCGAGGAGATGACCAGCATCGGCTGGCTGTCGGAGAAGGCCTGGCCGATCGGCGTCGCGGCGTTGGTGACCCCCGGCCCGGTGGTGAACAGGCAGACGCCCGGGCGTCCGGAGACGCGGGCATAGCCGTCGGCCATGAAGCCGCCGCCCTGCTCGTGGCGCGGCGTCACGTGCCGGATCCGGCTGTTCTCGAGACCGCGATAGAGCTCGAGGGTGTGCACGCCGGGAATCCCGAAAACCAGATCGACGCCATAGGCCTCGAGCAGGCGGATGCAGGCGACGCCGGTCGAGGTGCGCGTGGGAGTCATGGACGGCTCTGGCCTCGTCGGGGGAGGGCGGGCTTGGCGAAGCGCGGCGACTCTGGCACGGTTCTCCGAGCCTCTACAACCCTGGCGACGTGCTTCCCGGCGATGGGCCAGACGACGATCCGCTGCCACAAGCTGACCCCTGAGCGTTGGGACGACCTCGAACGGGTCTTCGGTCCGAACGGCGCCAATTCAGGATGCTGGTGCATGTGGTTCCGCCGCCCCCGGAAGGAGTGGCAGGCCGAGCACGGCGACGGCAACCGCGACGCCTTCAAGGGGCTCGTGGAGGCCGGCGCCCCGCTCGGCGTCCTGGTCTATGTCGACGGCGCGCCGGCCGGCTGGTGCGCGGTGGCGCAGCGCGAGGACCACGTGACGCTCGCCAAATCGCGCCTGTTCCCGCCGACCGGTGAGGCGCGCCTCTGGTCGATAACCTGTCTATTCGTTCATCGAGATTTCCGGCGGACCGGCCTCAGCCGCCCGCTGATCGAGGCGGCCCTCGCCTACGCCAAGAAGCAGGGCGCCCGTGCCGTCGAGGCCTACCCGGTGGTTGCAGACGGCCGCGCCGACCCGGCGCGCGGTTTTCACGGCTTCGCCGATGTCTTCCGCGCCGCGGGGTTCGAGGAGGTCGACCGGCCGTCTGCGACACGCATGCGGATGCGTGTCCAGTTTCGCTAGCGGACCGCCAGACCCATCCTTATAGTCCCGCGGCTATGAACTTCGATTCAGTCTTCTGGACCGCGCTCGGCCAGATCATCGGCATCAACATCATCCTCTCCGGCGACAATGCGGTGGTGATCGCATTGGCTTCGCGCAATCTGCCGGAGCGCTATCGCAACAAGGCGATCTTCGCGGGATCGGCCGGCGCGATCATCCTCCGAATCATCTTCTCGATCTTCGTCGTCGAGCTGATGACCTTCTCGTATCTGAAGCTGATCGGCGGCCTGCTGCTGCTGTGGATCGGCGTCAAGCTGATCGTGCCGGAAAACGAGCACGGCGAGGGCATCAAGGGTGCCGGCAACCTCTGGGGCGCGATCCGGACGATCGTCATCGCCGACGCGGTGATGAGCCTCGACAACGTCATCGCCATCGCCGCGGCGGCGCGGGGCGACTTCTCGCTCCTGATCATCGGCCTCGCCATCTCGATCCCGCTGATCGTCGTCGGCTCACAGCTGATCCTGAAGATCCTGGTGCGCTTCCCGATCCTGGTGGTCGCCGGCGGCGCATTGCTCGGCTGGATCGCCGGCGAGGTGATCGTGACCGACCCGGTCCTCCTGCCCTGGGTCGATGCCAATGCCGCTTGGCTGCACTTCTGGGCCAAGCCGATCGGCGCCGCCGTCGTCGTCGCCATCGGCAAGGCGCTCGCCGCGCGCCAGGCGACGCCACCGGATGAGGTCGAGGACCTCGCCGAGAAAGGACGCCGATGACCGGTGACCCCGCCAAGATCCTGGTGCCCGTCGACGGATCGGACCATTCCGACCGCGCGGTCGCGCACGCGATCGAGATGTTCAAGCTGGGCCAGGCCAAGGAGCTGCACCTCCTCAACGTCCAGCCGCCTTTGAGCGGGCAGGTCGTCGCCTTCATCGACAAGCCGACGCGCGACGACTACCATCGCGAGGAAGCCGACAAGGCGCTGGACAGCGCGCGGAAGCTGCTTGCCGGCGCCGGCGTTCCGTTCAAGGAACACATCAGCGTCGGGCAGCCGGGGGCTGCGATCCTCGCCTTCGCCAAGCGGCTGAATTGCGGGCAGATCGTCATGGGCACCCACGGCAAGGGGGCGGCGATGCAGCTCGTGCTCGGATCGGTCGCCCAGGACGTCGTCCGCGAGAGCAAGGTCCCGGTCACCGTCATCAAGTGACCACGACGTTCGTTCTCGATCCCTGTGCCTGGACCCCGAGCGGGCATCACCAGCAGTTCGATCTGGCACTCGTCGAGGAGCTTGCGCGTGCCGGCTCCGATGCCTGGCTATACGTGCATCGCGAGGTGACCGGCGCCTCGCTCGGCCACCCTGCCACCGTCCGGCATTTCTCGGTCTTCCCCGGCAAGCCCCTTTCGGAAGACGAGTTGGTCGGGGATCTCGAGACCTACCTCGCGCAGAACCGAGAGTTCCTCGGCGATCTTCGCCGGTTCGCCTCGGATGTAGACCTGACGGACTCGCTCCTCGTCTTTCCCAACATGCTCCATCACATGCTGTTCGGGCTTGCCGAGTGGCTGGAGGAGCGAGGATCTGCCAACAAGGTCCGGCTGGCTCTGCTGTTCCCGAGCTTCTCCGGCTACGACGACACCTCGGGGTCGATCAGCTGGATTTTTGCGCTGTACAGACACGGGTTCAACGCGCTCCGGCGCGCGGTAGGCGACACCCCGGCCCTGTTCGCGCTGATGGAAAAGCAGGTCGCGGAATACTCCTTTCTCGCCGGTCGACCGGTCGAGCTCGCGCCCTACCCGACACCGGCATCGCTCTGGCAGGGATCATTGCAGCCACGCGCGGCCAGCCACGGCTATCGGATCGTGTTCCTGGGCGGTGCCGGCGGCCGCAAGGGGTTCGACCTGCTGCCGGAAATCGTCGCACGCACGGTTGCCGTCCGGCCGGATGCGGAGTTCGTGATTCAGGTGAATGTCGAGGGCCTCAATGCGCCGGCGCCGGATGTGGTCGAAGCCCTGCGTCGCGCCGGCCGGGCTGTCCGTCTCGTTTCCGGATATGTCGATCAGGACACGTTCTTTCGGTTAATCGTCGAGAGCGACCTGGTCCTGCTGCCCTATCAGGGGGGCATGTATCGCTCGGTGACCTCGGCGCTGTTCGAGGATGCCGTCTATCTCGGCCGGCCCTGCATTGTGCCGCCGGAGACGAGCATGGCGACCTCGGTGGTGGCGGGACAGGCCGCCGGACGGGTCGCGCCGGGATCGACGGCTGCCGACTTCGCCGCGGCGCTGATCGAGGCATCGTCGGATCGCGAGCGCCTGGCAGCGGCCGCGGCGACGGTGGCGGCGGCGCGGCGCGCGACGTCGGGCATGGACCGGTTCGCGCGGCGATTGCTGAAGATCGGCTGACTCTTATCCTGCCGGCGCGGTCTCACGCATCTGCGCGAACATCTTCACCATCTGCTCGGCGGTCAGGTCGTAGCGGAAGCGCTCGGCCTCGAACTGGTCGAGCTCGGTCCGCTTCATGCCGAGCTCGGTGCGCGTGCCGATCTCGTCGACCAGGACGACGTTGGCATTGAAGCACTCGTGCAGGAGGCCGTGCTTGTCCTTGATCTTGAAGCCCTCGACGCCGTAGCGGCCATCCTTCAGCTCGGCACCGGTCAGGTAGGAGCGAAGCTCGGTCAGCGGATAGTCGCCCATCTCCAGGCCCGAAAGCCTCGCCATTGCCGCCGCTGCCTGGGTCATGAACATCGGCGTGTCGATCTCGCGGCCGGGGACGTTGTCGAGCGGCCGGCGGAAGGCGCCGACGATCATCTGGTTGGTGAGCGCCTTCGAGATCAGGCGGGCCAGCGTGATCGTCACCTCGCCGACGATGTATTCGAAGCCGCGCGGGCTGGTCCCCTCGACCTGATGGTAGGAGTAGTGCGGGCCGATGGTGAAGCAGGCGCGGAGCAGCGGCACGAATCCGCTCTGGTCCTCGCGCCGGGCGCGGGCGTTGTCGGCGAGGATCAGGATCAGCGCGATGTATGTGGCGATGTCCGCCTGGAGACCGGTCGAGCGGTTCCATACGTAGAACCCGTCGCCGACGATCGATCGGGCGAGCTCGATCTCCGCGCCGACCTGACGGAGACGCTTGGTCGCGCCGTTGATGCTGTATTCGAGCGAGTTGAGCTGGGCCACCTGCTGGATCGAAGAGGCCAGGCTGAATCCCACGATGTCGAACAGCATGACCGCGCGGTGCGGGGTGCGCGTCACCGAGTAGCGGCGGATCAGGTTGTCGATGATCGCCGGTGCCAGCTCCTCGCGCCCGTCGCCGACCGGCAGCATCAGGGTGACCCGATTGGGCCGGGCCTGCAGGTCCTTGCAGAGGTTCTGGAACGGCGTGGACGGCATGTGGCGCTGGCCCTGGAACACCTGGGGCACGCTTGCCGCCGCCTCGAACACCTTGAGCGTCGGCACGACGCAGAGGAACACGGTCGCGCCCTCGTGGCTCCAGCCGACCACCATGTTCTGGCCGAGCCGCCAGATCGCGTTGATCGCCAGGTCGAGCTCGCGCAACGACTCGCCGACCGCTTCGCGGTAGCTCGTCACGCCGCGCGGCGCTTGGTCGCCGGCATCTTGGCGCCTTCGGTTACGGCACCTTCGAGGTCGGTATTGTAGAGCTGTGCCTCGGTCAGGTCGGCGCCGGTGAGGCGGGCCTGCGACAGCTTGGCGCCGCGGAGGTCCGCCCGGCGCATCGCGGCATTGTCGAGGATCGTCGGGTAGGGGCGATTTCCCGGCAGCATCAGCGGCGAGGCGTCGGCGTCGCGGAGGTCGGCGAAGTTGAGCCGGGCGCCGGTTAGGTTGGCACCGCGGAGATCGGCGCCCTCCATGCGGCAGCCGCGGAGGTCCGCCCCCTGGAGGCGGGCACCCTGGAGCGAGATGCCGCGCATGGAAACGCCGTAGAAGACGGTGTTGCGGGCGACCAGCCCGGTCAGATGCATGCCGTCGAGCGACGGGCCGCCGCGCAGGTCGACGTCGGAGAGGTCGCACACCTCGCCCTCGCGGCCCGTGGTCCGGACCCAGAGGTCGTGCAGCTTCAGCATCTCCGGGATCGGCTTCGGCAGCTGCGCCACCGTGCGCCCCTGCGGCTTGTCGGTGAGCACCCCGGCCATGCTGGCGCCGGAGAAATCGGCGTTCTCGAGCTTGGCGCCGGTGAGGATCGCATCCTTGAGGGAGGCGCCGCGAAGGTTGGCGGAAGTCAGGTTGGCGCCCTGGAGGTTGACCCCTGAGAGGTTGGCGCTGCGGAGGTCGGTCTTGGACAGCTGGCAGCCGACCATGATCGCGTCGGTGAAGTCGGTTTGCGCCGCGTAGGCCTCGCTGACGTCGGCGCCCGTCAGGTCGGCGGCGCCGAAGTCTGCGGCCATGGTGGCGAGGTTGCCGCCCTTGACCCGCTTGGTGATCGAACCGTCCCGGAGATCGGCCCGGTGCAGGTTGGCGCGAACGAGCACGGCGCCTCTGAGCCGGCAGCCGCGGAGGTCGGCCGCGACCAGCCGCGCCCCTTCGAGATTCGCCTCCGTCAGGTCGGCGGCGAAGAAGATGGCGTCCTCGAGCTGGCATTCCGAGAGATCGGCGCCGATCAGGCACGCGCCGGTGAAGTCCGCGCCTTTGAGATTGCTGCCCGACATGATCAGGCCGCTGAGGTCGTGGAACTGCAGTTGCGCGCGACGGCCGCCGGGCTTGCCCAGCATGAACTTCAGATGGGCATCCAGGACCAGCCGCAACTGCGTGTGGGTCACGCGTTGGCGTTCCGGCGCCTCGTTCGCCGACATCGCACTCCCCCGCCTTCCCTGGCGTGCCTCACGTCAAGCCCGGCTCCCCCACCAAAGCCGTCCTCGACCAACACTTATACAGAATACGCTTAAAATCCTGACCGATGAAGAG
>CAMBVS010000059.1 GCA_945871425.1 Rhizobium sp. Q54 | reverse complement strand
TGACGCGGTGGCCGGCGACCTCGAAACGCCCGAGCTTTTTGATGTCCAGGTGGATGAGCTCTCCCGGGGTCTCGCGCTCATAGCGCACCACCGGCTCGGCGGGCTCGAGGTCGCGCATTCGGCTCAGGCCCGCTCGCCCGAGTATGCGGCTCACGGTCGCCGGCGAGACGCCGATCTCCTTGGCGATCTGTTTACCCGTCCAGCGCTCGCGGCGCAGGGCAACAACCCGCTCGAGCTTCTCCGGTGGTGTCGGCTGGCGAAGACGGCGAGGTCGAGAGGAACGGTCATTCAGGCCTGACGCGCCCTCGGCACCATAGCGCACCAGCCACTTTCTCACCGTCTTGGCTGTGGTCCCAAAGGCGCCCGCAACGACACTTGGCGCTTGCCCGCCAAGCACCCGGCGGACCACTTCGGCTCGACCCTTCGGCGTCAGTCGGGCAGTCTTGTGGATGTCCATCCGGTCCTCCGTGAAATCCTGAAGCCTCAGAAACTTCAGCTTCCTCGGTCCCGACCGGGTGGACAACCTACTGAAATCTCACAGCTAGTCCTTCTCGGCGGCGATCAGGAACTCGCGGTTGCCGTCGGCGCCGGTGATCGGCGAGTCATCGAGCCCGATGACGCTCCAGCCCCGCTCGGTCAGCCAGGCACGAACCGCCTCGCACACCTCCTGGTGAAGGGCGGAATCGCGCACGATCCCGCCTTTGCCGACCCGCTCCGGGCCGACCTCGAATTGCGGCTTGATCAGCGCCAACAGCCTAGCGCCCGGGCGAGCGAGAGCGAGCGGTGCAGCCAGCACGACGTGCAGCGGGATGAAGCTGGCGTCGCAGACGACGAGGTCGATCGGCTCCGGGATCTCGGCACCGGTCAGATGACGCGCATTGACCCGCTCCATCACGACGACGCGCTGATCCTCGCGCAGTCTCCAGGCGAGCTGTCCATGGCCGACATCGACGGCATAAACGCGAGAGGCACCGCGGCTGAGCAGGACGTCGGTGAAGCCGCCGGTCGAGGCGCCGACATCGAGGGCGACCAGATCCTTCGGATCGATGGCGAAGCGGTCGAGCCCGTGGGCGAGCTTGACCCCGCCCCTCGACACCCACGGATGGTCCTTGCCCTTGACCTCGATCTCGGCGTCGTCGGGTAGAGATTTTCCGGCCTTGTCGAGGCGCCGGCCGTCGCGATCGAAGACCAGCCCGGCGAGGATCAGCGCCTGCGCCTTGGTGCGGCTCTCGGCGAGGCCGCGCTCGACCAGCAGCTCGTCGAGCCGCCGCTTTCGGCTCATGCCCTGGCTTGGGAGGACGCCTGCCCGAGTGCGGCCAGCGCCGTCGCCACGATCGCCTTGGCGTCGAGCCCGGCATCGGCATATTGGCGCTGCGGGGTGTCGTGCTCGACGAAGCGGTCGGGCAGCGTCATCGGCCGGACCTTGAGGCCGTGGTCGAGCAGGCCCGACGTCGCGAGGAACTGCAGCACATGGGCGGCGAAGCCGCCGACCGCACCCTCCTCAAGCGTGATCAGGACCTCGTGGTTCCGAACCAGGCGGCGGATCAGGTCGGTATCCAGCGGCTTGGCGAAGCGGGCATCAGCGACGGTGGTCGAGAGTCCGCGCGCCGACAGCTCTTCGGCGGCGGCGAGCGCCTCCTGAAGCCGTCCGCCGAGCGACAGCAGCGCGATGCGCGAGCCTTCCTTGAGCACGCGGCCGAGGCCGATCTCCAACGGCTCCGGCGCAGTCGATCGCGCAGCCCCCGTCCCCTCGCCGCGCGGATAGCGGATCGCCGAGGGCCGGTCGTCGATCTGCACGGCCGTCGCCACCATGCGCTCGAGATCCGCCTCGTCGGCCGCCGCCATCACCACGAAATCGGGCAAGGTGGCGAGGTAGGTCACGTCGTAGCTGCCGGCATGGGTCGGGCCGTCGGCGCCGACGAGGCCGGCGCGGTCGATGGCGAAGCGCACGGGAAGACGCTGGATCGCCACGTCGTGCACCACCTGGTCGTAGGCCCGCTGCAGGAACGTCGAGTAGATGGCGCAGAACGGCTTCATCCCTTCGGTCGCCAGGCCGGCGGCGAAGGTGACGGCGTGCTGCTCGGCGATGCCGACATCGAAGGTGCGGAGCGGGAAGCGCTTGGCGAAGAGGTCGACGCCGGTGCCCGACGGCATCGCCGCCGTTATGGCGACGATCGCCGGGTCGCGCGCGGCTTCGCGGACCAAGCTCTCGCCGAAGACCCTGGTGAAGGTCGGCGGCCCCGGCTTGGCGGCCGCCATGGCGCCGGTCACCACGTCGAACTTCCCGACCGCGTGATACTTCTCTTCCGAGTCCTTGTCGAAGGGATGTCCCTTCCCCTTCTGCGTCACCACGTGGAGCAGGACCGGCTTCCGCGTCTCGGCGTCCCGGAGGTTCTTCAGGATCGGCAGCAGGTGGTCGAGGTCGTGCCCGTCGACCGGCCCGACATAGTAGAAGCCCATCTCCTCGAACAAGGTGCCGCCGCCGGCGAAGCCGCGGGCGAACTCTTCCGCTCGCCTGGCCGCCTCCTCCAGCGGCTTCGGGAAGGCCTTGGCCACTTCCTTCATCACATCGCGGAAGCCGCGATAGGACTTGGACGAGCTGAGCCTGGAGAGGTAGGAGCTCATCGCGCCGACGGGCGGTGCGATCGACATCTCGTTGTCGTTGAGGACGACGATCAGCCGGCTGCCGAGCGCGCCGGCATTGTTAATCGCCTCGTAGGCCATGCCGGCGGAGATGGCGCCGTCGCCGATCACGGCGACGACATTGCGCCGCTCGCCCTTGAGGTCGCGGGCAACCGCCATGCCGAGCGCGGCCGAGATCGAGGTCGACGAGTGCGCGGCGCCGAACGGATCGTAGGCGCTCTCAGCTCGCCGGGTGAATCCGGAGAGCCCGCCGCCCTGGCGAAGCGTGCGGATGCGATCGCGCCGGCCGGTGAGGATCTTGTGCGGGTAGGCCTGGTGGCCGACATCCCAGACCAGGCGGTCATCGGGCGTCGCGAAGACGTGGTGAAGCGCCACCGTCAGCTCGACCACGCCGAGGCCGGCGCCAAGATGACCCCCGACGCGGCTGACCGCATCGATGGTCTCGCTCCGGAGCTCCTCGGCGAGCTGCTTCAGCTCGGCCACGTCGAATCCGCGCAGATCCTTGGGTTCGCGCACGCGGTCGAGGAGCGGGGTCCGGTTCGAGGTCATGCTGCCGGTCTTAAGTGTCTGGCTTAGGCGCGGCGGTCGACGACGAAATGGGCCGCAGCCCTGAGAAGGTCGGCCTTGTCCTGGAACAAATCAAGGTGCTCGATCGCCTGGTCGGCGAGCCGCCAGGCCTGGGCCCGGGCGCGCTCGAGGCCGAGAACCGAGACGAAGGTCGCCTTGCCGGCGACCGCATCCTGACCGGTCGGCTTGCCGGTGACCTTGGGATCGCCGCCGACGTCGAGCAGATCGTCGGCGATCTGGAAGGCGAGCCCCAGCGAGTGCGCGTAGGCGATGAGCGAATGGCGGACCGAGGGCGCGGCCTTGCCCAGGATGCCGCCGGCCTCGCAGGAGAAGGCGAAGATCTCGCCGGTCTTCAGCCGCTGCAGCCGGGTAATGGCTGGAATGTCGAGGGGTTCGCGCTCGGCGAGCAGGTCGAGGACCTGGCCGCCGACCATGCCGCGGGCGCCCGCCGCCTGGGCGAGGCGCCGGATCAGCTCGACCCGCACCACCGGATCGGCATGCGTGTCGGGTTCGGCCAGCACCTCGAACGCCAGCGTCAGCAGCGCGTCGCCGGCCAGGATCGCCATCGCCTCGTCGAAGGCCTTGTGCACGCTCGGCCGGCCGCGGCGGAGATCGCTGTCGTCCATTGCCGGCAGGTCGTCATGGACCAGCGAATAGCCGTGCAGGAACTCGATCGCCGCGGCGACGCGAAGCGCACAGCCGCGCGAGACCCCGAACAGCCGGGCGCTCTCGACCGCGAAGAAGGCGCGAAGCCGCTTGCCGCCGCCCAGCACGGCGTAGCGCATGGCCTCGGCGAGCTTCGCCTCCGGCCCGGTCGGGGCCGGCAGCAGATAGTCCATGACCCCGGCGACCGCCTCGGCGGTCTCGCCGAGGGCGGCGAGGAACTGCTCCTGGCTCGCCACGTTACTTGGGATCGAGGGGCTTGGTGGACAGCGAGCCGTCCGGCTGCAGCTGGATCTGCTCGACCTTCATCTGCGCTTCCCTGAGCTTGGCCTCGCAGTGGCGCTTCAGCAGCGCGCCCCGCTCATAGGCGCCGATGGCGTCGTCGAGCTTGGATTTGCCGGTTTCTAGCTTCGAGACGATCTGCTCGAGCTCGGCGAGCGCGTCCTCGAAGCTGAGCTTGGCGATATCGGCGGGGATGGGGGAAGCTGCCATGCGCTGTCTTACTAAGAAGCTCGATCCCAGTCCATGAGCGCCTTCACATGGGCTGCCGCCGAGGCGCCCAGCGCATCCAGATCGTAGCCGCCCTCGAGCGTCGAGACCACGCGGCCATGGGCGTGGCGATCGGCGATCCCGCAGAGCTCGCCGGTGACCCAGGCATAGTCTTCCTCGTCGAGGTTGAGCGACCCCAGCGGGTCGAGCCAGTGGGCGTCGAAGCCGGCCGAGATCAGGATCAGCTCCGGGCGGAAGCGCTCGAGCGCCGGAAGGATCTGTTCGGCCATCGCCGCGCGGAACTCGGCCGAGCCGGACAGTGGCGACAGCGGCGCGTTGATCACGTTGCCGACGCCGGTTTCGTCCATGGCGCCGGTGCCTGGGTAGAGCGGCCATTGATGAGTGGAGGCGAAGAACACGCCGGCATCGCGCTCGAACATATGCTGAGTGCCGTTGCCGTGGTGGACGTCGAAGTCGATGATGGCGATCCGTTGGAGCCCGTAGGCGGCCTTCGCCTCGCCCACCCCGACCGCGACGTTGTTGAACACGCAGAAGCCCATCGCCTCGCCTGCCTCGGCGTGATGTCCCGGGGGGCGCACGGCGCAGAAGGCGTGCCTCCCCTCCCCCTCCATCGCCCAGTCGACGGCGGCGCAGACCGCGCCGGCCGCCCGGAGCACCGCCTCGCCGGAGCCGGAGGACAAAGTGGTATCGGCATCGAAGTCGACGCGGCCGAACTCGGGTACCGCCGACAGCACCATCTCGACGTAGCGGGGGTCGTGGACCCGCTCGATCTGCGCCCGCTCGGCCCGCGGCGCCTCGATGCGTTCGAGTGCAACGAAGGCCGGTGCCTCCAGCGCCGCCAGCACCGCCTCCAGGCGGGCCGGCCGCTCCGGGTGCAGGCGGCCCGGATCGTGGTCGAGACAGGCGGCGTGGGTGTAGAGACGCGTGGTCATGGAAGGCCTGGGTGAGTCGGGACCGCGCACAATAGGTAGCGGAGGACGGCCTCGACAAGCCATCGCTTGAAACGGAAACGGCCGCCCGAGGGGCAGCCGTGCCGTTGTCCGACGCTTGCGGCGGACTACTGGAAGAGGTTGAGGAGTCCGCGCGGGTTGCTGTTGGCGATGTTGAGGGTGGAGATCGACAGCTGCTGCTTGACCTGAAGCGCCTGCAGGCGCGAGGATTCCTTGGCCAGATCCGCGTCCACGATCGCGCCCAGGCCTTCGGTGGTCGCATCCACCAGCTTGGAGACGAAGTCGCCCTGGAAATTCAGGGTGCGGGTGTCGGCGCCGATGTTGCCCAGCACCTGGTTGATCGAGGCCGAGGCCAGGATCAAGGCCGAGAGCGCCTTGGTCGCCGCCACCATCGAGCTGATCTGCTGCGCGCCGAGGGCGGCGGAGGTCACCGCGAAGGAGCTGTTCGAGCGGATCGTCAGGGTCGAGCCATCGACGTTGGCGATGACGTTGAGCGAGGTCGAGGAGAACGACAGCAGGTTGCGGCCGTTGTAGGTCGCGTTGACGATGAAGGTGTTGATCTGGGAGACGAGGTTGCTGAAGTCCGAGTTCAGGATCGACTGCCGCTCGGTGGTGTTGCCGGCGTTCTGACCCTCGGTGATCTTCTTCTGGACGTCGCCCAGAAGGTCCGAGATCGCGGTCGCCAGCGCCACCGCCGCCACGCCGCGGCCGTTGGACAGGCCCTGGCTCACCGCCTCGTAGGCCTTCAGGTTGCCGCGAACACCCTGGGCGATCGAGAAGCTGGAGGCGTCGTCGACCGCGTTGTTGACCGTCAGGCCGGTCGAAACCCGAGCCTGCTCCTTCTAGCCGATGGCCCGGCGCTTTTTCTGCGCTAAATAAAATTATAGTCTGAATGCTTGTTTCTGACGATACATTTAATAAAATATTATGAAAATTTTCTCTGCCTACCCGATAAAAGCTTGGAGACGCTCGGGTTCCGATCCGCTGGTATAATGGGCTGATGAACCGAAACGAGCGCCGCCGCCTCGAAAAACTCGGCCGAAAAGGCCCTCCGGATGCGTTGCTGCACGACGCGGCCCGGCATCACCGATCGGGCGCCCTGGCCGAGGCCGAGTCCCTCTACCGCGCGTTCCTCGCGCTGACCCCGGGCCACCCCCAGGCCCTACACCTCCTGGGTCTGGTGTGCCATCAGACCGACCGCAACCGCGAGGCCGCCGGCCTGATTGCCGAGGCCGAAGGGGGCGCCCCTGCCGATCCGGAGATTCCCTACAACCTCGGCAACTGCCTGCTGCTGGACGATCGCCCGGCGAAGGCGGCTGCGGCGTTCCAGCGGGCCCTCGCGCTTCGCCCGGGCCGCGCCGACGTCCTCAACAACCTCGGCAACGCGCTGCAACGCCTCAATCGCCTTGAGGAGGCTACGAAGGCCTATCAGGGCGCCCTCGACTCGGAGCCCGGTCGCATCGACGCGCTCAGCAACCTGGGCCATGTCCTGCAGGCCCTCGGCCGGCGGGAGGAGGCGATCTTCGCCTATCGCCAGGTGCTCGCGCGGGCGCCCGATCACGCGACCGCCCGCCATATGATCGCGGCGATGAGCGGCGAAACACCTGCGACCGCGCCCGACGATTTCGTCCGCCAGCTCTTCGACGGCTACGCCGAGCGCTTCGACGCGCACCTGACGGCGACGCTCGGCTACGATCCCGAACGCTACGTCGCCGTGCTTCGCAACGCCGCCGGCCCCTCGACGCGCTTCGCCTCGGCCGTCGATCTCGGCTGCGGCACCGGCCTCATCGGGGGCTTGCTGCGTCCGTTCGTCGATCGCCTGGCCGGGGTCGATCTGTCGCCGGGAATGGTGGCCAAGGCCAAGGCCAGGGGCGTCTACGACGCGCTGTCGGTCTCGGCGATCGAGCCGTTCCTAGCAGATGCCGCAGAACGCTTCGACCTGCTGTTCGCCGCCGACGTCTTCGTCTATGTCGGCGCCCTCGACGGCGTCTTCGCCAAGGCCGCGGCGCGCGCGGTCCCAGGCGCCTGGTTCGCGTTCTCGGTCGAAGACGCCGAAGGCGACGGCTTCCTGCTACGGCCGACCGGCCGTTATGCACACTCGCTTCCCTATCTCGCCAAGGTCATGGTGGCAGCCGGCTGGCGGATCAAGGCCGAGGAGGCGCTGGCCGTCCGCACCGAGAACGGCGCCGCGATCCCAGGCCACGTCGTCGTCGCTCAGCTCGGCTGACACCACTCCCGCCAGAGCTGGCGATAGGCGCTCTCGAGCTCTCGCGTGTGCCCGCGTCCATCGAGCAGGACCGAACGCGATAGCCGCTCGCGCATCGTCCGCCGAAGCCGCGCGAGCCGGGCGGGATCCCGCGCCAGCGCGACGGCGAGATCGAAGTAAGCCTCCTCGTCGTCGGTCACCAGCTCAGGCAGTCCGGCACGGCTGATCATGCTGGCGCCGACGCGCGCCATCATCGAATTTCCGGCGAGCGTCACCACCGGGACGCCCATCCACAACGCATCGCAGGTGCTCTTGCCGCCGGCGAACGGAAACGGATCGAGGCCGAGGTCCATGTCGCCGACGGCTCGGTAGTGCTCTCGCGGATCGGGCATGGCGCCGACGAAGACCAGGCGTTCCGCGGCGATGCCGGCAGCGGCGAAGCGACTCCTCACCCGCGCCTGCGTCAGCGGATCGGCGAGATTGACCGCCTTCAGCAACAGGCGGCTCGACGGCACCGCCGCAAGGATGCGCGACCACAGCGCGACGGTCGGCGCCGAGAGCTTCGGCACCTGGTTGGCCGAGCCCAGGGTGACGCAGCCGTTACGGACGAACGGAGGATCGGCGACCTCCGGGGCTTCGGGCGGCGGGAGATAGCTGGAGTAGCCGGTCTCGAGCCGGATCAGGCGCTCGGTGTAGTACGGATCGGCGATCCCCGGCGGATCGATGTAGGCATCGGTCAGACGATAGCCGATGCTACGCAGCCCCGTGGTGGTGATGTGGTTGGAGTAGGCCACCTGGATCGGCGCCAGGCGATGGGCGAAGACCACCCGCTCGGTCGGCTGCCAGCCGCAGAGATTGATCGCGATGTCGATGCCGTCGGCGCGGACGCGGGCTGCCTGGGCCGCGCGGCCGAGCCCATGGATCGAGACGGCGGCATCGGCGGCCCGCGCCACTTCCTCGGTGCCGGCGTCCGGCCGCGCGACGTCGGCGTAGACGAAGACCTCGACCTGCGAGCGGTCGTGATGGGCCAGCAGAGGAAGAAGCCAGGCGAGCTGATTGTGGCCGGCGACCAGGTCGGGCGAGACATAGGCGATGCGGATGCGACGGTCGGGATCGCGCGCATTTGCGAACACCGGCGGCGGATCGACGACGGTGGCCTCGATCCGCTCGCCCCAGCGGCGATTCTCGCGAAAATGCTCGGCGAAGCCGAACTCCGGCAGGAAGTTGAGGAAGAACAGGCGATGCGCCCAGGCATCGCCCGGCGGATCCTCGATGGCGATCGCCCGGTCGAAGGCGAGGCGCCCCGCATCGAGCTCGCCCCAGGCGCTGAACAGCGAGCCGAGCCCGTCGTGAGCGTCGGAGTCCGAAGGCGCGAGCGCCAGCGCCTGACGGTATCGCCGGAGCGCGGCCTCTCCCTGGTTCGAGGCGACCAGGCTCCCCGCCAGGTTGCGCAATGCCAGCTCGTCGGTCGGGTCGATGGCCGCAGACCGAGCATAGGCCGGGTGCGCCGCCCGCATCGAAACCGCCTGCTGCACCGCCACGCCGAAGTCGTTCCAGGGTACCGCCCCGTCCGGCGCGAGCGCCAGGCCACGGCGATAATGCGGGCGCGGATCGCCGCCGCCGGTCTCGGTGAGCGCCCGGCCGAGGCCATGATGCGCGGCGGCGGCATCCGGCGACAATCGCGCCGCCGCCATGAACGCCTCCAGCGCTTCCGCTGCGCGAGACAGCTTCGACAAAGCCCCGGCACGGAAGAGCTGGAGATCGCCGCGACCCGGTGCCGCGGCGATCGCCTGTTCGATGAGATCGAGGGCTGCCTCCGGACGTCCGCGGTCGGCCTCCAGCGTCGCCATCAGATGCAGCGCATCCGGCTGACGAGGGTCGAAGGCGAGAACGCGGCGGTAGAGGTCCTCGGCGATGGCCACGCGGCCGGCGCGCTGGCTGAGCAGGCCCGCCTTCAGCAGATCGGCGACGGTGATGGTCACGACCGGCACCAATCGCGCCACGCGGCGCCGAACGCGGCTTCGACCGAGCGCGCATAGCGCTCGGCATCGACCAGCGGCGAACCCGCCACCAGCGGACGAAGCCGCGCCCTCAAGGCCGCCAGCGCCGGCAGGTCGGCGGCGAGCGCGCGGGCGATCCCCACATACGACTCCTCGTCCTTCGCCGCGAGCCGTTCGAGGCCGAGCGGCGCCAGCGTGCCGATCCCCATCCGCCCGAGCCAGCGCTCGCCGGCGAGCGTGACCACGGGGACGCCCATCCACAGCGCCTCGAAGGTGGTGGTGCAGCCGTTGAACGGGAACGGGTCGAGCGCGATGTCGATGCGGTTCAGAATCTCCAGGTGGCGAGCCCGGACGACGCGTTCGCCGTCGAAGACGATGCGGGATGGATCGATGCCACGGCGGCTGAAAGCGTCGAGGATACGACCTCGGGCAGAGGCGTTGGCGAACCAGTTCACGTATTTCAGCAGAAGACGGGACTTCGGCACGGCCGCGAGCACGCGGGCCCAGAGCGCGAAGACGCGGTCGTTCAGTTTTGCGGCATTGTTGCACGAGCCGAAGGTGACCCATCCCGCCGCCTCCGCCGGCAACGGGCCGACCGGCGGCGAGTCCGCCGGCGGCTCGTGCAGCACCAGAAGAGGCACGCGCAGCAGCCGCTCGGTGAAACGCTCGCGCGTGTCGTCCGGATGGATGACGGCATCGGTCAGCCACCAATCCATGGTGGCGAGGCCGGTGGTGGAGAGATCGCCATAGCTGACCTGCACCGGTGCCGGCTTCCGCGCGCAGACGAGAAGCCGGTTGTTTGCCGTGTGCCCGGCCATGCAGAACAGGATGTCGATGCGGTCGGCGCGGATCATCCCGGCGACGGCGTCGTCGTCCTGGCCCACCGTCGAGCGATAGCCGTCCGCGGCGGCGCGGTAGCGCTCGGTCACCTCGTCCGGGCGGGTCACCTCGCCATAGCAGACGGCCTGGAACCGCCGGCGGTCTCGCCGCTCGATCAGGCCGACGACGTTGTGAGCGATGGGATTGGAGCGAAAGTCGGCGGAGAGATAGCCGATGCGGAGCGGACGGTCCGGATCGCGGTCGTTGCCGTGAGGCTGCGCCTTCGCATAGAGCGGTCGCGCATGACGCTCCTCCCAGCGCCGATACTCCTCGAACAGCGCCGCCGATCCGAGATCCGGCAGGTAGTTGAGGGCGAACAGAAGGTTCGAATGGGTTGCGAGATCGTCCGGCGCCAGCGCGTGCGCTTGGCGATAGGCGGCGACGATCTCGCGGATGTCGGTCAGCGCGTTGCCGAGGTTGTTCCAGAGCCCGGCGTGATGGTCGTCGATGGCGAGCCCGCGGCGATAGATCCGGGCGGCGAGGTCGAGGTCCCCCTGCTCCTGCAGCAGGACCCCGAGATTTCCATGTCCTTCCAGCCGGTCCGGCGCGATCGCGACCGCACGCCGCGCCGCGCGCGACGCACCCAGCCGGTTTCCGGACGCGATCAGCGCGGAGGCAAGCGCGATCCAGCCGTCGGCGGCGGCCGGATCGAGCGCCGGCAGGCGCGTGACCGCGCCCAGCGCCCGATGCGCCTCCGCCTGCGCCGGATCGAGGCTGATCGCCGAGCGGAGCGAGGCGCGCGAACGCGGATCGCCGAGGAGGGCGCGCGCGAGGCCGAGAGCGAGCCAGGCAGCCGGCTGGACCCGCTTGAGCGCGACCGCCGTCTCCAGGCTCTGCGCCGCCCCCTTCGGCTCGCCGAGAGCCAGCAGGGTGACGCCGAGGCTGGCATGAGCCTCGGCCAAGCCGGGCACGCAGCCGATCGCGTCGCGAAAGCGCGCCGCTGCCGCCACCAGGTCGCCGGTCCGATGGCGCTCGATCCCCTCGGCGAACAAGCGCGCCGCTTCGGCCGCACGCGTCACCGCCGCCCCTCGCACCAGCGACGCCAGGCCGCGCGGAAGGCGACCTCGATCGACCGGGAATAGGACGGGGCATCGCAAAGCGGTGACTCGAGAATGCGTCGACGCAGGCCCTTGCGGAGGACCGACAATCGATCGAGATCCGAAGCGAGTTCCGCCGCCGCCGCCACATATCCGTCCGCATCCTCGGCGATCAGCTCAGGGAGGCCGAGATGAGTGAGGAAGCTGGCGCCCATGCGACCAAGGAAGCGTCGCCCGGCCAGGGTCACCACCGGAACGCCCATCCACAGGGCCTCGAAGGTCGTGGTGCAGCCGTTGAAGGGAAACGGGTCGAGCCCGATGTCGACCTCGCCGACCAGGCCGAGATGCGCCGGCCGGTTGAGGTCGCCGCCGGCGAAGATGATGCGGACGGGATCGATGCCCCGCTCGGCGAAGCGCCGGGCGAGCCGGTCACGCACGTCCGGCACCTCGTAGACGGTCCGGTACTTCAGCATCAGGCGGGCGTCCGGCAGCCTTGCCAGAAGCCGCGACCAGAGCGTGACGACCTCGTCGCCGATCTTCGCCGGATTGTTGAACGATCCGAAGGTGACGTGCCCGCGCGAGGGCGCCGGCAGCGCCGAGACCGGCGGCGCCACCTCGATCGGACGGTGCAGCACCATCATCGGGATGTGCATCAGCGTCTCGGTGAACAGCTCCTCGGTTGCGCCCTCCGGATGGACGATCGGATCGGTCAGCCAATAATCCATGACCGAGAGGCCGGTGGTCGAGAAGTCGGCATAGCTGACCAGGATCGGCGCCGGCTTGCGGGCGGCCGCGATCAGGCGGTTGCGGGCGGTATGGCCGGCAACCACGACCAGGATGTCGATGCGATCGTCGCGGATGCGATCGGCCAGCGCCGCATCGTCGAGCCCCTGGGTCTCGACGAACCGATCGGCCAGCGCGCTGATGTGCCGGGTCATGTCGTCGGCGAGCCCGACCTGGGCGTAGCAATAGACCTCGACCTCGCGGCGATCGTGATGCTCGATCGCGCCGACGATGTTGGTGCCGAGCGCATGTTCGAAGAAGTCGGCGGAAAGATAGCCAACGCGCAGCCGGCGGTCGGGATCGGGGTCGTTGCCGCAGGGACGGATCGAGGCATAGGCGGGCGCTGCGTGACGCGCTTCCCAGCGTCGATGCTCGGCGAAGTACCGGGCCGGCTCGATGTCGAGATACCCCAAAGCCAGGAGCAGATTCGAGTGGGCATCCACCCAATCGGGGGCGAGGATCATGGCGCGACGCGTCCGCCGGATGGCGGCCCCGATCCGGCCCAGGCCCATGTCGAGGGCGCCGAAGTTGCCGTGGGCCGTGGCATCGCCGGGCGCAAGCGCGATCGCGCGGCGGAACGAACGCCGGGCGGTCGAAACGTCGTAGCGGCCCTGGGCGATCACGCCGCGATTGAGCAACGCCTCGATCACCTGGCCGTCGAGCGCCGACACCCGCGCGAACCAAGCCTCCGAAGCGGCGGAGCCGTCGACGCGCATGACGCACTGGGCGATGAGGTAGTGCGTCCGCGCGCCGTTCGGCGAAGCCGCCAGCGCCGCCCGGAGGTCGACGAGAGCCCCCGCCGCGTCGCCCAGCGTCGCCCGGATGACCGCTCGGTCATGCCGAAGACGATGGTCGGCCGGCGAAAGCCCGATCGCGAGGTCGAACGCCTGGGCGGCATCCGTCATCCGGCCGGCCTTGGCGAGAATCTCGGCGAGCCGCGCCGCGAGATCGGCCCGCCCGGAACTCAGCGCCAGGGCCGATCGATAGGCGGCCGCGGAGTCCGTCCAGCGCTCGAGCGCGGCAAGGGCGAGGCCGAGGCTCTCCCACGGCGCAGCGAGGCGTGGCGACACGATCGTCGCCCGCCTGAGCGGCGCCAGCGCCGAGCCCACGTCGCCGCCGGCGGCGATCGTCAGCCCGAGCCGTTGCCAGGCCAGCGCCGTCTGCGGCTCCTCCGCCAGTGCGCGGCGCAGCGGCCCGGGGTTCAGCTCCGCCTCGCTCATGAGGCCTGGCACCAGTCCCGCCACATCCGGCGATAGGCGGACTCGACGCCGCGGGCGAAGGCGGCGGCGTCGCAAAGGCGTGATGCCGTCATCCGTGCGCGCAGGCCCTGGCGAAGGCGGGATAGCCGCCCGATGTCCTTTGCGAGGCCGATGGCGGCCTCGACATAGGCGTCCTCGTCCTTCGTCGCCAGATCGGCGAGATCGACGGTCCTGAGGAACGCGCTGCCGTAGCGGCCAAGGATGCGCTCGCCTTCCAGGCTGACGACCGGCACGCCCATCGACATGGCCTCGCAGGTGGTGATGACGCCGCCATAGGGGAACGGATCGAGCGCGATGTCGATCTTCCGATAGGAATCCAGATGGCTCGCCTGGGTCATCGTCCAGGCCCGAAGATCGAGCCGCCGCGCCTCCACGCCATGGCTGGCGAAGGCGGCCCGAACGCGTCCCGCGATCGTGGCGTCGCCAAAGGCGCGGCCCTTGAGCAGAAGGCGCGACCCGGGCAGCCCCGTCAGGATGTGTGCCCAGGCGGCGAGGCATCGGGGCGACAGTTTGGAAGGCTGGTTCAGACTGCCGAAGGTGACGCCGCGACCGCCGGCGGCCGGCAACGCGGAGATCTCCGGAACCGGCCCCAGCGGCGCATAAGCGAAGGCGAGGTCGATGCGGGCGAGCCGCTCGGTGAAGTGGCGCTCGCTCCCCGGCGGCGTCAGCAGGCTGTCGCCGATGGCCCAGCCGACCGCCTCCATCCCGAACGAGCCCATCAGGAGCAGATTCGCCTGCACCGGAGCGGGCCGCCGCGCCAGCGCGAGCAGCCGCGAGCCCCGGGGATAGCCGATGACGTCGACGGCGATGTCGATCCCTTCGGCGGCGATGACCTCGGCCGCGGCGGCGTCGGTGAGGCCGAGCGTCGAGACGAACCTGGTGGCGGCACGGAACCGGGCGGTGACCTCGTCCTCTGCCCGCGGCGGCACGTCGGAAAAGCAGACGACCTCGACCGCGCTCGGGTCATGCGATTCGACCAGGGGCAGGATCGACATGGCGGCGGTATGGAAGCGGAAGGAATCGCCCCCGACGTAGCCGACCTTGAGCCGGCGATCCGGATCGCGCGACCGCTCCGGCAGCGGCATCGCCGGCAGGGTCGCATGGCGCTCAGCGAAGCGGCGGCACTCGGCCAGCTCGTCCTCAGGCCCGACCCCGTCGACCAGGCGGATGCCGTTGATGAGATTGGCGTGCGCAACCGGATCCGACGGATCGCGCTCGACCGAGCGGCGATAGCAGGCGACGGCGCCTTCAGGGTCGGCGGCCTGCATGAGGAGGTTGCCGAGATTGTTCCAGCCCTCCCCGCCCAGAGGATGGGTGGCGATGGCGCGTTTCAGGGCGATGGCGGCGGGCGGCAGCCGCGACCTGGCCGACAGCGCGAGGCCGAGGTTGTTCCAGGCGCCGGTGAAGGACGGCGTCAGCGCCAGCGTCCGTTGGAGCGCCGGCAGCGCGCCCGTCGCATCGCCCGCCGACAGGAGCACATGGGCGAGACGAAAATGGCCTTCGGCGCGGGACGGCGCGAGCCTGGCTGCCTCGCGAAATCCGATCGTCGCCTCGGCATGCCTGCCGGCTCGCTGATGCGCCTCGGCGGCGGCAGCGGCTTCGGACCAGTCAGGCATCGGGATCGGCTGCGGAAATGGCTGTCACGGCCGCGCCATGGTGCGGCCGGTCGACGCCTCTGTCGAGAGGCGCGGCGACTAGCGGAAGAGCTGCTGGAGGATGGTCGGCCGCTGGTTGGCGATGTTCAGCGTCTGCACGCCGAGCTGCTGCTTCACCTGCAGGGCCTGCAGCCTCGCCGACTCCTTCGCCATGTCGGCGTCGACGATGTCGCCGAGGCCTTCATTGGTCGAATCGGTGAGCTGGGAGATGAAGTCGGCCTGGAAGTTGAGCGCGCGGACGTCGGCGCCGATCTGGCCGAGGGCGACGGCGATCGAGGACTGGGCGAGCGCGAGGGCCGACAGCGCCTTGAAGGCGGCGACGGTCGAGCTGATGTTCTGGGCGCCGAGGTTGATCGACGTCGCGGAGAAGGCGCTCTGCGAGCGGATCGTCAGCGTCGTGCCATCGATGTTGGCGATCACGTTCACCGAGGTCGAGACGGCCGACAGGATGTTCCGGCCGTTGTAGATGGCGTTGGCGATGAAGGTGTTGATCTGCGTCGCCAGCGAGAAGAAGTCGGCGTTGAGGATGTTCTGCTGCTCGGTGGTGTTCGCCGCGTTCATGCCCTCGATGATCTTCTTCTTCACGTCCGAGATGATGTCGGAGATCGAGGTCGCAACCGAAAGTGCGATGGTGGCGACGCCGCGGCCGTTGGCGAGACCCTGCGACACCGCGCTGTAAGCCTTGACGTCGCCCCTGAGGCCCTGGGCGATGGCGAAGCTAGATGCGTCGTCGACAGCACCATTGACTTTGAGGCCGGTCGAGACCCGGTTCTGGACGGTGTCCATCTCGCGGTTGGTGCCGTTCAGGAACTGAAGGGCGACCTGCGCCGAGATGTTGGTGTTGATCGAATTGATGGGCACGGCAGGCTACTCCAATCGGTCACTGCGGGTCCGAGGACCCCGCGCCGCCTCTAGGAGCAAACCTCGGGCCAGAGTCCGGAATCTCCTCAATTCATTGATATGTAAAGATTTTTTGTCCGACAGATCGTCCGAGGGCGCCGGCCGGCCGGCAGCGACGGTCCTCCCCGGCAGTTGTTGCCGGCACGAGAGGAAAAAGCGTCCTCAAGTCACTGGGAAAAAACGAAAACGCCCCCTCCCGGGCAGGAGGAGGCGGCGCTGTGAACACCTATGGCCAAGCGGATCGGGGTGGCTAGGCCAGGCCCTCGATGATCTGCTGGTTCACCTCGATCAGCATGTCGGGCGTCGAGGTGCCGTCCATGACCATCTGGGTCTCGTAGGTGACCCAGGCGCCGAGGCGGACCAGCGTCGTCTTGAGCTCGGCCGGCAATCGGTTCACGTCCTCGACGATCTCGCAGACGAGCGAATCCCAGATCTTCTTGTTCCACAGGATCGCGTCGAACTTGACCGCGAGCTTCGAGGGATTGTCTCGAGCCTCGATCAGCGCGGCGGTGGCGGCTCCGAACAGGCGGCGCTCGATCGCGCGGGGCGGCTCCGAGGTGTTCTGGACCTTGAGATAGGCGCCGTAGCCGCGCATGGACTTACGCGGCTCCCGCGGTCTCGAACGCCAGAAGCTCGGATTCGAACCCCATCAGCGCCTTGGCCGCCGCCATCGCCCTCGGATAGTCCTCGTGCTGCATCAGCTGGGCGATCAGGCCGAGCGACTTGGCGACGTCGATAAGGGTGGTGGCGTTGAGCAGATCGTTCATGTCGTCGAGAAGCCGCATCCGATAGCCGTCCTGCCCGGGGCCATCTAAATACATCAGCATCAACCAGTAGTAGATGCGCTTTGCCGGCGTATTGGCATCCTCGGGCAGCATCACGTCGCGGCCCATGAGGACCAGGTCGTGGTTCTGGATCTCGACGCTGCCCTCACCGAGGGTGATGACGGCGCCGTTGACGACGAACTTCTCTCCGGCGCGGGCGGCAATGCGGACGCTCGGGGTGGCGGCGATCTCTGACTTCATGATGGAAAACTCCGGTATCTGGACGTTGGAGCCGGAACGCTAGGCGCCGGATCTCTCGACTAACCGCGGAACAGGCTGAGCAGGACCTGCGGCCGCTGGTTGGCGATGCCGAGGGTCTGGACAGAAAGCTGCTGCTGCACCTGAAGCGCCTGCAACCTGGCCGATTCCTGGGCCATGTCGGCATCGACGATCGAGCCGAGGCCTTCCAGGGTCGCATCCACCAGCTTGGAGATGAAGATGTCCTGGTTGTTCAGCGTGCGGGTGTCGGCGCCGAGGTTGCCGAGCACCGAGTTGATCGAGGTCACCGCCAGGAACAGGGCCGAAATGGCCTTGGTCGCCGCTACGGTCGAGCTGATGTTCTGGGCGCCGAGGTTGACCGCGGTGGGCGCGAAGGCGCTGTTCGAGCGGACGGTCAGGGTCGTGCCGTCGACGTTGCCGATGACGTTGAGCGATGCTGAGGCGTTCGACAGAAGATTGCGGCCGTTGTAGCTCGAGTTGACGATGAAGGTGTTGATCTGCGTGACGAGGTTGACGAAGTCGGCGTTGAGGATCGACTGCTGCTCGGTCGAGTTGCCGGCGTTCTGACCCTCGGTGATCTTCTTCTGGATGTCGCCCAGCATATCGGAGATCGAGGTCGCGCCCGACATTGCCACCGTCGCGACACCGCGGGCGTTGGAGAGGCCCTGGCTCACCGCCTCATAGGCCTTGAGGTTGCCGCGGGTGCCCTGGGCGATGGCGAAGCTCGACGCATCGTCGACCGCGCTGTTGACCTTGAGTCCGGTCGAGACGCGGTTCTGGATGGTGTCCAGCCGATCGTTGACCGAGTTCAGGTTCTGCAGCGCGACGTACGCCGAGACGTTCGTGTTGATTGAATTCTGGGCCATGGCGGTAAGTCCCGTACCTGTGTCGCCGGGATCTTCCGGCGCCGGGGCTAGGAGCAAGCGCCGGGCCATGCCTGCCAAAGGCCGTAACTATCTGAAATATATAAATTATCTGACGAGAGCCGGAGACAGGGCAGCGGCCTCGCCCGGCAAGTTCGTCCGGGCGGGCAACTCCTTCCTAGGCAATCGCGAAGGTTGCGGCGGCCTTTGAGGCCGCCAGCGGACGGCTAGGCTATTTGAGCCCGTCCATGATGATCTGGTTGATCTCGATGAGAGCGGCGGCGTCCGTATCGCCGTCCATGACGCGCTGGGTCTCGCGATTGACCCAGATGCCGAGCCCGATGAGGTTCTTCTTGAGCTCGACGGGCAGCTTGTTGCCCTCGTCGTTGAGGTCCATCATGAAGTGGTCCCACACCTGCTTATTCCACAGGAGGGCGTCGATCAGGCGCGGGATGTCGGTCGGGTTGTCCTTGGCGCCGATCAGGGCGGCGGTGACCTCGCCGATGAGGCGGCGCTCGATGGCACGCGGAGTATCGCTGACGTTCTGGACGCGGCGGTAAGCGCTATAGCCAGTCATCGGTCGAGAGGCCTACCTGGCCTGAGCCGCAGCGCCCTGCTCTGCCGCTGGCGGGGGATTCTTCATCAGCTCCGCTTCGAGATCGACCAGAGCCTTGCAGACCTTGAGCGCCTTGTAGAAGTCGCCCCGCTGCACGTGACGGAAAATGATCATCAGCGAATCAGCGACATCCCGAAGCGTCGTCGCCTTCATCAGGTCGTTCATGTACTCCATGAACGTCCCGTAATAGGCCTCCTGGCTCTCCGCATCGAGATACATCAGCATCAAATAGAAGTAGATCTTGCGCGCCGGGGTCGTGGCGTCTTCCTGCTGCATGATGTCTTTGCCGCGCAGGAAAACCGCATGATTTTGCAAGATCAGAGCGCTTCCGCCCTCGGCAATCGTAATGACAGCGCCATTAACGACGATCTTCTCACCAGGCTTGATATTGATTTTGAGCGCCATGCCGTCTTCGGATTCCGAGACTTCAGAGTCCATGATGAGCCCCGAGGGTTAGTCGGGGTGGCCGAACCCAGGCCACCCCGACGTCCCAAGTGTACGTTACCTGAACAAGCTGAGCAAGCTGCTCGGCTTCTGGTTGGCGATGTTGAGGGTCTGGACCGAGAGCTGCTGCTGGACCTGGAGGGCCTGCAGACGTGAAGACTCCTTAGCCAGATCCGCGTCCACGATCGATCCCAGGCCTTCTTCGGTGGCGTCCGAGAGCTTCGAGATGAAGGCCTCCTGGAAGTTCAGCGTCCGGGTGTCGGCGCCGAGGTTGCCGAGCACCTGGTTGATCGAGGCCGTCGCCAGGAACAAGGCCGAGAGCGCCTTGGTCGCCGCCACCGTCGAGCTGATCTGCTGCGCACCCAGGTTGACCGACGTCGGGTTGAACGAGCTGTTCGAGCGGATGGTCAGGGTCGTGCCGTCGACGTTGCCGATGACGTTGAGCGAGCTCGACGCGTTCGACAGCAGGTTGCGGCCGTTGTAGGTCGCATTCGCGATGAACGTGTTGACCTGCGCGATGAGGTTGGCGAAGTCCGAGTTCAGGATCGACTGCTGCTCGGTGGTGTTGCCGGCGCTCTGACCTTCGGTGATCTTCTTCTGGATGTCGCCGAGCAGGTCGGAGATCGCCGTCGCACCGGCCAGCGTCACCGTGGCGACGCCGCGGCCGTTCGCAAGGCCCTGGCTCACCGCCTCGTAGGCCTTGAGGTTGCCGCGAATGCCTTGGGCGATGGCGAAGCTGGAGGCGTTTTCGACCGCGCTGTTGACCTTGAGGCCGGTCGACACCCGGTTCTGGACGGAGTCCAGGCGGGCGTTGACAGAGTTCAGGTTCTGCAGCGCGACAAAGGCGCCGACGTTCGTGTTGATCGAGTTCTGGATAGGCATGACGTGGACACTCCTCTTCTAGGTTTGTCCGGTTGAGGGACACCCGGGATCTGCGATGATCTACGGGCGGGATACTTCTATCCGTGAACACAATCTCATCCCCTGCACCCGCTGTCAAGCAGATCCGTTGGTTAAGTAACTGTAAATGCGCGACATAAACGCGGCATTCAGCAAAAATCGCCGCAAACTTCGAAAATCCATCGAATTGTAAGCAGCTTACGGGGAGGCATGGATCCGATCCGGTCGCCGATCAGGGCGACCCTCTGAAAGGTCGCCACCAATCCCTTCTCTCCCGCGTCTTGGGCCTTGCGGCCCGGCCGCCAATGCCTGCCCGAATCGACGACTGTCATCTGCTTGCCGCCCGGCGCGCGAAGGTCGCCAATACTGGCTCCAATGCCGCGTATTTACGGCGCCAAACCTTAGCCTTTGAGGCGTCGACCATATCGCCGCCACACGAAATCAGCTATATCCGCAGCGCATCACACCTTATCCCGGGCCGGCACGACGCACTCGAACTTATGACCCCGCACGAAATCCTCGACATCCTCAAAAAGCACGAACTCTGGCTTGCCAAGAAGGTCGGCGGTGCACGGGCGGATTTCTCGCGTAAGAGCTTGGCGGGCATGGTTCTTTCCAGGGCGCCGCTGCGCCAGGCCAAGCTCGCCGGCGCCGATCTGACCCGCTGCTCGATGGACGGTGCCGATCTCCGCGCCGCCGATCTCTTCTGCGCCAATCTGGACGGGGCGAATCTCGCCTCAGCCAATCTCGCCGGCGCCGATTTCAAGGGCGCCCAGATCCGTAACTGCAACTTCGCCGGCGCCAACCTCAAAGGCGCCGATTTCCGCGGCGGCACGCTGATGAGCGGCCGCC
Source organism: Rhizobium sp. Q54 (assembly GCA_945871425.1). Taxonomy (GTDB): domain Bacteria; phylum Pseudomonadota; class Alphaproteobacteria; order SHVZ01; family SHVZ01; genus SHVZ01. The sequence continues at coordinate 1,603 of CAMBVS010000059.1, read as the reverse complement.
ACGACGACGCCGGCCCGGATTCGGGCTTCGTTCCCGGACATGCGAATGGCGCCGACCTCAGCCATTCGTCGATGAACGATGTCAATCTCGAAGGCGCCCAGATGGCCGGCGCCAACCTCTCCGGCGCCAACATGCGGGGCGCCAACCTGATCGGCGCCAACCTGGCCGGCTGCATCCTTGCCGACGCCAACCTGACCGGCGCCAATCTCAAAGGCGCCAATCTCAAGGGGGCGGTCCTCGCCAATACGGCGCTGAAGGGCGCCAACCTCACCGACGTCAAGCTCGAGGGCGTCGACCTTTCGGCCGCCGACCTGACCGGCGCCAGCGTCCGCAGCCCCGACTCGCTCTCCCCCGACGTCAAGCAGATCCTGGCCAGCCATTTCGACTGGATCCGCTCGGACGGCCGGCGCGGCTCGCGGGCCAAGCTGGTCAAGGCCGACTTGAGCTACATCAACCTCGCCGGCGCCGACCTGTCGGGGGCCGATCTGCACGATTCCAACCTGACCGGGGCCAATCTCAGCAAGACCAGCTTCGTCATGTCCGACCTCTCGGGCACCAACCTCGTCGGCGCCGACCTGTCGCAATCCAAGCTCGACGGCATCAATCTCGCCAAGGCGAACCTCTCGAACGCGCGCCTGGCCGGCGCCCAGCTCGGCCCGGTCGACATCAAGGACGCCTCGGGCAAGCCGACCGGGCGGCGCTGGCCCTCCAACCTCGCTGCGGCCAAGCTCGCCGGCGCCGACCTGACGGACGCCAATCTCCAATACGCCAATCTCGGCCATGTCGATTTCAGCGGCGCCAACATGACCAAGGCCAACATGAGCAAGGCGAACCTGACCGAAGCCAAGATGGACGGCGCCGTCCTGGATGGCGCCTCCTTCGACAAGGTCTGACGGGCTGGTCATCCCGTCACACAGTTCCCATATAGGCTAAGTCCCTCAACCAGCGACTTTTCGTCCTTCCCCCTGGCGCTTTATGCTGCGCTGCGGTAAAGGACGCGCCCTGCGCACGGCCGGAATCCCATGGAAATTCGAAACATCGCGATCATCGCCCACGTCGACCACGGCAAGACCACCCTGGTCGACACCCTGCTGCAGCAGAGCGGCACCTTCCGTGCCAACCAGCAGGTGGCGGAGCGTGCCCTCGACCGCAACGACCTGGAACGCGAGCGCGGGATCACCATCCTCGCCAAATGCACCTCGGTCGCCTGGAAGGGCGTGCGCGTCAACATCGTCGACACCCCGGGCCATGCCGACTTCGGCGGCGAGGTCGAGCGCATCCTTTCCATGGTCGACGGCGTCCTGGTTCTGGTCGATGCCGCCGAGGGCGTGCTGCCGCAGACCAAGTTCGTCACCGGCAAGGCGCTTCAGCTCGGCCTTCGCCCGATCGTGGTCATCAACAAGATCGACCGCCCGGACGCGCGGCCGAACGAGGTCCTGAACGAGGTCTTCGACCTTTTCGCCGCGCTCGGCGCTACCGACGAGCAGCTCGACTTCCCGACCCTCTACGCCTCCGGGCGCGACGGCTGGGCGGCCGAGTCCCTGGAGGCTCCGCGCGACAGCCTGTCGCCGCTGTTCGACCTGGTCGTGGCCCATGTCCCGGC
>CAMBVS010000058.1 GCA_945871425.1 Rhizobium sp. Q54 | reverse complement strand
TCACCTCCTCGGCCTATTTCCTCGGCAACGCGGTCGGGCCGATGTCGGGCGGGGCGGTGGCGGCCTATGCCGGGCTGCCCTGGGTGTTCGTGCTGACCACCGTGCTGCTGCTGGCCGCGCTCGCCTGGGTCGCCGTCGCGGTGCCGCGCCGCTCATAAGCCGCTGTGGCCCCGCGGGCGATCATGAACTAGATTTCCGCCGGGCCGCCGCCGGCCGATCGATGCGAAGAGGAACACAAGCGACATGCCGACCCCCGTCAACACCCTGATCCTGGGCGCCTCCTACGGCTCGCTGCTGGCGACCAAGCTGCTGCTCGCCGGGCACAATGCGCATCTGGTCTGCCTGAAGGCGGAGGCCGACCTGTTCAATGCCGAGGGTGCCCGTGTGCGCATGCCGGTCAAGGGGCGGGACGGGCTGGTCGAGGTCGACAGCCGGAAGCTCAAGGGCAAGCTTTCGGCCTCTCCGCCCGACGGCGTCGACCCCAAGGGCTACGACCTGGTCGTGCTCGCCATGCAGGAGCCGCAATACCGCTCGGACGGCGTCCGCCAGCTGCTCGACCGCGTCGCCAAGGCCAAGGTGCCATGCATGTCGATCATGAACATGCCGCCCTTGCCCTATCTCGCCCGCATCCCCGGCCTCAACCTCGCCACCGTGCGTCCCTGCTTCACCGACGCCACCGTGTGGGACAGCTTCGATCCGGCCTGCATGACCCTCTGCAGCCCCGACCCGCAGGCCTTCCGCCCGCCTGAGGAGAAGACCAATGTGCTGCAGGTGCGGCTGCCGACCAACTTCAAGGCCGCGCGCTTCCCCTCGGACGCTCATACCGCCATCCTCACCCGCCTCCAGGACGACATCGAGAAGAGCCGCTTCGAGGGTATGGAGCTGCCGGTCAAGCTGAAGGTGCACGACTCGCTGTTCGTGCCGATGGCGAAATGGGCGATGCTGGTCGCCGGCAACTACCGCTGCGTGCAGAAGGAGGCGATGCGCCCGATCAAGGACGCGGTGCATTCCGACCTGGCGGAAACCCGCGCCGTCTACGACTGGGTGGCCAGGCTCTGCGTCTCGCTCGGCGCCAGCCCCGACGACATGGTGCCCTTCGACAAATACGCCAACGCCGCCCTCTCGCTCGGCAGCCCGTCCTCGGCCGCGCGCGCTCTCGCCGCCGGCGCCCCCAACATCGAGCGCGTCGACCTCCTGGTCCAGCGCATCGCCGCCGAGAAGGGACAGCGCTTGAAGGCGGTCGACGACACCGTGGCCCTCGTCCAGGAATGGGTCGACAAGAACCGGGCGAAGGCGGCGAAGCCGGCCTGACCCGCCGATGACGACCGCCCCGGACTTCGAGACGCTGCACGAGATCGTCAAGCGGGCGCGCCAGAACCTCGGTCAGAACGACTGGGACTACATCGTCGGCGGCAGCGAGACCGAGACCACGCTGCGCCGAAACCGCCTGGCGCTCGAGTCGATCGCGTTTCGCCCGCGGGTGCTGCGCGACGTCGCCCAGGTCGAGGTCGGCGTCGAGCAGTTCGGACGCCGGCTCAGGCTGCCGCTGGTCCTGGCGCCGATCGGGGCGCTGGAGATGTTCCATGCCGGTGCCGGCGCCGCCTCCGCCCGCGCCGCCGGGGCTTTCGGCATCGGCCATATGATCAGCTCGGTGTGCAGGCCCGGCCTCGAGGCGGTCGCCGAGGCGGCGCCGGACGCGCTCAGGATCTTCCAGCTCTATGCGCTGGGCGACGAAGCCTTCGTCGACGACCACCTGGCGCGGGCCGAGGCCAATAGCTATGCCGGCTTCTGCCTCACCGTCGACACCGCCTACTACAGCCGGCGCGAGCGCGACATCGCCAAGCGCCACTTCACCTCGGGCCGCGCCCGCGTCGCCGGCCGCGATCACCTGGCCCAGCTCGACTGGCGCACCGTCGGACGCGTGCGGGCGAAGAGCAGATTGCCGCTGATCCTGAAAGGCATCGCCACGGCCGAGGACGCCCGCATCGCGCTCGACCACGGCGTCGACTGGATCTACGTCTCCAACCATGGCGGCCGCCAGCTCGACCACGGCCGCGGCAGCATGGAGGTCCTCCCCGAGATCGCCGACGCCGTCGGCGGCAAGGCCCGGATCATGGTCGACGGCGGCTTCTGCCGCGGCACCGACATCGTCAAGGCGGTCGCCGCCGGCGCCGACCTGGTGGGCTTGGGCCGCATGCAGTGCTTCGCCCTCGCCGCCGCCGGCGAGGCCGGGCTCCAGCGCATGCTGGAGCTGCTCGAGGACGAGGTGAGGCGCTGCCTCGGCCTCGTCGGCGTCACCGGTTTCGGCCAGCTCGACCGCTCCTGCCTGCACCCGGCGGCGCCGGTGAACGCCCCGCATGTGCTGAGCGCCTTCCCGCTGCTGGCGATCGACGACTACCGCTACTGAACCGGAGGATCGACATGACATCGACGGATCGCCCGTCCTGCATCGTCAACTGGACCGAGATCGAAGGCCCGGACGAGGCGCGCTACAAGAACGACGACGAGCTGCTCGGCATCGGCGCCGTGCTCGGCCGGCATCTCGGGCTGCAGAAGCTCGGCATCCACCACAAGCGCCTGCCGCCCGGGCGCCGCACCTCCTTCCCCCATGCCGAGAGCGCGGAGGAGGAGTTCGTCTACGTGATCGAGGGCACGCCCGACGTCTGGCTCGACGGCCACCTCCATCGGCTCAGGCCCGGCGACGCCGTGGGATTTCCGGCCGGCACCGGGCTTTCCCACAGCTTCCTCAACAATACCGAGGAGGAGGTGCGGCTCCTGGTCGTCGGTGAGGCCGACAAGGACGAGAACCGCATCTTCTATCCGGTCAATCCCGACCGGAAGCCGCTCCGCCCCGACTGGTGGCACGACGCGCCGGCGCGGCCGCTCGGCGGCCATGACGGCATGCCCGACAAGGTCCGTGCCTGGAAGGCGAAGAAGACCTCCTAGGCGCGGCGCCGGAGGGTTTTGCCCTCCCGATCAACGAATTAGCCGGTGGCGGCCGATTGTCGGCGCGGGCGCGGAATAACCGCCGCCGCGCCTGCGTTGATATCGGGCGGGCAAATCAATGCCTGGCTGACTTGGGAGACCCTGCTCATGAAATCGATCGCGATCGCCGCCGTCGTGCTGGCCCTCGGCTCGGGTGCCGCCTTTGCCTCGAGCTGCCCCATGCACATGAAGAAGATCGACGAGGCGATGACCTCCTCGAAGGTCTCGGCCGCCCAGATGGCCGAGGCCAAGAAGCTCCGCGCCGAGGGCGATGCCCATCACAAGGCCGGCAAGCATGCGGAGTCGATGGCGGCGCTGATGAAGGCCGAAGGCATCCTCGGCATCAAGTAGCGCCGGGGCGCGAGGGCGAGGGGGACCCCGGGTCTGCGCCCTCGCGCCTTTTTCGGAACCTGACCTTGTCGCCGCCCATGGTGCAGAGCCCCGTCTGGTGACGGCCGGCGGCGAGGATCGACCGCTGGCAATCCGGGCCGAAAAGGCGGCCGGCGATCCGCCGCATGCGCGGACTCATCATCCGCGCGAGCGATCGAACGCGAGCGATCGAAGAAGGACATTGCCCGCCAACCGATCGGGCAGACGGGCTCCACACGGCCCAGCTTGTTCCCAACCGAGACTTTAACCGGGCCCCGCGACGGGCGCCGGTCGACGTCGATCGCATCCATGCATGGACGCGCGTCCGACCTGGGCCGCCAGGAGCGAGTCCGGCGATCGTCAGGCCCCGACATGGCGGAGAAAGGCGCCGGCATTAAGGCCGGTACCGGTCGCCTGACGGATCAGGACCTCGGCGGGATGCCGGTGGCCGGGGGCATGGATGCATCGCCTGAGCCAGCCCAGCAGCCCGCCGAATTCGCCTTGCGCGATCTCCTCCTCCATCTGGTGGCCGCGCTGATAGGTCTCGGCCAGCTGCGCCGCATAGAGGCTGCCCAGCGTGTAGGTCGGGAAGTAACCGAACATGCCGAGCGACCAGTGGACGTCCTGCAGCACGCCGCTGCGATCGTCGGCTGGGGTGGCACCGATGAGCGTGGCGCTGCGCTCGTTCCACGCCGCGGGCAGATCCTCGACCGCGAGGGCGCCCGACAGCAATGCCAGTTCGAGCTCTACCCGCATGAGGATGTGCAAGTGATACGACACCTCGTCGGCGCCGACCCGTGTCGGGCTCGGGCGACGGCGGTTGACGGCGCGATGGAAGGCATCGGCACTGAGGCCTCGGGCGGCTTCTGGAAACTGGGCGCGGAGGATCGGGAACAGGTGGCTCGAAAAGCCGCGGGACCGGCCGACATGGTTTTCCCAGAGTCGCGCCTGCGACTCGTGCAGCCCCATGCTGGGCGCATCGCCGAGCAGCGTCTCCCGGTCGGTGTCGAGGAAGCCCTGATCGTAGAGCGCATGACCGCCTTCGTGGAGAGCCGCCAGGATGGCCCTGCTGGGGTCGGCTTCGTCCACGCGCAAGGTCATGCGTACGTCGTTGGGTCCCGCAGCAAGGGTGAACGGGTGGCTCGACGGATCGAAGCGGCCGCGCTCAAAGGAGAAACCGATCTCGGTCAACAGACGCCTGCACAGCGCCCATTGGCCGGCTTCGGCGAACCGCCGGCCGGCGAAGGGGTGGGGCGCGGCTTCGGTCGCATCGGCCGACCGTCGCAGCAAGGGCACCAGCCGGGACCGCAGTTCGTCCAGGACGGGATCGAGCCGTGCCCGGGTCATCCCCGGCTCGAACTCGTCGAGCAAGCCGTCGTAGAGCTCGGCACCGGTCGCAAGCGCCTGTGCGCGCTCGCGCACGAGCGGCAGCAGACGTCCGAAGGCCATTGCGAACGGCGCAACGTCGTTGTCCTGCCGGGCCTGCTCCCAGGCGCCGAGCGAGCGTGATTTGGCGGTGGCGAAGGCCCGCACCAGATCTTCCGGCAGGGCCAGCGAGATCCGGCGCAGGCGGCGCAGGACCACGAGTTCTTGCGCCCAGCCCTCGTCTTCGGGATGCTGGGCGGTGACGTCCTCGATGAGATCGCCCAGCCGGTCCGAGACCAGGAGCTCGTGGCGCAGGCCTTCGAGCGTCGCCACCTGTTCGCCGCGCCCCGGCCTTCCGGCGGACGGCAGCATGGTTTCCTCGTCCCAGCTGAGCAGGCCGAGCGTCTGGTCGAGATGGCGCAGCTCGGCGATCTTGGTGCGCAGCATCCGGTCGAGGCTGTCGATTTGTACCGTCGCGCGCTTGGGCATCCGCAGATCGGACGGCGCTGCGGCGATCAGCACCGCAGCCAAACCGCCATACTGGGCGACGTTCACCACTTGCTTCTGGGAGACCCGGCAGAGCGTGCCAAGGCCGCTCTCGGTCGCCGCGAACCCCATCACCGCGTAGAACGGCTCGACAAACACGCGTCGATCGGGCCCCACCACCGGAAACTCGTGGACCGGCAGGCGGGTGGCGGCCTGCAGCACCCAAGAGCGCTCGGGGTCAGCGGCCAGCCGCGCCGCCTCGTCGAGCATCGTCTCCCAGACGCCTGCCTCGACGCTGGCGCCGAGGGTCACGCCGGTGCCGCCGTAGCCACGGTTGGGCTTGAGCACGAGCTGGTCGCGGTGGAGGCGGGCATACTCCAGGAGGTCGCCCATCCGATCGTTGGGCAGGGTCGTCCGCCGGTCGCCGGCCACCCGCGTCCAAAGCACGTGCCGGCGGAACAGCCGGCACTCGGCACCGCTGAACAGGCGTTCGGCGATCGCGGGATCGGTCAGCAGCTCCCAGCAGCTCTTGTGGTCGAAATCGCCGGCCATCGACGACACCACGCGGTTCTGCTCGAAGAGAAGCCGCATGGCCTCCAGCGGCCGGCCGGCTTCGCGTTCGAGCGCGATGAGATCGCGCAGTTCGTAGTCCCGGTAGACGACGTCTATCTGCACATCGCCGACGAATACCTCGCCGGCTTCGACCCGCAGCTCGCGCGGATCGGCATGGATGATGGTCAGGCCGTGGCGGGCCGACAGGTGACGACTCAGGACCGATTGCTCCGCCGGGCCATCGTGCACGTCTTTCGGTTCGACGAAGCACAGACGGCAGGTCGGCCGCCCGAGCGCACGGGCGTGGTCGATCAACACCTGGACGAACAGGTCGCGCTGGTCGCGCGGCAAGGAGACTGCAAGCCCTGGATCGTGAGCGAGCAGAGTCGGGATCACGTCGTTCATGACCAGAAGTTCGGCCAGCGGCGCGTAGTAGATGCCACCGACGCTTGACAGATTGGGCTCCATGAAGTGCAGCGAGTCCTGCCAGCCAGCCCCGGTGAAATCGCAGACGGCATCGAGTCGCCCGTAGACCGGACATAGGGCCTGGTGCTTTTCGGTCCACGCCGCCCGAAGCCACTCTTCCTCCTCGCGCGTGATCGCAAGAATCTTCCGGTAGGCCGGGTTCTCGAGGTAGAGGCGCGGCAGCTGCTTCAGCGCCTCGGTCAACCTGAGGCAGACGCTGTGGACGTAGCTCAGCTGTTCCGGCATCGCCAGGAGTGGCCGCAGCATGATCCGGATCGGGTCTTGCACGCCATCGCGCTCGTAGATCACCTCGTTGGCGCGGGCGTCTTCCTGCATGCGGTCGGAGATGCGGGCGAGGGTCGCATCGTTGACCTGGTTGGCGGAGAGGCGCACGCGGCCTTCGAGCGCGGTTCCAGCCAAACCAAGCGACTCGTTGGGGCTCAGCATCGTTCGGATGGTCCTCTTTCGCGGATCACGAGAAACTCCATGCGGGATTGGCGACGGAAGGACATCTCGCGCCATCCGACGGCGAATCGAGGCAGCGAGTCAATGCGCGGTGACAGGTGGCGATCAGGGTTGATGGCGAATGCAATGGAGCGGCGTGCTCTGGTCTCGTCAGCGGCGGGACCGGGATTGAGGCCGTAGGCGGAGACGCCCGCTTACTTTGTGGGCCTGCGGGCGAACCCGGCTGCGGGCGCCGGACTCGAGCCGGCTACCTCCGGGTCATGAGTCCGGCGATCCTCCGCCTCGGTTCCGAATCGAATGCTGGTCCACCGGCGCCGCATCCGCTTCACAACCTGGTTCGTTCTCTCGCCGGCGATCGAGTTCTCCCGCTCCTAGAATCCGACCTTGTCGCCGCCCTTGAGCTGCAGGATCTGCCGCGCCTCGTCGGGCGTCGCGATCTCCAGCGACAGCGTCTCCAGGATGTGGCGGATCTTCTTCACCTGGTCGGCGTTCGACTTCGCCAGCTCGCCCTTGCCGACATAGATCGAGTCCTCCATGCCGACGCGGACGTTGCCGCCCATCATCGCGCCCATGGTGCAGAGCCCCATCTGATGCCGGCCGGCGGCGAGGATCGACCACTGATACTCGCCGAACAGCCGGTCCGCCGTCCGCTTCATATGCTGCAGATCCTCGGGATGCGGGCCGATGCCGCCGAGGATGCCGAAGATCGTCTGCACGAACAGCGGCGGCTTGATCAACCCGCGGTCGAGGAAGTGGGCGAGCGTGTAGAGGTGGCCGACGTCGTAGCACTCGCACTCGAAGCGCACCCCGTGGCCTTCGCCCAAGTCCTTCAGGAAGCGCTCGATCTGCTTGAACGTGTTGCTGACGATCGAGTCCTTGGTCTTCTCGAGGTAGGGCTTCTCCCACGAATGCTTCCAGTCCTTGATCTTGTCGGTGATCTGGAAGAGGCCGAAATTCATCGAGCCCATGTTGAGCGAGCAGACCTCCGGGCTGGCGCGGAGCGGGGCGGCGAGCCGGTCCTCGATCGACATGCCGAGGCTGCCGCCGGTGGTGATGTTCACCACCACGTTGGAGGCCTGCTTGATCCGGGGCAGGAACTGCATGAACACGTTCGGATCGGGCGTCGGGCTGCCGTCCGGGTTGCGGGCGTGCAGGTGCACGATGGCGGCGCCGGCCTCGGCCGCGGCGATCGAGTCGGCGGCGATCTGGTCGGGCGTGATCGGGAGATACGGCGTCATCGTCGGCGTGTGGATCGAGCCGGTGACGGCGCAGGTGATGATGACCTTGCGGCCGGCGGGCTTCTTGGCGGTCATCGGGGCGGCTCCATGGCTCTGATACGGGCGGGAGACGTACAGGCTAGATGCTTTTTAGCTTGCCCGTCCAACCCTCATCGCTACGCTGCGAAACAGCCCCAGAGCTTGCCCGAACGGAGAGACCCATGACCGCCGCCCGCTCGATCAACGCGGATGTCGCCGAGGCCCTCGAAGAAGCCAAGGCGAACTACGCCAAGGTCAATCCCAAGAGCCGCGGCGTGCACCAGAAGGCGGTGGCGAGCCTGCCCGGCGGCAACACCCGCACCGGCATCTTCTTCGATCCGTTCCCGATCGCCTGGGAGCGGGGCGAGGGCGCGCGGCTTTTTGACGCCGACGGCCACGACTACATCGACTTCATCTCGGAAGCGACCGCCGGCATCTACGGCCACAGCCATCCGGAGATCAGGAAGACCGTCGAAAAGCGCCTGGCGCTCGGCTGGAACCTCGGCGGCCACACTGCGCTGGAAGGCGAGCTGGCGGAGATCCTGATCGACCGCTTCCCCTCGATCGAGCGGGTGCGCTTCGTCAATTCCGGCACCGAAGCCAACATGTTCAATCTGCAGATCGCGCGGATCGCCACCCAGCGCCCGGCGGTGATGGGCTTCAACGGCTGCTATCACGGCGGCTTCCTCACCTTCACCGCGAAGACCAATCCGCTGAACGTGCCGTTCGAGACCGTGGTCGGCACCTACAACGACGTCGAGGGCACCAGGGCGCTGATCCAGAAGAACGCCGGCAGGATCGCCGCGGTGATCCTGGAAGCGATGATGGGCGGCGGCGGCTGCATCTCCGCCAGCCTCGAATTCCTGAAGATGCTGCGCGAGGAGACGAAGAAGCACGGCATCATTCTCATCCTGGACGAGGTCATGAGCTCGCGCCTCTCGCCTGGCGGCCTGCAGCAGCTGACCGGCGTCATCCCGGACCTGACCTCGCTCGGCAAGTACATCGGCGGCGGCTTCTCGGCCGGCGCCTTCGGCGGTCGCGCCGACCTGATGGACCTGTTCGATCCGAGGAAGTCCGACCACCTGCCGCATTCGGGCACCTACAACAACAACGTCTTCACGCTGTCGGCGGGCATCACCGGCCTCGGCAAGGTCTACACCAAGGAAGCGGCGAAGGACCTGAATGCCCGCGGCGATGGCTTGAGGAAGCGGCTCAACGCCGTCTGCGAGCGCGCCGGCGTCGGCATGCAGTACATCGGCATCGGCTCGATGCTGTGCGTGCACATGCAGCGGGGCGAGATCCGCCGGCCCGAGGACACCGTCAACGGCAATGCCAAGCTGCGCGAGCTCTACTTCTTCGACCTCCTGGCCCAGGGCATCCATGTGATGCCGAAGCGTGGCCTGATCGCGCTGTCGCTGCCCCTGACCGACCGCGACTTCGACACCCTGGTGGCGGGCGTCGAGGAATTCATCTCGGCGAGGCGCTCGCTGTTCGACTGAGCTATGGTGGCGTCGGAACGGATTTGAGCGGAGCGGCGGGATGGCGATCGAGAGGGTCCTGACTTCGGAGTCACTCGAGCGGCTTCGCCGCCCCACCGGCCGGGCCTTCGGCCTGCCGCGCGAGACTTTCACCAGCGAAGCGATCTACGCCGAGGAGATGGACCGCGTCTTCGGCCGGGGCTGGATCGTCGCCGGGATCGCGGACGAGCTGGCGCAGCCGGGCTCGGTGGTGCCGCTGACCCTTGCCGGCCGGCCGATCGTGCTGACCTCGAACGACGAGGGGCGCATCCAGGCCTTCCACAATGTCTGCCGCCATCGCGGCGTGCAGGTGGTGACCAAGCCCTGCAGCGGCCAGAAGCTGCTGCGCTGTCCCTACCACTCCTGGACCTACGACCTCGACGGGCGGCTGCGCGCGACCCCGCATGTCGGCGGCCCCGGAGTCCACAACCACCCGGACATCAGGAAATCCGAGACCGGCCTGGTGCCGGTCCGCTGCGAGGTCTGGGCCGGCCTGGTCTTCGTCAACTTCGCCGCCGGCGGGCCCGGCCTCCTGACCTTCCTCGCGCCCTTGATCGAGCGCTGGAAGGCCTATGACTTCACGCGGCTTCGCCTCGGCGGCACCGCCACCTTCGAGATCAAGGCCAACTGGAAGCTGGCGGTCGAGAACTTCTCGGAGTCCTACCATCTGCCCTGGGTCCATGCCGGCCTCAACAGCTACTCGCCGATGGAAGACCACGGCTGCTTCTTCATCCCCGGCCTCTGCCAGGGCCAGCTCAGCCGCAACTACGCGCAGGCCCCGGTCGACGGCCGCACCCTGCCGCGTTTCCCCGGCCTCTCGCCCGCGCAGGAGAAGCTGGCCGAATATCCCGTGGTCTTCCCCAACCTGATGCTGGGCCTCCATGCCGACCACTTCTTCGCGCTGACCGCCGTCCCGGTCGCGCCCGACCGCACCTATGAGCGCTTCGACCTCTTCGTCATCGGCGACGAGGCCCTCGAGCCCGAGTTCGCCCCCCATCGCGCCCAGGTGGTCGAGGCCTGGCGCTCGATCAATGTCGAGGACATCGACGTGGTCGAGCGCATGCAGGTCGGCCGCACCTCTCCCGCCATGGACGGCGGCCGCTTCGCGCCCGGACAGGACGACTGCGTGCACGCGTTCGAGCTGGCCTGGGTGGACGCCATGACGGACGGCGGCGATCGATCGGTGCGGGCTGCCGACTAGGCGGTACAGGCCCTCGCTCGTTGGCCCGCCGCTCGCGTTCGCGAGGAGGCGACCCGCCGCGCCGACCCGCCCGGGGCGTCCCAAGGCACATACGCTCATGCGGCCATTCGGGCTTCGACTGGTCGCGGCGACATCGGCAGACGCTTCAGGCATGCTGTTTCCGGGAGGGCTGAGATGACAGGCACCGACGCACCCGCGGGCGGCCGCGCGGCGGGCCGCGGCAGAGGCGGGCGCCAGGCGCGGCAGGCGCAGCGGTCGGGTGCGACCGGCGCGCCTCGCATCATCCCCGGCATCCGGCGCGCCATCCCGACCTACGACCTCTTGGGAGAGGAGGGACTCGTCCGGATCGAGGCGGCGATCGACACGCTGCTTCAGGAGATCGGCCTCGAGTTCCGCGGCGACCCGCCGTCGCTCAAGCTCTGGCGCGACGCCGGCGCCGATGTCGCGGGCGATCTCGTGCGCTTTCCGAAAGGCCTGGTGCGCGAGATCATCCTGCGCTCGACGCCGAAGAGCTTCGTCCATCACGCCCGCAACCCGGCGCGCTCGGTCACCGTCGGCGGCAACGGCGTCGTCTTCTCGCCGGCCTACGGCTCGCCCTTCGTGCACGATATCGACCAGGGCCGGCGCTACGGTTCGCTCGAGGATTTCCGCAACTTCGTCAAGCTCGCCTACGCCTCGCCCTGGATGCACCACTCGGGCGGCACGGTCTGCGAGCCGGTGGACATCCCGGTGAACAAGCGCCATCTCGACATGGTCTATTCCCATATCCGCTACTCCGACAAAGCCTTCATGGGATCGGTGACGGCAGAGGAGCGGGCCGAGGAGTCGATCGACATGGCGCGGCTGGCGTTCGGCGCCGACTTCGTCGATCGCAACTGCGTCATCATGGGCAACATCAACGTCAACTCGCCTCTGGTCTATGACGCGGCCATGAGCAAGGCGCTGCGCGCCTATGCGCGCGCCAACCAGTGCACGGTCGTGGTGCCCTTCATCCTCGGCGGCGCGATGGGGCCGGTGACGACGGCAGGCGCCATCGCCCAGTCGATGGCCGAGGCCATGGTCGGCGTCGCGCTGTGCCAGCTGGAACGGCCGGGATCGCCGGCGATCCTCGGGAACTTCCTCAGCTCGACGGCGCTCCGTTCCGGCTCGCCGACCTTCGGCACGCCGGAGCCGGCGCTGGGCTCGCTGGTCATCGGCCAGCTCACGCGCCGCCTCGGCGTGCCGCTGCGCTGCTCGGGCGCCTTCACCACATCGAAGATCCCCGACGGCCAGGCGATGATGGAAAGCGCCGTCTCCATGCAGGCCGCCGTCCAGTGCGGCGCGCATTTCATCCTGCATTCGGCCGGCTGGCTCGAGGGCGGGCTCGCCATGGGCTACGAGAAGTTCATTCTCGACGCCGATTTCTGCTCGGCGCTGCACATCTATCTCGCCGGCATCCCGCTGGACGACAACGCACTCGCGCTGGACGCCTTCCGCGAGGTCGGTCCCGGCAAGCACTTCTTCGGCTGCGCGCATACGATGAAGAACTACAAGACCGCCTTCTGGGATTCGGCGACGGCCGACAACAACCCCTTTGAGCAGTGGCGCGACGCGGGATCCAAGGACGCGATGCGGCGGGCCAACGAGACATGGCGCGCCATGCTCCGGGACTACGAGGCGCCGCCGCTCGATCCCGGCATCGACGAGGCCCTGCAGGCGTTCATGGCTCGTAAGAAGGAGTCGAGGCCGGACATGTGGTACTGAGAGGGCAGAGGGCCACGCCCACGGCCCCTCGCTTGGTGGTCCGACGCTCCCGGTACGATCGCCGGAAGTCGATCGACCTGCCGCGTCGTCCCGCTCGGGAGTCCTTCGCGAAGCGAAGTCACATCCTCATGCGGGACCCCGAGGGATCGTAAGGCGACGGCGCGATGACCCTGGCCTTCCTCTCCACGCCCACCACATGCGCCGTGAGTTCGGTGCCGATCGCCGCGTGCTCCTTGTCCAGGAGCGCCATGGCGAGGCTCTTGCCGACGGTGTGGCCGTAGGCGCCGGAGGTGATGTATCCCACGCGCTTGCCGTCGCGCCAGACCGGCTCCCAGCCCGAGCCGTCGGCGTTGCCGGCGGCGATCTCGAGCGTCACCAGGCGGCGCTTCGCCGTTCCCTGGTCGCGTTCCTTCAGCGCCGCGTCGCGGCCGATGAAGTCCCTCTTGTCGAAATTGATCCAGCGGTCGAGGCCGGTCTCGCCGGGCGTGTAGACTTGAGTGAACTCGCGGTTCCAGAGGCCGAAGGACTTCTCGATCCGCAGGCTGAGCATGGCGTTGAAGCCGATTTCCACCATGCCGAAATCGACGCCGGCCTTCTTCAGCGTGCGATAGAGCGTCAGGTGTTCCGAGGCCGGCACGTTGATCTCGTAGCCCAGCTCGCCGTTGACGGAGAGGCGGCCGACCCTGGCGCGAGTCATGCCGACGTCGAGGTCGCGGCAGGCGAGGAAGCGGAAGGCCCGGTTCGAGACGTCGGCGTTCGTCACCACGGCTTCCAGCAACTCGCGCGAGCGCGGACCGGAGAGAGAGAAGCCGACCCAGTCGTCGGAGATGTCGCGGACAGAGACGCCGTCCCCGATGTGGTCCTGGAACCACCGCATGTGCCATTGGCGGAGGTAGTAGGAGCCCATGATCCACCAGGTGCCGTCGCCCCAGTTGAACACCGACAGATCGCCGCGGAGCTTGCCTGAGGGCGCCAGCATCGGCGCCAGCGCGCAGCGGCCGGGACCGGGCAGCTTCGAGGCCATGACGCGGTCGAGCCATGCCTGGGCCTTCGGTCCCGTCACCTCGTAGCGCGAGAAGCCCGTGGTATCGAGGAGGCCGACGCCGCTCCGCGTCTTCCGGCATTCGGCGCCGACGATGTCATGCGCGTTCGAGCGCTTCAGCGTCGGCGTTTCCTCGAAGTCCTTCGAAGGAGCTACGTAGAGCGGGATCTCGAGTCCCCACATCGCGCCCCAGCGCATGCCGTTCTGGGTCATCGCGTCGTAGGCGGGGGCGGTTCGGAGCGGGCGGCCGGCCCAGAGCTGCTCGTTCGGATAGGTCATGACGAAGCGGCGCGAGTAGAACTGGCCGGTCGTCTGCCTCAGATACTCGCGGTTGGACGCCCAGCCGCCGTAGCGGGCGATGTCCATGCCCCAGATGTCGGTCGAGGCCTCGCCGTTCACCATCATCTCGGCCAGGCTCAAGCCGACGCCGCCGCCCTGGAGGAAGCCCGCCATGACGCCGCAGGCGGTCCAGTAGTTGGGCACGCCCGGGGCCTGGCCCACCAGCGGGTTGCCGTCGGGGGTGAAGGTGAAGGAGCCGTTCACCCACTTCTTGATGCCGGCCGTCTGCAGGCAGGGGAAGCGCTTGAAGCCGAACTCGAGTTCCGGCGCGATGCGGTCGATGTCCTCCTGGTTCAGCTCGATGCCGAAGTCCCAGGGGGCGCCCTCCATGTTCCAGTGCTTGAAGTTCTTCTCGTACAGGCCGACCAGCAGGCCCTTGCCCTCCTGGCGGGTATAGGTGAAGCCCTCGAGGTCGACGATCAGCGGCAGCTCGCTCGACATCGCCGCGATCTCGGGGATGGTCTCGGTCACCAGGTAGTGGTGCTCCATCGGCGTCACCGGCAGGTCGAGGCCGGCCATCAGCCCCACCTGCTTGGCCCAGAGGCCGCCGCAGTTGACCACGTGCTCGCAGGCGATCTTGCCCGTCTCGGTGACAACCTCCCAGCCGCCTTGCGTGGGGTTCAGTCCCAGCACGCGGTTGTGCTCGATGATCTCGGCGCCGCGCTTTTTGGCCGCGCCGGCATAGGCGTAGGTGGCGCCGTAGGTGTCGATGTGGCCTTCGTTGACGTCGTAGAGCCCGCCGAGCACGTCGCTGACGTCCATCAGCGGCCACATCGCCTTGATCTCGTCGCGGCCGACCAGGCGGGCGGTGTCGATGCCCATGGTCTGGAAGATGCGATAGGCCGCCTTCAGCCATTCCCAGCGCTCGGGCGCGCTGGCGACGTTGATGCCGCCGGTCATGTGCAGCCCGACGTTCTGGCCGGACTCGGCCTCGATCTCCTTGAACAGCTTGATGGTGTAGGCCTGCAGCGCCGCGATGTTGGGATCGGCGTTCAGGGCGTGGAAGATGCCGGCGGCATGCCAGCTCGATCCCGAGGTCAGCACGCTGCGCTCGACCAGCGCCACGTCGGTCCAGCCCAGCTTCGCCAGGTGATAGAGGACCGAGCAGCCGACGACGCCACCGCCGATGACGACGACCCGATAATGCGATTTCATGGGGACTTCCGAGGCGCGGGAGAGGGGCACACTCTAGCCGAGGTGCGGGGCAGCGAACAGGCGCCGATGGCGCCTTTTCGCCGCGTGGCGTCCCGCGGAGAAGTTCTCTATCGTCCGCTCCGACCCCAGATCCGGCAACCGTGTCCAACAGCGCCGCCCCACCTCCCGATGCCCCGCCGACGGCCCCGCTCGATGCCCTGGTTCACCGGGCATGGACGCTGCATCAGCAGGGGCGGCTGGCGGAGGCGCAGGCGCTCTATCTGGAGGTGCTCGCGGCCGACGCGCAGAACGTCAACGGGCTGCACCTCTTGGGCGTCATGTCGCTGCAGACCGGACGGTTCGCGGACGCGGCCGGGCTCATCGCGCGGGCGATCGCGGTCCATCCCGGCGACGTGTCGATCTACGTCAATCGCGGCCTCGCCCTTCTTCACCTGGGGCGGCCAGGCGAGGCGGCGTCCAGCTTCGGGCGCGCCGTCGCGGTCGATGCCGGCCATGCCGACGCCCACTACAACCGCGGCGGCGCGCTCCAGGCGCTGGGGCGCGGCGGGGAGGCGCTCGCCAGCTATGGCCGCGCCCTCGCCCTCGACCCCGCTCACGCCGAGGCCCTGCACAATCGCGGCGCGGCACGTCACGCGCTCGGGCGCATGGACGAGGCGCTCGCCGGCTTCGAGCGTGCGCTTGCGGTCAGGCCGAACCTCGCCGAATCCCACTACTGCCGGGGCAATGCGCTGAAGGATCTGCGTCGCGGCGAGGACGCTCGCGCCAGCTACGACCGCGCCATCGCGCTCAAGCCGGACTACGCCGACGCCTTCGGCAATCGCGGCACCGCGCTCAAGGACCTGAACCGGCCGGCAGAGGCGCTCGCCGGCTACGGGCGCGCCCTTGCCGTCGCGCCGGGCTCGGCGGATGCCCACTACAATCGCGGCCTCGCGCTGCAGGAGAGCCGGCGCGGGGCCGAGGCCCTTGCCGGCTACGCCCGCGCCCTCGCCTTGAAGCCGGACCATGCGGACGCCTGGTACAACCGCGGCCTTCTGCTGCACGAGTCGAGGCGGCTGACGGAGGCGGTCGCCGGCTACGACCGCGCCATCGCGATCCGGCCGGACTACGCCGAAGCCCGCTTGAACGACGCCATGGCGTTGCTGCTGGCCGGCGACTTCAGGCGCGGATGGCCGTTGTTCGAGTGGCGGTGGAAGCAGGAGCCGTTGGCCTCCGTCAGGCGCGGCTTTCCGCAGCCGCTCTGGCTGGGCACCGAGTCCCTGGAGGGCAGGACCATCCTGCTGCACAGCGAGCAGGGCTTCGGCGACACGATCCAGTTCTGCCGCTATGCCGCCCTGGTGGCCGCGCGGGGCGCGCGCGTGATCATGGAGGTGCGGCGGGACCTGATGGCCGTGCTGCAGGGTTTGGAGGGGGTGGCCGAGCTCGTGGCACTGGGGGCGGCACTGCCGCCCTTCGATTTTCACTGTCCGTTGCTGTCTCTGCCGCTGGCGTTCGAAACCGACATCGACAGCATCCCGGGAGGCCGGGCCTATCTCCGCAGCGACAGCGCGAGAGTGGCGGAGTGGTCGAAGCGGCTGGCCCTGCGGACGAAGCCGCGGGTCGGGATCGCGTGGAGCGGAAGCGTCATCCAGAAGAACAACCACAACCGCCGGGTCGGCCTGGCGGCGCTCCTCGAACGGATGCCGGACGGTTGCGAGGTCGTCAGCCTGCAGAAGGACGTGGAGAGCGCCGACCGGGCGATCCTGCAGGCCCATCCGCATGTCCGGCGATCGGGCGAGTCTCTCGCCGACTTCGCCGACACCGCCGCCCTCTGCGAGCTGCTGGACGTGATCGTCACCGTCGACACCAGCGTGGCGCATCTGAGCGCGGCCCTGGGCAGGCCGACCTGGGTGCTGCTGTCCTACGAAGCCGACTGGCGCTGGCTGCTGGATCGGGACGACAGCCCCTGGTATCCCGGCATGCGGCTCTACCGGCAGGGCGCCGACCGAGACTGGGCCCCGGTCCTCGATCGGGTGAGGGCGGACCTGGCGCGTCTCGCGCCCTAGCCGCGCGCCGATCCCGGCGAGCCGGCGGCCCAGATGACGCCGAGGAAGACGGCCTTCGCGCGCGGCAGGACGACGGCGACCAGGGCGAGGGCCGGCCACGGCGTCATCGACACCCGGTCCGGCCGCGAGACCCCGGTTTCGACGGCGAGCAGCAGCGGCATCACGATGCGGCCGACCACGAGGATGGTGAGCCAGGGCGCGGCATCGTCCGAGCGGAGATGCCCGTAACGCTCGCCGCAATGAGGGCATCGCCGAAGCAAGGCCTGCCGGATCGCGGCGTCACTCGCTGCGGAACCCGCTCCCGCGCAGTGGGGGCTGGGCGGGGGCGGAGCGAAGAGGCGTTTCAGCGACCGAGTCTGAGCGGCCGCTTCTGGGGCGCTGCGGACAGATCCTCGGTGGATATCGGGACTGCCGGAACTAGCCAGATCCGGACGTCGGCGAAGGGGTCGTCTCAGTCGTCGACCCGTCCCTGCACTTTCGCCCTGAAGCCGCCCGCCCCCTCGTATGTCATCTCGACGGTCGTGTCGGTAAACAGGTGCGTCAACCGCGCGACGTTGTCGTTGCCGAGCGCCTGAAACTCAAGCACGAAGCTCCCGCCGTCGGCCGACCACGTGGCGCGTGCGGCGCTCAGCCCGTTGGACAAGCGTCCGCCGACGCTATAGCGGCCATCGAGGCCGATCGGTCCGCCGAACTTTCCGACCGGCTCCCCGGGCGGTCCCTCGTGGAGCTCGAACTCGTAGGTCGGTTCGGGCACGTCGAGCTTCAAGGTGAGGGACTTGAGGCGCAGCGAATTGCCGGCGGCGAAACGCCAGGTCTTCCCCGAGACAGCTTTGGCCATCGGCGATGACCCGCCGGCCTGCGCCGGCTGCTCGATTGCGGCCGCTTCTATCTGCGCGGCAAGCTTAGCCATCGCCGCTGGATCTGCTGCGACGGCTGAGTCGGAGGTAACGGCTGCGGTGAGATAGCCGACCAGCGTATCGAAGTTGTAACCCGGCGAGGTCGGGATGTCGCCCGAGCTGGGAAAACGTGACGAACCGGTCACCACTGCCACGATGTCGAGCTTGGGCATAACGACGATGATCTGGCGGTTGTAGCCTACCGCCATGAAGGCGTCGCGCAGAGGCATCGCCCAGAACTGGCGGCCGTAGCGCAGGTTGCGCGCCCAGATCTCGCGCATGTCGAGGTCGGCCTTGCGCACGCCCTCGATCCACGCGGCCGGCAGGATCTGCTTGCCGTCCCACTCGCCGCCGCGCAGCCAGAGATAGCCGATCTTCGCCATGTCGCGCGGCTGCAGGCGGAGGCCCGAACCGCCTGTCGAGATGCCCTGCCGATCGGCCTGCCACAGCACGTCGTCGATGCCGAGCGGCCCGAACAGCTTGTCCCGCGCATAGTCGATGGCGCTCCTGCCTGTGACCTTGCTCAGGATGGCCGATAGCAGATGGCTGTTGCCGCTGTTGTAGTAGAAGCGCGTACCTGGCGCTTCTGCCATCGGTTGGTCGAGGACGAATTGCTGCCAGTCAGAAGTGCGCGACATGGCGATGGCGGATGCACCGCCACCGCTCAGACCTTCCTGCCAGACGAAGCCCGATGTCATGTCGAGCAGATGCTGGACGGTGATCGCCTTCTTGGCATCGTCGAGGTTGGCGATCGTGCGATCAGCAAAGAAATCCACGACCCGGCGGTCGGTGCTGTCGATCAGGCCCTCGCTCAGCGCTATTCCGACCAGGGTGCTGACGACGGACTTGGTCACCGAGTTGACCCGGTGCTTCAGTCCGGCGCGAAACGGCGCGTAAGTCGCCTCCAGCACGATCCGGCCGTGGCGCGTCACCAGCACGCTGTCCATGTTGTTACCCGCGCCGAACTCGACCAGGCGAGCGAGCTGCTCCGAGCTCATGCCCTGCTCCTCAGGTGAGGAGAGCGGCCATTCGTGGGTAGGCCAAGGGTGAGCGACTTGCTGCGCCATTGCGGGCGGCGCATACAAGAGCGTCGACGTGGTCAGCAGGATCGTGAGAAGCGCTTTCGTCAGTCGATGCATCGCTGCCGTCTCCACTGTCGATGAACGTTCCTCCCCGACATTGTCCCAAATCCCCGCAGTTCTCATCTTGATTCGTCGCAAGTATTGGAACGGCTAATAGGAGCGCCACGTCCGTTATGGGTCACACCCTCGCTCGGGATCGAGAGGCCGCTCATGTCCGCTCCCGGCTAAGAAGCCGCCGCCGCCGGCCAATCATCCCATGTTTGCGTCGCCCTACACGTTGTCCCTCGGGATCGACACCTTCCAGCTCTTGGCGAAGACCCGCGCGTCGCCTTCATAGGCGTCCAGCGTCGCCTCCAGCTCGAAGGTGGTCGGGGTCGCGGTCATCACCGTGCGGGTGCGGGTCTCGCAGCGCCAGCCCTTGCGCTCATGCGCGGTGAATCCCGTCACCTCGGCCCGCGCCGTCAGCGGCTCGTCCGGGTGGATCGAGAAGTCGTCCTTGGCATAGCCGCTGGTCTCGAGGTCGATGCCGTCGAGGCGGGTGGTGCCGGCGTCGTTCTCGAAGACGTAGCGGAGCGCGCCGCTCGGGCGGTCCTTGGTCAGCGTCTGGGTGATGCCGCCCTTCTTGATCGTCGTCGTCTTCAAGGCTTCCGGCAGCTCGTGGGGCGGCAGCGGCGTCAGCGTCGCATCGAGCGTCGAGGCGCCGCGGATCGGCAGGGTCAGGGCGCTGCCGGGGGAGCGGATCGTCAGCGTCGCCGCCTCCGGCGACGGCCAGGCCAGCGGCCAGTAGGCGGTGGAGACGGCGATGCGGATGCGGTGGCCCTTCGGGAACGCCTGGGCCACGTCGTTGAGCTGGACCCGGATCTTGTAGGTCTTGCCCGGCACCAGCGGCTCCGGCGCCTCGTCGCTGTCGCGATGGGTCAGGTTGAGCAGGCCATAGCTGACCCGCGTCGCCGCCCCCGAGGGATAGACGTTGGAGAGCCGGACGGCGAGGAGCGCCTGCGGCTTGTCGGAGGCGAGCTCCAGCTCCACCGCCGGGGCGCCCAGGATCTCGATCGTCTCGGCCAAAGGCTCGGTGTCGAAGCAGAGTGCGCCGCCGTCATCGTCGCGCTGGTCGCCGGGCAGGTCCGGGAAGAGGCCGTAGGGGCACCACTTGCCGATGGTGTGGCCGAGGGTCTGCGGCGAGCGGACCTCGACCGCCTCGGCGGCGGCGGGGGAGCGCGACAGGCGGCCGGCGCCGATCGAGAAGCGCGTCGGAGTCACGCTCGGCGGCGGCCAGCCCGGCTCGGCGACCCAGCGGCCGGGAAGGGAGTCGTAGAAGGTCTTGGGCTCGACGCTGTCCAGCATCCAGATCCTGAGCGCCGGCTCGTCCATGACGCCGGTCTCGATCCCCTTCAGCCACTTGTCCCACCAGCGCAGCGCCTCCTTGAGGAAGCCCACCGGCGGCCCCGGCTGCGCCATATGCGGGTAGCGATGCGCCCATTGGCCGATCATCGCCTTCTTGGGCCCGGTCAGGTTCGCCATCAGCCGCGGGATGGCGTTGGTGTAGGCGTCCATCCAGCCGCCGACGGCGTAGACCGCGCACTTGATCTTCGCATAGTCCTCGCAGACCGAGCCGTGCTTCCAGAATTCGTCGCGGCGCTGGTGCTCGAGCCAGGTCTCGACCCAGAGGCCGCTGTTCTCGAGCCGATCCATCCACATCTCGCGCCAGCGCTCGCCGACCACCGTCGGGTCCGGCGGCCGGGCGTTGTGCGAGAACATGGTGGATGCCCAGCGCAGATTGTCGTTGATGACGCAGCCGCCCATGTAGTGGACGTCGTCGGCATAGCGGTCGTCGGTCGAGCAGGAGGTGATGATCGCCTTCAAGGCCGGCGGCTGGAGCGCGGCGAGCTGGAGGCCGTTGAAGCCGCCCCAGGAGTTGCCGATGATCCCGACATTGCCGGTGCACCAGGGCTGCCCGGCCAGCCAGGCGATGATCTCGACGCCGTCATCCAGCTCCTGCTTCAGGTACTCGCCGGTGAGCACGCCGTCGGAATCGCCCGATCCCCGCTGGTCGACGCGGACGCAGGCATAGCCGCGGCCGGCGATGTAGGGGTGCATCAGGGCGTCGCGCGTCGCCGTTCCGTCGCGGCGGCGATAGGGCAGGTATTCCAGGATCGCCGGCACCGGCTTCGCATCCGCATCCTCGGGCAGCCAGACCCGGGCGGCGAGCCGGCAGCCATCGGCGAGCGTGATCCACATCGTCTCGATCTCCCGCAGTTTCCGCGGGAAAGACTTCACGATCACCGTCATGGTTCCGCCTCGCCTGTCATCCGATTGCGCCCAACCGCCGCCTTGCTCCACACTACCCTGGAGGAACGGGTCCGGGGGGAACGATGCGGGTCGTCGAAACGCTGCCGCAGTCCATACGCGTCGTCGAGAACATCTTCATCCCGCTGAAAGACGGCTCGCGGATCGCGGCCAAGCTGTGGCTGCCTGAGGACGCCGAGACGGCCCCGGTCCCGGCGGTGATCGAGTACATCCCTTACCGCAAGCGCGACTTCACCGCGCGCCGCGACAACCAGACCCATGCCTATGTCGCCGGCCACGGCTATGCGGCGCTGCGGGTCGACTGCCGCGGCGCGGGCGACTCCGACGGGCTGATGCATGACGAGTACCTGCGCCAAGAGCTGGAGGACGGCGTCGAGGTCATCGGCTGGATCGCGAAGCAGCCCTGGTGCACCGGCAAGGTCGGCATGTTCGGAGGATCCTGGGGCGGCTTCAACGCGCTCCAGGTGGCGGCGCTCAGGCCGCCGGCCTTGAAGGCGATCGTCACCGCCGTCTCCACCGACGACCGCTACGCCGGCGACATGCACTACATGGGCGGCGCCCTGATGAACGACATCCTCTCCTGGGGACAGCAGTTCTTCACCCAGCGCGGCCGGCCGCCCGATCCCGCCATCGTCGGCGAGCGCTGGCGGGCGATGTGGCAGGAGCGCCTCGACTCCGTCCATCCGCAGATCGGCGACTGGCTGACGCATCAGCGCCGAAACGCCTTCTGGAAGCACGGCTCCATCTGCGAGGACTACTCGTCCATCCAATGTGCGGTCTATGCGGTCGGCGGCTGGGTCGACGGCTATTCCAACGCCGTCTTCCGCATGCTTCAGCACCTGAAATGCCCGAAGAAGGGGCTGGTCGGTCCCTGGGGACACGGCCGCCCGCACTTCGCCTATCCCGGCCCGATGATCGACTATGTCGGCGAGCAGATCCGCTGGTGGGACCACTGGCTGAAGGGCCGGGACACCGGCATCATGAAGGAGCCGATGTTCAAGGCCTGGATGCAGGACAGCGTGCCGCCGAAGGCGTTCTACGACACGCGCCCCGGCCGCTGGGTCACCGAGCCCTCCTGGCCGTCGCCGAACCTGAAGGACCGCGCCTATACGCTGGCGCCCGGCGTCTTGCTCGAAGGCGGGGGAGGGGCGGAGCAGGTGCTCGCCATCCGCTCGCCCGAGACCGTCGGCATCGCCGGCGGCGAATGGTGCCCCTTCGGCCTCGGCGGCGTCGGGCCGGAGCTGCCGTTGGATCAGCGCATGGACGATGGCGGCTCGCTGGTCTTCGAC
>CAMBVS010000057.1 GCA_945871425.1 Rhizobium sp. Q54 | reverse complement strand
CGACAGCAACTCAGAGCGCTCACTCGCACTCAGCTCCAACCGCGGCAAGACAGAACTCCCCATCGCAACATCCTCCCTGAAAAATCCAGGGAGCGTCCATTACGACTGAGTCTTATCCGTGTCGGCGAACTTCAGACTCGGGACACTAGCGTCTGGCCGGCGACGCACCGCCGCAGAAGGGCACGTGGACAAGGTTCACCAGCAGTACGAGGCCTATCCCTATCCGCAGCGCGATCCGCGGGAGGAGGCCGAGCGCCTCCTGGTGATGTCGCCGAGCCATCTTCCGGAAGTGATCCACCACGTCTTTGGCGGCCGCCGTCCGCGCGGCCGCCGGCTCCGCGTGCTCGTCGCCGGCGGCGGCACCGGCGATTCGACGATCGCCCTCGCCGTCCAGCTCTCCCAGGATCCGATCGGCGGCGACGTCACCTATCTCGACATGTCGGAGGCCTCGCGCGCCATCTGCGAGGGGCGGGCACGCGCCCGGGGCCTCCGGAACCTCCGCTTCGTCACCGGGCGGATCGAGGACGTGCCGGCGCTCTGCCCCGGCCCCTACGACTACATCGACTGCTGCGGCGTGCTTCATCACCTGGAGTGCCCGGAGCGCGGCCTCGGGGCCCTCGTCGAGGTGCTCGCACCCGATGGTGGCCTCGGCATCATGGTCTACGGCGAGACCGGCCGCACCGGCGTCTATCACGTCCAGGACCTGCTGCGGCGCCTGACGCCGGAAGACACGCTGGCGGGCAAGGTCGAGGCGGCGCACCGGCTGCTGGCCGACCTTCCGGAGACCAATCTTTTCCGGCGCAACACCCTGGTCAAGGCGGACCTCGCCGACGACGCGGGCCTCGTCGACCTGCTTCTGCACCCACGCGACATCGCCTACCGCGTTCCGGAGGTGCGTCGCCTTGTCGCCTCCGCCGGCCTTCGTATCGCCAGCTTCACGCCGAGCTGGCTCTACGAGCCGCGCTTCCTGCTGAAGGATCCGGAGCTGCTGGCGCGCGCGAGCGCGCGTCCGCCGGAGGAGCAGGCGGCGATCGCCGAGCTGGTGACCTGCGCGCTCCATAAACACACATTCTATGCCGTGCGCCGGGAAAACCCCGTCGCGACCCGTTTGACGGCAGCGGACCGGAACGCGGTTCTCATGCCCTTCTTCGATCAGGTCCTCAACGAGATCCGGAGCGCTCCGCCGGGTACGCCAGTGAGCCATCGCGACCGTGGCGGATTGTCGCTGACCTTCTCGCTCTCGCCGCCGCTCGCGCGGGCCGCCGGCCTCATCGACGGTCAGCGCAGCCTTGCGCAGATTCACGCCGAGGCCGGGGCCGAGCTCGGTTCATGGGAGGGTTTCTTCGATGCCTTCCTGCCGCTCTACGAGCTGCTGGTGGCAGTCGGCGCGGTCCATCTGCGGCATGCGGTGCCGGTTGCCGATCGCGGGCAAGCGTCCTAGCGTTAGCGAACAGGCATAAGCTGTCCCGAGATCAGGAATGAGCATCTCCGTCCGCCCCTGCGATCCCGTTTCCAGGCCCACCTTTGCTGGCGAGGTGAGCGGCATCGACCTGTCGAAGACCCTGACGCCCGAGGAGGTCGCCGCCATCCATGACGGCATGACCCGCTTCGGCGTTCTGGTATTCCACGACCAGCGCCTATCCGACGAACAGCAGGTTGCCTTCTCGCGCCAGCTGGGACCGCTCGAGGATGCGATCAGCGATCTCCGCCCGGTCGAGGAACGCCGGATCAGCATGGACCTGAACGACATCTCCAACCTCGACCAGAACAACAGGATCATGGCGCGGGACGACCGGCGCCGCCTGTTCGGCCTCGGCAACCTGCTCTGGCACTCCGACAGCTCGTTCAAGAAGGTGCCGGCAAAGTACTCTCTGCTCTCGGCGCGGGTGATCCCGCCGAAGGGCGGCAATACCGAGTTCGCCGACATGCGGGCCGCCTACGACACGCTGGACCAGGAGACCAAGGCCCAGGTCCACGACCTGATCTGCGAGCACAGCCAGATGTACTCGCGCGGCATCCTCGGCTTCACCGAGTTCACCGAGGCGGAGAAGCAGCTCTGTATCCCCGTGCTGCAGCGGCTGGTGCGGCGACATCCGGTGACGGGCCGGCTGTCGCTCTATCTCTCGTCCCACATCGGCACCATCGTCGGCTGGCCGATGCCGGAGGCGCGCTCGTTCATCCGCGACCTGGCCGAGCACGCGACGCAGCGGCAGTTCGTCTATGCCCATGTCTGGCGGCCGTTCGACCTGGTGATCTGGGACAACCGCGTCACTATGCACCGGGCCCGGCGCTACGACCCGGCCGAGGTCCGCGACATGCGGCGGACGACCGTCACCAACGAGGTCTCGAGCCTCGAGCAGGCGCCGCTCAGCTAGCGGAAGAGATCCGCCATGCTGCGGCCGACCAGCCGGCTGGCACCCAGCACCAGGATCAAGGTGAGCACGATGGCGACGGTGCCCATGGCGCTGGCGTTGTGGAGCTCGTCCGAGATCACGTACTCGTAGATCGCGATCGAGATCGTCTTCCATTTGGCCGAGAACAGCAGGATCGTCACGCTGATCTCGCCGAGCAGCGTCGCGAAGACCAGGATGGCACCGGCCAGGATCGCCGGCGTGATCAGCGGCACGACGACGCGGCGCATGGTGGTCGCCCAGTCGGCGCCGCAGAGCGTGGAAGCCTCCTCCAGCTTGCCGTCGATCTGGCCGACCGCCGCCTGCACGGAGCGGAAGATGTAGGCGACGCGCCGGGTGAAATAGGCCAGCACCAGAATCGTCGCCGTGCCGGTCAGGATGATCCAACCGTCGTTGAACCCGACCAGATATGCCACGCCGACGACCAGGCCCGGCAGCACGAAGGGCAGCATGATCGTGAGATCGAGCGCCCAGCGCCCGAAGAAGCGTTTCCGCGACACGTAGTAGGCGGTGACCGTGCCGAAGACGACGCAGACGATGGTGGCCGTGCCGCCCAGGATCAGGCTGTTGATCACCGGCTGGCTCAGGGTGGTGAAGACGCGTTCGAAGTTGCGAAAGCCCCAGACCAGCGGAATACGGCTGCCCGACCAGCGCTCGACGAAGGAGGAGACCACCACGGTGATCTGCGGCAGAAGCGCGATGAACAGGACGGTGAAGACATAGAGGCTGGCGCCGAGCTTGGCGCCGAAGCCGGTCGCGCGCTTCGACGCGCGGGCGACGCCAGTCAAGGTAGCGAAGGTGCGCCGGCGGTTGACCCAGGCCAGCACGCCGAGCGCACCGATGGTCAGCGCCACGTTGACCATGGCGATGGCGGCGGCGGCGTTCAGATTGAAGAAGCCGTGGATCTGATAGTAGATCAGCGTCGGCAGCACCTGATACTCGCCGCCGAGGATCGAGGGCACGCCGAAATCGCCCAGAACCTTGATGAAGACGATCAGCATGCCGGCGGCGATCGACGGCACCACCGAGGGGAAGGTGATGGTGCGAAGGATGCGCCAGCGCGACGCCCCCATCATCCTCGCCGCCTCCTCGACATAGGGATCGCTGGCGGCGAGCGCGCCCTGCACGATCAGGAAGACGTAAGGGAAGTATCCGAGCGCCAGTGCCGAGATGACGCCGAAGGGGCCGTAGATCGACGGCAGCTGGACCCCGAAGGTCTCGGCGATGGCGCGGGTGATCAGCCCGTTCCGGCCGAGCAGGATGATCCAGGAATAGGCCCCGATGAACGGCGGCGAGATCAGCGGCAGCACCGCGAGCGCCACGATGGCGCGGCGGAAGGGGATGTCGACGCGGGCGACCGCATAGGCCAGCGGCAGCGCCAGCAGCGTGGCAAGCAAGGTCGCGGCGAGGCCGACCACGAGCGAGTGCCAGAAGGCGCGCTTGTAGCTGGCCGAGGTGAAGAAGCGCTCGAAATTGGCCAGCGTCAGGTTCTCGATCGCCAGCGGATCGCCGTTCGCGACGAAGGCGCCGCCGATGGCGCGCACCAGCGGATAGACCAGGAACAAGAGCGTGGTCACGATCGTGACCACGCCGACCAGGATCGGGATCCAGTCGACGGACCGCCGCTCGGAGCCGGGCGCGAGCGCGACCGTGGTCATCGGGCGCTGCCATAGGCGATGGCGTCGTTGTCGTCGAAGTCGAGGAAGGCGCCGGCGCCCTCGCCGGTGCCGACGAGATCGCGGGGCGCGTCGATGGTCAGCGTCTGCTTGGTGCCCTCGGCCTCGACCGAGTAGCGGATGATGCCGCCCAGGAACTGCCGGCGGAGGATCCGGCACGGCAGCTTGCCCCGCGTCGCATCCAGGCGGAGCCGCTCCGGCCGCAGCATGACCACCGTATCGAATCCTGCGACGTCGGCCTCGTCGGCCGGCATCTCGAAGAACAGGCGCGGGCTGACGGCGACGCCGGTGGCGAGCACGAACCGACCCTCGGCGTGCGCGGTCGCCTTGAAGAAGTTGGCCTTGCCGATGAAGTCGGCGACGAAAGGCGTCGCCGGGGCCGAATAGACCTCCTCGGCCCGGCCGACCTGGCGAAGCTTGCCCAGATTGAAGACGGCGATGCGGTCGGAGACCGACATCGCCTCCTCCTGGTCGTGGGTGACGTAGAGCGACATGATGCCGAGTTCGCGCTGGATGCGGCGGATCTCTTCGCGCATCTGCACGCGCAGCTTGGCATCCAGATTGGCCAGCGGCTCGTCCAGCAGCAGCATGCCGGGCTCGTAGACCAGGGCGCGGGCGATCGACACGCGCTGCTGCTGGCCGCCGGACAGCCCGCCGGGATGGCGCTCGGCAAGCCCGCCCAGGCCCAGAAGGTCGAGGATGCGCATGACGCGGGCGCGGAGGTCATCGTTGCTCATCCCGCGGACGCGAAGCCCGTAGGCGACGTTCTCGAAGATCGTCAGGTGCGGGAAGAGGGCATAGGACTGGAAGACCATGCCGATGTTGCGGTGGCGCGCGTCCACCCGCGTGTAGTCCTGGCCGTTAAAGACGATGGTGCCGGCGCTGGGCTCTTCCAGGCCGGCGATCATGCGGAGCGTCGTCGTCTTGCCGCAGCCGGAGGGTCCCAGCATGGTGAAGAACTCGGCTTCCTCGACCTTGAAGGTCACGTTGTCGACCGCGACGACGTCGCCTCCGGCCAGCGCGAAGCGCTTGCTGAGGCCGCCGACGTCGAGAGTGCGGGCGGTCATGCCGGATCTCCGTTCGAGACGATGACGACGGTGCGGTCGTCGGCGCGGATGCGGCCGAGCGACCCCTTGGTCGAGGGATAGAGGGACACCTTGGCCGGGTCGACGCGCTCGACCTCGTCGGCCTTGGCTTCCCAGGCGGCGATGGTCGGGCGGTCGGGAAGCGCGAAGTAGCCGTCGGTGTAGAGCTCCAGCGTCGCGATCCCGGCCTTCGGCCGGTCGAAGGCCTCGATGCCGGCCACGGTCAGGCTGAAGCCGTCGAGGCTCGAATATCCGAGAGCCAGGTCCGGCCGGTTCTGATAGCCGCCCTGGGCGCCGATGATGCCGTTGTCGATCATGCGCGTGATGTCCGCGACCGGGATCTTCGGCAGCTCGGAGGTGAGCCGGGCGAGAGCCGCCTCGCGTATCTCGACCAGGTCGGCCTCGCCGATCCAGCTGGCGGCTTCCGCCGGCAGGCTGCCGACACCGCGCCAGCAGAGCGCGCGCGAGGCGAGCTCGGTTGCCGTCGGATCGGCGCCTGCCTTCGCGACCTTGCGGTAGGCGAAGCCACGAAGCGTGGCGGTGATGTGGTCGAGATCCTTGTCGTGGCGCACGATCTCGCCGCCGTTGAAGCGGATGCCGCTGTCGCCGACGAAGAAGAAGCCGAACCGGTCGCGGCGGTCGACGGCGAGCGCGAGCGTGCTGCCGAAGCGGCTGGTCTCGGCCGCCTTCGCTTCCTCCAGCACGCCGTGGCGGCGATAGACCGCCTGGAACGAGGCATTCAGCCGGGCGAGCAGGCCGGCGGCATCCAGAGTGGGGTGGGCGCCTTCGGCCGCAAGCGAGAGGAGGGCCGCCTCGGTCGCCTCGGCGGCGACGCGGCCGCCGGTCCGGCCGTCATAGCGACGACTGGACCGGTCGGTGACGCCGTCGATGACGGCATAGAGGCGGTCCTGGACGACGACGAAACGATCCTCGTTGGCCTCGGGCCGGTCGGGGTCCTTGGCCGCCGAGAACGCTGCGATCTGCATCTCTCGGCGGTTACTTCGCCGAGAAGATCTTGTCGAAGCGCTCGAGGTATTCCTTCTTCTTCCCGGCCGCGGCGACCGAGTCGTAGGGGACGACCTTGATCTCCGTGGTCGACGGCAGCCCCGCCGGCGCCGGCACGTCCGGGCGGACCGAGCGGCGATTGTCGATCTTCACCAAGATCTCGTGCGCCGCCTTGGAGTTGGCGTAGTCGATGAACTTCTTGGCGTTCGCCAGGTTCGGCGCGCCCTTGATGATGCCGTTGCCGTCCATGGTGAGGCCGGTGCCTTCGCTCGGGTAGATCGCGGCGACCGGCTGGCCCTCGTCCTTCATCGTCAGCACGTTGAACTCGCCGGTGATGCCGATCGGGAACTCGCCGGTACCGACATTGGCGTATGCCAGCTTGGAGGACGTCACGAAGGTGCCGTTCTGGATGACCTTGGCCATCGCATCCCAGCCGTGGAGGCCGACGATCTGGTACATCTGCGAATAGGCCGAGCCCGACTGCGCCGGCTGCGCCATCAGCACCTTGCCCTTGTATTCGGGCTTCGCCAGGTCGGCCCAGCTCTTCGGCGCCTTGTCGAGCGGCATCATCTTGGTGTTGATGACGAAGGCCTGCAGCGGCTGCGAGAAGCCGTAGTACTTGTTGTCCTTCTGCACGGTCTTCCGGTCGAAGGCGGCGTCCTCGGTCGACTTGTAGCTCTCGAAGTTGTCGAGGGCGAAGTCGTAGGCGTCGGAGGAGGCGGCGAAGTAGACGTCGCCCCGCGCGCGTGCCGCCTCGGCCCTGATGCGCGTGATCAGCTCGCCGACGCCGCCATTGATGACCTCGACCTTGATCGCCGGATTCTTCTTGGTGAAGTCGTCGACGATCGCCTGCATCAGCTTGAGGCCGCCGGCATTGTAGAGGACGAGCGATGACGACTGGGCGGCAGCCGGCGTCGCGGCGGCCAGGGTCAGGCCGAGCATGGCCAAGGAGGCGAGATATTTCATGGGGCTCCCCGTGGGATTCGCAATTCTGTAACGAAAGTATCGCCCGGCAATCGTGACAAGCGTAATCGGCGAGTGGCCGTGTCGCTAGTGCATCAACCGCTTGATGCGGCGCTTCAGCGTCTCGATCGCGGTTCTGACGCTCTTGAGATGCGGGTTGGCGCGAAGGGCGGCCTCGAGCGCCAGGGTCGCGCCCACCCATTCGGCCTCCGCCATCATGATCTGGCCGAGGCCGGAGAGCGCGCCGAAGTGGCGCGGCTCGCGGATCAGCGTCTCCTCGATGTCGGTGGTCGATCCCCGGCTGTCGTCGAGAAGGAAGCGGGCGGTCGCCCGCTTGTTCCAGGCCTCGGCGCAATCCGGGTCGTGGTCGATCAGCTTGCCGAAGGCGATCTCCGCCGGCTCGATCCGGCCGGCGGCGAGAGCGGTGATCCCTTCCTGCATCATCTGCCGGCCGACTTCGTCGGTGTCGGCACACCAGATCTGCCAGATCTCGCCCTCGATCGTCTCGGCGACATCCGCGCTGGGCGCCCGCCTCAGGCTGTCGAACAGCCGCGCCAAGCGCTCATCGGCGCGCCGATGCGGTTTCGCCTCGCCCAGGCCCCCGAGGATGATGAAGATGCTATCGAACATCGGCTTCCCTGCTCCGAGGACCAAGGGTAGCCGATCGGGCGGGGCGCGTCAGTGCCGCTGACCGGCGAGGTCCCAGGTCACCGCCATGGTGTAGTTGGTGGCGAGGAAGCGATAGGTCTCCTTGATCAGTGCCAGCGCTTTTCCCGTGCGCTCGAATTCCGCGTCCTTCCACTTCTCGATCAGGCCGTCCCAGGCCATGAAGCCGAAGTGGAGGTCGTCGCGGTTCTCGCGGATCAGCTCGATCGCCAGATCGGTATTGCCGAGCAGCGCCACGATCTGGCCGGTCTTGGCGTCGACCTTGGCGAACTTGCTGTTGAACAGATCGAGTGGCTTCCGCATTAAGGCCCGTGCACGGCCGAGCTCGCCCTCGACGCTCTTTACGTTGCCGAAGACTCGGTTGTAGCGGCCAAGCCCTGCTGCGATCTGATGGATGAACGCATACCGGTCGCGAAGCGCCTCGATATAGACGATCTCGCGCCGGACGCGCTCGAGCCTGAACTCGATTTCCTTGACGCCGTCCTCGGCAAGGCCGAGTTGACTTGCGAGCGCAAGGCGGCCCTCGGCAATCTCTTTTTTTGTCGCAGGGTCGCCGGCCACCTGTTCCTGGTTCTGGGGAAGCGCGATCACGCGCTCACCCCCCTTGGCCCAGGACCAGACTTGAAGGTCGAGCCGGTTGTTGGCGAGCAGGTGATGTCTGTCCTCGACGGACCACGAGGCGGTACCGTCCAGAATCTCTCTCGGGATCGAATCGCCGGGACGGATCTCGCGGACATGGCGGAGACCCTGCGCGACCGTCAGCAGCAGCTTGGCGTCGTCGCTTGTCGGATCGAGCTGGAACTCGCTCCGGAGCCGTTCCACCGGTGTAACGCCGAACATCTCGCCCAGGGGGAAGTGGAAACCGATGTCTTCTGTCGGCCGCAGGTAGGCGAAGTAGCCGCCCTTCACGTTGAAGACCGGATGCTGGAACGCGAAATGCGTTGCCCGTGCGGGCGCATTAGTCGGCTCCTGCTTCGTATCGACCGCCGCCGTGCTCACCGGAATTGTCGCCTTGTCCCCAGATTGAATGGGCCGGCAGCCAATGGCTGCCACCTCCAAATCTCCGTGCTCCTGGTTAATGTCTGGTTAATCGGAGTTGCCGGGACCGGGCCGCTTGGAGGAGAAAGAGAGCCCGTCCGGAGGCCCTGTTGCGGTCGATCGTCCTTGGAGTCCTCGCCCTCTCGCTCGCCTGCGCCCGCCCGGCGCCGGCCGCGGATGGGCTTGCCGCGCTCGCCTTTGCCCAGGGAATGGGGTTGGACCAGGTGGGGTTCGTCGTCCTGGATGCCGAGGACGGCCAGGTGCTCGCCGAGCACCAGGGCGACCGCGGCGTGGTTCCGGCGTCTGTCGCCAAGCTGCCGACGGCGATCGCCGCACTCGCCGTCCTTGGCGCCGATCACCGCTTCGAGACCGAGCTGGCGATGCAGGGGACGACCCTGGTCCTGGTCGGCGGCGGCGATCCGCTGCTGACGCCGGAGGACCTGAGGCCGGCCTTCCGCCGGCTTAAGGAGCGGGGGGCGCGGATCGAGCGCTTCGTCTACGACGCCTCGGCATGGCCCGAGATGACCGAGATCGACCCGGCGCAACCCGAGAATTCCTCCTACAACCCCGGCATCGGGGCGCTCGCGCTCGACTTCAACCGGGTGCTGGTCGACTGGAAGGCGGGCGGGCGCGAGGCCTCGGCGCTCGCGGTCTCCGATGGTGCCCGCCTCAGGGCCGACGGCATCCGCCTGCTGGTGTCGCCGGCGCCGGTGCCGCTGCCCTACCGGTTCCTGTCGGAGGGACCGGATCGCTGGCTTCTCGCCAACCTGCCGACCGCAGGCCGCGCCTGGCTGCCGGTGAAGCGGCCGGCACTCAACGCCGCGCTCGTGGTCCGGCGCCTGGCCGAGCGAGAGGGCGTGAGCCTGCCGATGCCGGTCCCCGGCCTCCGACCGGCCGACGCTCGTCGCCTGCATCTCCACGAGAGTCCGCGTCTGGCCGAGGTGGTGCGTCGTCTCCTCGAGCACAGCAACAACATGGCGGCCGAGATGGTCGGCCTCGGGACCGCGGCCAGGCTTCGCGGCGCCCCGCCGACGAGCCTCGCCGACTCGGTGACCACGGTGGACTCCTGGCTCCGCACCGCCGTTGCCGAAGTCGATTGGTCCGGCTTCGCCAGGGCCAACCATTCCGGCCTGTCGCCGACATCGCGCACGACGCCCAGGCAGATGGCGGGGCTGATGCTGAAGGGGCTCGTCCTGGTGCCGGAGCTGCCCGGGATGCTGCCGGCCCGGGAAGTGACCGAGGCGGAGCCGGGCGAAGGTGCCGAGGGCGATCCCAAGACCGCTACAACCCTCGCGGTCCGTGCCAAGACCGGCACCATGGCCTATGCCCGCGGCCTGGTCGGGCTGCTCTGGACCCATTCGGGCCGGCGCGTCGCCTTCGCCGTCTTCACCTACGACGAAGGCCGGCGGATCGCCTTCGATGCCACGCTCGATCGCCGCATCCCCGAGATGCCGGCGGCGGCCACCGCCTGGATCCGGCATGCCCGCGGCCTCGAGCGCGGGCTCCTCAGATCCTGGGCGGCGGCCTACTGAGGCAACCCTTTTTCCGTTCGGAAAGCGCAGCTACAGTCCTCGACGCCTCATCAGCCCGTCCTTCAGGGATCGCCATGTTCAAGATCGATCCGACCCGCCTCGACGTCGCCCGCGAATTCAAGGCCAGGCCCTTCGGCGAGCATTCGCCCGAGCTTCAATACGTCCTCAACTACATGCGCTCGCGTCCGGTGCCGCAGTTCGAGGTGCTGGTGATGACCGATCCCGGCAAGCGCTGGGTACTGGCCTACATGCCGACGGGCGGCGCCAGCGTGCCGAAGATGACCAACCAGACCTTCGACAAGCTGGAGGACGCCGAATGGCACGTCTTCAAGCTGCGCTGGAAGGACATCACCGGCCAGGACCTGCCGATCGACTGACGTCCCCGCCTCTCCTCACCGGAAGATCGCTTCGATGACCAGGATCATGGGCTACGCCGACCGGATCAGCGTCCAACCGGGCGGGACGCTTGCCGTCATGGCGAGCTGCATCGGTGCCCAGCGCTATCGTGCCGACATCGTCCGCCTGCTCAGCCCGAACGCCGGCATGGGCGCGAGCGAGTACAGGGAAGTCCAGGTCGACACACCGGCCAACGGCTCCTATCCGGCGCGCGAGCAGAAGATGCATGCCGGATCCTTCGCCGTGGTACCGGAAAAATGGGCGCTGAAGGGCATCGAGAGCTTCACGCTCCAGGCCTATGTCTGGCCGACGACGCCGAAGAAAGGCGCGCAGGCGCTGATGGGGATGTGGTCGGAGGCCGGCACCGGCTTCGGCCTCGCGGTCGATGCGACGGGCGCCGCCGAGATCCGCATCGGCGGGTTCAAGCTCGCCTCGGGCGTCCCCATGCTGGAGCGGCGCTGGTACCTGGTCGCCGCCAGCTTCGATGCGACGAGCGGCCAGGTG
Source organism: Rhizobium sp. Q54 (assembly GCA_945871425.1). Taxonomy (GTDB): domain Bacteria; phylum Pseudomonadota; class Alphaproteobacteria; order SHVZ01; family SHVZ01; genus SHVZ01. Next base: position 11,496 of record CAMBVS010000057.1, on the reverse strand, counting down.
CGGCTCTGGCAGGAGCCGATCTACGACAAGAGCTTTCATGCCGAGCGCCCCGTGGCGGTCGAGGGCAAGACCAGGGCGAGCGTGCCGGACGATGGCGCGCCGTTCCTCTTCGCTTGTTGGCGGAAGGGCGAAGCCGAGGCGTCGACCGCCTGGGGCCGCCTTCTGACCGGCGGTCATTTCAACGGCCGCATCGACCGGCCGAGACTTGCGCGGAAGGCGCTCGACCGTGCCGCCATCCAGGCGCTGGCGGCTGGCATGCTGCCCTCGGGTCTCGAAGAGGAGATCCTCGGCTTCTGGGATTTCTCGAAAGACGTCGCCGGCGATCGCATCACCGATCTATCGCCCAATCGGCTGGACGGCGATGTCGTCAACGTGCCGACCCGCGCCGTGACCGGTCACAACTGGACCGGGGCGGAGATGGACTGGACCAAGGATCCCGCCCAATACGGGGCCATCCATTTCCACGACGACGATCTCTCCGATGCAAAATGGCAGCCGGATTTCTCGTTCACCGTCCCGGCCGGCGCGCCGAGCGGCTTCTACGCGGCAAAGCTGGTCGCCGAGGAAGCTTCATTCTACGTGCCCTTCTTCGTGCGCCCGAAGCGCGGCACCGCCAAGGCTAAGATCGCCTTCCTGGCGTCGACCGCCACGTACACGGTCTACGCCAACAATCGCGGGCGGTTCCTCTCGATGCGGACCGAGCTCTACCAGGGCCGGATCTCGATGATGGACGCGGTCGACATCCTGCAGCTCGAGTTTCCGGAGATGGGTGTCTCCACCTACGACCGCCACACCGACGGCTCCGGCGTCTCGACGAGCTCACGCCTGCGGCCGGTGACTAACTGGAAGCCGCACGGGCGGCTCTGGAACTACTGCTGCGACCTGTTCATTATCGACTGGCTGGAGCACACCGGCCTCGGCTACGACGTCATCACCGACCACGACCTGCACGTCGAAGGCCAGGACCTGCTGCGGCCCTACAGTGTCGTCATCACCGGCTCGCATCCCGAGTACTGGTCGCTCGAGATGCTGGACGCGCTCGACGGCTACCAGCGCCAGGGCGGCCGCCACATGTACATGGGCGGCAACGGCTTCTACTGGCGGATCGCCTATCATCCGACCAATCCGAACATCATCGAGGTCAGGCGCTCGGAGGACGGCGTGCGGGCCTGGGATGCGCGCGTCGGCGAGTATTATCACCAGTTCACCGGCGAATACGGCGGCCTGTGGCGCCGCCAGGGCCGGGCGCCGCAGGTCGCGACCGGCGTCGGCTTCATCAGCCAGGGCTTCGATGCCTCTTCCTATTACCGACGAACCGAGGCGAGCCGCGATCCACGCGTCGCCTTCATGTTCGAAGGCATTTCCGACGAAATTCTCGGAAACTTCGGTGTGCTCCAGGGTGGCGCCGCCGGGCTCGAGATCGACTGCGTCGACCCCGCCCTCGGCACCCCGCCGCATGCGCTTGTGGTTGCGCGTTCCGAGAATCACTCCAACACCTACATCCTCGTCGCCGAGGAGATAAACATCGGTCACGGCGCGCTGGATGCCGTGCAGAATGCGGCGATCCACGCCGACCTGACGTTCTTCGAGACGCCGAACGGCGGTGCCGTGTTCTCGACCGGCTCGATCGCCTATGCCGGCAGCCTTCCGGTCGACGGCTTCGACAACAACATCGCGAAGCTCACCACCAACGTGCTGAGGCGTTTCGTCGACGATCGTCCTTTCACGCTGCCGAAGTAGCGCCGCTCCGCCCGGTCGCCGGCACATTTTCTGTGACCCGGACGACTCGAGGCTGGACGACCTGCCCGCCGATGGGGAAAGAAGCGGTGGCTCGGCTCCGAGGCGAATCGTAGCGCGAGCTTCACCTTGTTGCCCAACTCATGCCGTATTGTTGGGGCACTTGGTCGGCACCGCTTACAAGGAGGGTACGCCATGGACGGACCGACGCGAGCGGCGACGCGCCTTGATCGTGCATGGTCGACACTGGAGCAGCATCGCGATCGCGTTGCGCCGCTGCATCTTCGCGATCTCTTCGCCGGCGACCCCGATCGCTTCCAGCGATTCACCCTCAGGCACGAGGATCTGCTCTTCGACTACGCCAAGCAGCGGGTCACCACCGAAACCATGGCGCTGCTTCACGAGCTGGCGCGGGCTGCCGATCTCGCCGGCTGGATCGACCGGATGTTCTCGGGCGAGCATATCAACCCGACCGAGGACCGTGCGGCCTTCCATGTCGCGCTCCGCAGCCGCTCGACCGCGCCGATGCGGGTCGACGGCCGGGACGTGATGCCCGACGTCAGGGCCGTGCTCGAGCGCATGCGGGCGTTTGCCGACCGGGTGCGCGCCGGCGAATGGGCGGGCGCCACCGGCCGGCCGGTGCGCGCCGTCGTCAACATCGGCATCGGCGGCTCCGACCTGGGTCCGGTAATGGCCGATCAGGCGCTGATCCACTGGCGCCACCCCGGCATCGACATCCGCTACGTCTCCAACATCGAGGGCGCCGATCTCACCGGCGCGCTCCGGGATCTCGACCCGGCGACGACGCTGTTCATAGTCGCCTCGAAGACCTTCACCACCCAGGAGACGATGACCAACGCCACCTCGGCCCGCGCCTGGCTGGTCGGCACGCTCGGCGAGGCTGCGGTCTCCCGTCACTTCGTCGCGGTCTCGACCAACCTCCAGGCGGTCGCGGCCTTCGGTATCGAGGCGGAGAACGCCTTCGGCTTCTGGGACTGGGTCGGCGGGCGCTACTCGCTGTGGTCGGCGATCGGGCTGCCGGTGATGATCGGCATCGGTCCCGAGGCCTTCGATCGTCTCCTCGACGGCGCGCATGCGATCGACCGGCACTTCCGCGATGCGCCGCTCGACGCCAACCTTCCGGTTGCGATGGCGCTGATCGGGATCTGGAACACCAATTTCCTCGGCGCCCGGACACATGCGGTGCTGCCCTACGATCAGGGCCTCCGGCGCTTCCCGGCCTACCTGCAGCAGCTGGAGATGGAATCGAACGGCAAGAGCGTCGACCGCGACGGCCGGCCGGTTCGCCATGCCACCTCCCCGGTCGTCTTCGGCGAGCCCGGCACCAACGGGCAGCACGCCTTCGTCCAGCTGTTCCACCAGGGGACGGACCCGGTCCCGACCGATTTCCTGGCGCCGGTCGAGCCGAACCACGACCTCACCGACCATCACGACATCCTGCTCGCCAACATGGTCGCCCAGGCCCAGGCGCTGGCGATCGGCGAGGATGAGCCCGAGGCCCGGGCGGCGATGATCGCGGCGGGGATCGACCGGGCGACCGCCGACCGTCTGGCGCCGCATCGGACCTTCCCGGGAAACCGGCCGAGCTCGACCTTCCTCTTCCGCCGGCTCGATCCGTTCACCCTCGGCCGGCTGGTGGCTCTCTACGAGCACAAGGTCTTCGTCCAGGGCGTGATCTGGGGGGTGAACCCGTTCGACCAGTGGGGCGTCGAGCTGGGGAAGACGCTGGCGAGGAAGGTGCTGCCCGAGCTGTCTCTGGATGCATTGCCGGCCGAGGGCCAGGACGCCTCGACCGCCGGCCTGATCGCCTACATCAAGGCGACGCGTGCCGCGAGTGACCCGCCAGCCGCGCTCGCTCGGCTCGGATCGCCGCAGACATGAAGTCGAGGAAGGCGCGGATGCGGGCCGCCCCCCTCAGGTCTTCGTGAGTCAGCAGCCACAGTCCGTGGGTCAGCTCGGCGATCGGCGGCGATAGCCGGACCAGCCTGGGATCGTCGTCGCCGACGAAACAGGCGAGGAGGGTGACGCCGATTCCTGCCGCCGCCGCGGCCGCCAGTCCGCTTTCCGTATCGACGCGGAGTGCGACCCGGCCGGGCGCTTCTCGCGCGATGAACCGGGCGAAAGAGGTATGCGCGAAGATCTCGTCCGGCACGATCCAGTCATGCGCGGCCCAGTCGGTGCCGGCGGGATTGCGGGCGAGATAGTCGCGGGTGGCGTAGGCGGCCATCGTGACATCGGCCAGGCGTTGGCCGACCAGGGTTTCGGCCGGCGTGTCGGTCGCACGCAAGGCGACGTCGGCATCGCGCCGCGTCAGGTTCGCCAGCGCCGACGAGATCGCAAGCTCGACCGTGATGCCCGGATGGGCTTGGCGGAAGCGGGCGAGGTGAGGGGGAAGCAGCGCCAGCGCGATCGAGTCGAGCGTCGAGAGGCGGACGGTGCCGGTGAGCCGGAGGTCGCGGCCGGAGAGCCGCCGGTCGAGGCCGGCGGCGGCCTCTTCCATGGCCTCGGCCGACCGCCTCAGCTCGTCGCCGGCGGCGGTCGGCACATAGCCCTCCGGCCGGCGTTCGAACAGGCGCGTATCGAGCCGGGCCTCCAGGCCCTTCAGCCGTCGCCAGACCGTGGCGTGGTTGAGGTCGAGTACCCGCGCCGCGCCGGAGAGGCTGCCCGACCTGACGATGGCCAGAGCGATACGGAGGTCATCCCAATCCATTGATTGCAATTATGCAATAAAAGATCGCGAAACCATAGAATTCCATTGCAGAATCGGCGTGCCATATCCTCCCTATCGCAACCTCGGGGGACCCCCATGATCGACACCCGCTTCGCTCCTCACGCTGCTCTCCTGCTTCGCCTCGGCCTCGGCACGATGTGGATCTCGCATGCGCTGCTGAAGGTCTTCGTCTTCACCCTGCCCGGCACCGTCGCCTTCTTCGAAAGCGTCGGCTTCTGGGGCCCGCTCGCCTATGTCGTCATCGCCGCCGAGCTGGTCGGTGGTGCCGCCATCCTCGCTGGCGTCTATGGCCGCTACGTCTCCGCCGCCCTGATCCCGATCATGGCCGGCGCGCTGATGACCCATCTCGGCAATGGCTGGGTGTTCTCGGCGGCGGGCGGCGGCTGGGAATACCCGGCCTTCCTGATCCTGGCCTCGGCCGTCCATGCGCTGCTCGGCGACGGCGCCTATGCGCTGAGCCGGGGCGAGCTGCCGCGCTTCGCCCGCGCCGAGCGCGCGATCTCGTAAGTCACCTTGGGACGCCCCGGCCTTGAGCCGGGGCGTCTTCGGCTGCCATCATCGGGCTCCTGTTCCGAAGGAGAGATCCGATGAAGCGCGGCATCGTCGTGGCACCCCAGCCCGAAGCGGTCGAGGTCGGCGCCCGCATCTACATGGCGGGCGGCAATGCGGTCGACGCCGCGATCGCCACCGCCTTCGCCCAGGGCGTGGTCGACGGGCTGATGTGCGGGGTCGCCGGCCTCGGCTCCTGCCACATCTACGCACCGAAAGAGGGCCGCCACGAGGTCGTCGACTTCTACTGCCGGGCGCCGCTGGCCGCGCGCGCCGACATGTGGACGCATCTGATCGAATACCAGACCCGCGACGGCTTCAGCTTCGTGCTGAAGGACCGGGTCAACGACGTCGGCTACGGCGCCATCGCGACGCCCGGCGCGGTCGCAGGTTTCCATGCCGTCCACAGCCGCTACGGCCGGCTCAATTGGGAAGAGCTGCTGGCGCCGGCAGTGAAGCTGGCCGAGGACGGCTACACCATCACCCCCTTCGTCCACACCTACTGGAATTCCCGCGAAGGGCTCGGCCGCGCCGATCCGATCGATCGCATGGAGCTCTGCAAGGCGGCGGCGGCGCTGTTCTTCGGTCCCGACGGCAATTTCCACCCGGTCGGCACGCGGGTGAAGAACCCGGCCTATGGCCGCACGCTCCGGCGCCTGGCAGCGGAAGGCCCGGAAACCTTCTATCGGGGCGCGCTCGCCCGGGAGATGGTCGCCGACCTTGCCTCCCATGGCGGGTTGCTGGCGCTGGAAGACCTCGAGCGCTACCGGGTGGTCGAGGGCGCCCCGATCAAGGTCGCCTATCGGGGATACGAGGTCGCGGTGAACCCGCCGCCCGGCGGCGGGCTGATGCTGGCGAAGATGCTGAACATCCTGGAGAACTTCGACCTCTCCGGCATGGGCCACAACACGCCAGTCTACATCCGCACCGTTGCCGAGGCGATGAAGCGGGCGATGCTGATGAAGGAGAAGCATCTCGGCGATCCCGAGATGGTGCCCGTGCCGGTCGGCGAGATCGTCGATCGGGACCGCGCCAGGGCCGAAGCCGACGAGATCCGCCGCGGCAAGAAGGCGTCGCTGGTGCGCCAGGGCCTGAAGGAGGCCGCCGACACCACGCATCTGGCGGCCATGGACGTGGACGGCCTCACGCTGACGATGACCCACACGCTGGGCTACCAGTCGGGTGTCATCACCGACGGTCTGGGCTTCATGTACAACGGCGCCATGGGCTTCTTCGACCCGCGGCCGGGGCATCCGAGCTCGATCGCGCCGGGGAAGAGCCGGGGATCGACCGCGTGTCCGACCATCGTCTCCAAGGATGGCAAGCCGGTGCTGGCGCTGGGTGCGCCGGGCGGGGCGCAGATCCCGATGGGCGTGCTCCAGGTGATCCTCAACGTGGTCGACCACGGCATGAGCATCGTCGAGGCGATCGACGCACCGCGCTTCTCGGCCACCAGCGATGCGATCGACCTCTGCTTCCGCATCCCGGGCTATGTCGCCGAGGCGCTGGAGGCGGACGGCTACAAGGCGGCTCGCCTGCCCTACAGCTACGCCTTCGCCCGTGTGCACGCGGTTCACGCCGCCGGCGGCAAGGTCATGGGTGGGGCAGATCCCTATGCGGGTGGAATGGCGCTCGCGGTGTGACCCAGGGGCGAATCAGCGGGTTCGATGAATCCCCGCAAAGACGATTCGCGTACCGTTTTACCCCACATCTAGGGGGTGAAGCTAAATCGAACCGCAATATGCAGGGGGCTGTGATAATTCAGGGTTGACGGCGCCTTTGAAAGTCGGTTAGGGGACTGTGACAAAAATAGCGCTGGCCAAAAAATTCAAAGGCGTGGCGCGAGTACAACAGGGAGCAGTCGTCCGATCGTGCAGGAGTGGTCGGGCGATTCGAAGAGTAGCGACTAGGGTGGGGGCTGAGATGATCTCTGCGGCGCGCGCGACGTTGATGCTAGCGCTCATCGCCACCGCAACGGGACCCGTCGTGCCGGCCGAGGCGGCTTGGCTCGACTGGGTCTCCGGCGAGAAGGCGGTGATCCGGGGCGAGGCGGCCAAGGCCGACGCTCGCCAGACGACCGTTACGGTCGAACGCGGCGATACTCTGGGGAAGATCATGGCCAGGGCCGGCGTTCTCCCGAGCGAGGCGGCGCGGGCGCTCGAGGCCTTGCAGGACCTCGTCGATCCGAAGCGCCTGCAGATCGGCGACAGCGTCGTCCTGACCCTGAACGGGGCCGGCGCCCAGATCCGCCTCTTCGCCCTTCACGTCGACTTCCGCCCGGATGTGTCGTTGACCTTGGTTCGCGGTCAGGACGGCGCCTTCCACGCGGCGAACGGGGTCAAAGGCCGGCCGAGCATGGTGGTCGAGACCGTCAACGGCAAGGTGGCGAAGAGCGTTCGGGCCTCGCTGGTTCAGGCCGGGGTTCCGGCCAAGCTCGTCGACGAAGTGGTGAAAGCCCTCGACTACGATCCGGGCCTGCCGAAGCGGATCAAGAGCGGGGCGGAATTCCAGGTGATCTACGAGCGCCTCGGCGCCGCGAACGAGCCCAAGCCCGGCGACCGGCTTCGCCTGCGCTACGCCGAGTTCATTCTCGGCACGAATCCGCATCGCTTCTATCACTACACGCCGCCCACGGCGGAGCCGAAGGTCTTCGATGAGACCAGCCGCTCGCTGGCGGCGCTCAAGTTCATCCCCCCTCTCGATGAGACCAAGATCAACTCGCCCTTCGGGATGCGTCTCCACCCGGTGCTGCGCAAGATGAAGATGCATCGCGGCGTCGATTTCCCGGCACCGAAGGGAACGCCGGTCTATGCTGCCGCCGACGGTGTCGTCGAGGACATGGGGTGGCGCGGCAACTACGGAAACTACGTGCGGATCGCCCACGATGCCCGGCACGCGACCGCCTATGCTCATCTCGACAGCTTCGCGTCGGAGGTGAGCGAGGGCGAGCGGGTGACCCAGGGGCAGGTGATCGGCTTTGTCGGCCGCACGGGGCTGGCCAGCGGGAACCATCTGTACTGGGAGGTTCTCGTCGACAACAAGCACGTCGACCCCATGAGGACCGGGGCCGTTGCGGCCGAGAGCGGCAAGAAGCTCGAGGTGATGAAGTCTGCGGTGCAGAAGTCCGCGGCGCCGAAATCCCGCTTCGTCGAAAAGACCCGCGCCAAGACCGTCTCGACGCGCTGAGCGCTGACGCGGGCGGCGTTTCATGAGGGCCCGGCGGCGGCGGCGCCGCTGGGGTCCGATCCTCGCGATCCTGAGCTTCGCCTTCCTGTTCGCGGCCGGCTCGCAACTAGACCTGGACACGTTCCGCGGCCGTGCCGTCGATGCCGTCTCCGTCTGGCTCGACCAGCCGGTGACGCTGGGCGGGCGCCTCGGCTTCCGCCTCTCGGATGGCCCGACCCTGGTCCTGCCGGACCTCGAGGTGGGCGGCCGCGTCCTGACCGCGCGCGAGGCCCGCATCGGCGTCCGCTTCTGGCCGCTTCTCCTCGGGCGGCTCGAGCCCAGAACCATCGTCCTCGTCTCGCCTCGGCTTCGACTGGCCACGCTCGCGGGCTGGCGGGCGTCGTCCGGCGAGTGGCCGGCGGTGCCGTTCGAGCGCCTCGAGGTGGTGGACGGCGTCCTCGAGACGATCGGCGGCCAGGTGATCGATCAGGTCGCGCTGGCCGTCGTTCCGGGATCTCCGGCCGGCCCCTTCGATATCCGCGGCAGCGGCCGTCGCGACGGCGAGACGTTCCGGATGGAGACGACCCTCGGGCGGGCGGAGACAGGCCGTCCCGCCGGTTTCGCCGCCAAACTGCAGGGCGACGGCATCGACCTGTCGCTTGCCGGGGCGGTCAATCGCGGCAGCGAGGGTCTCGAGATCCTGGGGCCGCTGAGGCTTTCCGCCGCCGACGGGGCGAAGCTCCTGACCCGGCTCGGGATCGTCGCCGCCCCGGCACTCGGCCCGGCGACTCTGGAAGCCAAGCTGGCATGGTCGGCGGGGCGTCTGTCGCTGTCGGATCTCACCTTCGAGGCCGGGGCGCTGCGGGTTACGGGTCAAGCCAATCTCGCCGAGAGCCTGACGGCGGGCGAGGTGCAGCTCGTCTTCAGCCGCGTCGAGCTTGAGGCCTGGCAGGGGGCCCTCGCCGGACTCCTCGGCGGCGCCTCGGCGCGCGACCTCTCTCTCGTCCTCTCCGCCGATGCGCTCAGCTTCCGGGGCGGCCTGATCCGCCAGGCGCGCGCCGACATCCGCCTCCTCGACCGCCAGATGGCGCTTCGCGAGCTCTCGGCGCTCGCCCCGGGAGGGACCGAGGTGACCCTTTTCGGCCGGGTCAGCTCGCTCGGCCAACGGCCGGTCTACGAAGGGGAGATCGACCTCGTCTCCGACAACCTGCGTATCGCCCTCGCCTGGCTCGGGCTCGAGCCGGTCGGGATCGCGCCGGATCGGCTCCGCCGTATCGGCCTTTCGGCGCGCCTCTCCTTCGACGGCGAGCGCCTGACCGTGCCCTCCTTCGATCTCAAGCTGGACACCAGCCGGATGCTCGGGAGCGGCAACCTGATGTTGACCCCGTCGCCGAGAGTCGACCTCCGCGTCGCCATCGACCGGGTGACCCTCGATCCATACCAGGCGCTGGTGGCCTCCGGCCTTGCGGCCGGGGTCTCCGGGACGATCTCGGTTTCAGCGGATCTCCTGACCTGGCAGGGCATCGGGCTTCGCGACGTCGATATCGAGGCCAATCTCGCCGGGCCCTCGATCGATCTTCGCCGATTCCGGGTCGCGGAGGCGGCGGGGGCGAGGTTTGCCGCGACCGGACGGCTCGCTCTCGACGGCACCGCGTCGGACCTTTCCTTCGACCTCACGACGGATCGATCATCCGATCTGCTGCGACTCTTCGGCAACTCGGAGGCGGCGAATCTCGCCCGCAATGCCGCCATCGCCGTTGCCGGTCGCCTGCAGGGGGCGTTGTCGGAGATGGCGCTTTCGGGGGCGATCGTCAGCCCGGAGGGCACCACGCCGCTGGATGGGACGGTGAATCTGGCCGGCAGCACGGCGCCGTCCTTCGAGCCCGGCGCCGAGCTTCGCCGCCTGGTGGAAAGCCTAGGCGCCCGGGGCCGCTGAGCGGATTTCGTCCTTGAGGGTCTCAAGAACCAGGAGGCGGAGCGCGCTGGACAGGTTTACCTGCCGTATGCCGTCGACCTCGGCGACCAGCTGATTGAGGCTGACCCGCCTGGTCTCGGCGATCCGCTTGAGCTCGTCCCAGAAGGGGCCTTCGAGCGACACGCTCGTCCTGTGGCCGGCGACGACGACCGAGCGCTTGACGATGCGCGGACTCATGATCTCGGCGTTCATGGGGGCGAGGCTCAAGAGTGCGGACTCAGCATGGCCCGGGGATCGACCCATCGGTCGAAATCCTCGGCGGTGACATGACGGGAGGCGATCGCCGCCTCTCTGAGCCCGATACCGTCGGCATGCGCCCGCTTGGCGATGGCAGCGGCCTTGTCGTAGCCGATATGCGGGGCGAGGGCGGTGACCAGCATGAGCGAATGCTCCAAGTGACGGGCAATCCCTGCGCGATCCGCTTGAATGCCCTCGATACAACGCTCGGCGAAGCTCTCGGTTGCGTCGGCGAGCAGCCGTATCGATCGGAGTACGTTCCAGATGATCACCGGCTTCATGGCATTCAGCTCGAGATGACCGCCGGCGCCGCCCACGGTCACGGCGACGTGATTGCCCATGACCTCGGCCGCGACCATGGCGACCGCCTCGGATTGGGTCGGGTTGACCTTGCCCGGCATGATCGATGATCCGGGTTCGTTCTCCGGCAGGACCAGCTCGCCCAGGCCCGCGCGCGGGCCGGAGCCCAGCAGGCGGATGTCGTTGGCGATCTTGGTGAGCGCCACTGCCAGGGCGTTGAGGACGCCCGAAAGCCGGACCAGCGCGTCATGGGCAGCGATCGCGGCGAATGGGTTCACGGCCGGCCGGAACGGGATGCCCGTGAGCTGGGCCAGGTGCTCGGCGACGTGCCGCCCGAACTCCGGGGGTGAATTGAGGCCGGTGCCGACTGCGGTTGCGCCCTGGGCGATCTCGTGGACGCCGTCGACCGCCTGGGCCAGGGCCTTCCGGGCTTCGGTCATCTGCCGCGCATAGCCGGAGAACTCCTGGCCGAGCGTGATCGGCGTCGCGTCCTGGAGATGGGTCCGGCCGACCTTGACGATGTCAGCGAAGGTCGCGGCCTTGTCGCCGAGTGCGCGTTCGAGCCGGGCGAGGGCGGGATCGAGACGGTCGCGAACCAGAAGGGCGGTGGCGACGTGCATCGCCGTCGGGAAGCTGTCGTTCGAGGACTGGCTCAGATTGACGTGATCGTTCGGGTGGACCGGGGTCTTGGCGCCCCGCGGCGCTCCCAGCAGCTCGTTCGCCCGGTTGGCGATCACCTCGTTGGCGTTCATGTTGGTCTGGGTGCCGGAGCCGGTCTGCC
>CAMBVS010000056.1 GCA_945871425.1 Rhizobium sp. Q54 | reverse complement strand
GGGTTTCAACGAAGCCAGCAGCGCCCTGCGGTCGACCGTGCCCGGATCGGTCGCGAGATCGCCCTTGAAGCGGTCCCATCTCGGGATCACCCGGCGGTAGCCTGAACGCATCGGCAGCTCGGCCTCGACCTCGAAGCGGGCGACGCCGGCCGAGGCGCCGCACGAGCTGAGGAAGCACTGAACGAAGCTAACGCGTCGGTCTCTCGACCAGCGGGCCCCAGTAAATTTCCTTCTCTCGCCAGGCGCAGCGGTCGGTGAGGCAAATACCGACATAGCTGTGCTCCACGATCGGCCTGCGCATGAGTCGAGCATTCCTGAGGTGCTCCTCCGTCCATGCGCCGAACCGGAGGCCGAATTCCTCGCCCAGAACCGTGCGCCATCCATGGATGCGCTCTTCCGATATCTCGATTGTGCAGGTTCTTCCACGGCCGATTGGGGGGACAATCCCGATGGCGGTCCAGTTGCCGGCGACTTTCTGATAGATCTCGGCGAAGAGGGGAGCGGTTCCGTTATCGCCCGGCGGATCCAGGAAAAGGAACAGCTCGTACTGGCCGTCGCCGTTCAGATCGAATCGGCCCACATACAGGTCCTTCCTTCGCGGATAGTCGGGCCGCCTGTCGTCCTCGTAGCCACTACGCGCGTCTCTCACATACTTGCGTAGAAAATCGCTCTCCCTGCCGAGGTCGCCTCGCCTGAGCGTGACCACATCCATCGCGAGCGCCGAACTCGGAGCAACGGCGGCACCGATACAGAGAAGAATGGCAAGGAGCGTGGCGGGCTTCATCAGCGCGGCTGCAATTGCTCTTGCGATCCCGATCGAAAGGGCGCAAGCGCCACGCGGGCTGACGTTCGAACGCATCGTGGCCTCAGTGCGGGATCAGGCGGAGACGAGCGTAGCGGGCATGCTCGAACTCTCTCAAGCGTGCCTCGAGCTCATTGTATCGCTCAATCTGGGCGGGAGTGAGGCCCTCACGGTAGGCGCGCCAGGCGTTGGACTCCGAGTTACGAGACTGAAGGTCGCGGAGATACCCAATGACGCGCGGCGCACCTGCACGGTGAGCTGCTGCCGCCAATCCGGCCTCGGTGATCGTGATCCGCTCGCCACTCATGCCGATGAATTCTCTGCCGATGAACGAGTAGGCACCTCTTTGCTGAAGCTGCCGCTCGTTGTCGCTGAGATACGCTGCGAGCGCCCGCTCTTGCGCGGCAGGATTATTGAGAAACTCCTGCTCGGTCCGGGCGCCGTATGGGTTTTCGGCGTTCCAGCTGCCATCGGCATAACGCAGGCCGATTTGGATCTGGGCGGGGCCGGCCAGCTGGTAACGGCCCAGGACCGGCAATTCGCCTCTTGGCCGATAGATTGCCGAGTAGCCATGATTGCCCCTGCCGCCCGACTCCCGCGCTGCGATCTCGTTGCGAAACTCCACTGGCACCGGCGACCCGGGCCAAGGATCGCGCCAGTTGCCGCGGCCGTCATCGGCGCTGACCGGAGCGCGTGACTGAAGCTGAACATAGCGGATGCGGCTTGACGGTCCGCCGCTGCCACCGTCGGTCCATCGCCCGCCCTCCGGCTGGCCCCCCGGCACGCGCGGCTGGGAGGCGAAGTTCGGATTGAATTTTCGCTCTCGAGCAAGCGCGTCCGTGACGGAGGCGAGGACCGTGCGGGCCAGGACCGCATGCGCGGCGCTCGCCTCGATGAAGGCGTCCGCCTCGGCTTTCGTCCTGCAACCGCGCGCCACTGCGGATAATTGACCGGATAGATGGGCGATCCGGTTCAAAATGCTCGCCGCCTGCTCCCGGCAATTTCCTTCATTATCTCGCAAGTTCGGGCTCACCATATCCTCTCCAGCGATAGAATCTCGCAGAAGCATGTATAGGATAAATATCCGCAATTAGCAAGAGACATAGTCGCCGGCCGAGCATTGACCGCCCGCCCCCCCCGCTCCCATGATCCGGTCATGACCGACACGAAGCCCGCCGCCGGCGGCATCGACCCGAAGCTGCTGGAGATCCTGGCCTGCCCGCTGACCAAGGGCCCGCTCCGCTACGACCGCGAGGCCCAAGAGCTGATCAGCGACCAGGCGAAGCTCGCCTATCCGATCCGCGACGGCATTCCGATCATGCTGGTCGACGAGGCGCGCTCGCTCGACGACGAGCCGGCCAAGCGGTGACCGCGCCCGCGGCGCCGGCACCCTGGCCGACCGAGATCCACCTGCGGAAAGCCGAGAAGATCCTGGAGGTCGTCTTCGACGACGGCACCGCTTTCCGCATCCCGGCCGAGCTGCTGCGCGTCGAGAGCCCGTCGGCCGAGGTGCAGGGCCACAGCGCCAGCCAGAAGACCACCGTCGCCGGCCGCCGGCATGTCGGCATCATGGAGGTCGAGCCGGTCGGCAACTACGCCGTCCGCCTGGTCTTCGACGACCTCCACGACACCGGCATCTTCACCTGGGCCTATCTGCACCATCTCGGCCGGAACCAGGACAACCTGTTCCGCGACTATCTGAACGCGCTGCACGCCAAGGGCTTGAGTCGGGACCCGCCGAGCCGCGGCTGACGGCGCAACGCTTCCGTCACTCGGCCGTCACCGACACATAAGCTTCGCGGCGTAGGACTCCGGCGTCTCATCCTCAAGACCGGAGGCTCCCATGCCCGACACCAACGAGCCCGTGTCTCGCACGTCCTTTGACGCGAGCGAGGACATCGGCAGCTGACGGTGGGCATGGAGCAGGGGCGGGGCTGCGGCATCCCGCCCCGCCCCCATCGTCATATTAGCGCAACAGAACTGTGACATGAGTGCAGTCAACGACGGCTAGGCTCCGCTTCCGTACCGACGGATACGGTAGAAGAGACAGGAGAAACCCATGAAATACATCGCTAAATCGATTCGGCTCGGCGCCGCGGCGGCGCTGCTCGCGGGTCTGCCGCTGGCGGCCCAGGCTCAAGGCGTCGATCCCAAGCTGATGGACTACAAGCCGGTCAGCGGCGTGTCCGGGAGCCTCAAGTCGATCGGCTCCGACACCCTCAACAACCTGATGACGCTCTGGGCCGAGGGCTTCCGCTCGCGCTACCCGAACGTCCAGATCGAGATCGAAGGCAAGGGCTCCTCGACCGCCCCTCCCGCGATGGTCGCCGGTACCGCGCATTTCGGCCCGATGTCCCGCCCGATGAAGGGGGCCGAGGTCGACGAGTTCGCCAAGAAGTACGGCTACAAGCCCTACGCGATCCGCACGGCCGTGGACGCGCTCGCCGTCTACGTCCACAAGGACAACCCGATCCAGTGCATGACGCTGCAGCAGGTCGACGCGGTCTTCTCGAAGAGCCGCCGCGGCGGCGAAGCGAAGGATCTCCGCACCTGGGGCGACCTCGGCATGACCGGCGAATGGGCCGACAAGCCGATCTCGCTCTACGGCCGCAACTCGGCGTCGGGCACCTACGGCTACTTCAAGGAGGTCGCCCTCTTCAACGGCGACTACAAGGACAGCGTGAAGGAGCAGCCGGGCTCCTCGACCGTCGTCCAGGGCGTCGCCTCCGACAAGTTCGCCATCGGCTACTCCGGCATCGGCTACAAGACCGCCGACGTCCGCTCCGTTCCGATCGCCGCCAAGAAGGGCGAGACGTGCTTCGATGCGACCGCTGAGAACGCCTATTCGGGCGACTTCCCGATCGCGCGGTTCCTCTACGTCTACGTCAACAAGAACCCGAACCAGCCGCTCGACCCGGTGCGGGCCGAGGTCGTCAAGTTCATGCTCTCCAAGCAGGGTCAGGAAGCCACCGTCAAGGACGGGTACTTCCCCGTGACCAGCGACATCGCCAGCGACGACCTGAAAGCCCTCGGCCTCACCGTCGGCTCGTAAGGCACCGTTTGTCGAGATGGGGCGGCTGCGCGCCGCCCCATCTCCTTTTCAAGGCTTACTTTGAAGATATCGATGACACAGACCGACGCCGTACCTGCCGCCGCATCCGCGGCGCCGCTTCGGCGGGTCACAAGGCGCTCGGTGCTGATCGCCGACAAGGTCGCCGACTGGGGAATACGCATCGGCGGCCTCTCGGTCATCGTCGCGGTCTTCGGCATCATGGTCTTCCTGATGCAGGTCGTGGTGCCGCTGTTCACCGGCGGCCGGGTACTGGGTCAGCAGAGCTTCAGGATCGCAGGCCCGGCCGACACCCTCGTCGCCGGCGGCCTCGACGAGACTCACGTCGTCGCCTACACGATCGGTCGTGACGGCGAGGTCGGTCTCTATCACGTCGCCAGCGGCCGGCGCCTCGCGGTGCCGCCGCTCGACCTCGGCGGCAAGCGCGTCACCGCCTTCGGCCGCTCGATCGTCGGCGGCGAGATCGCCTTAGGCTTCGCCGACGGCACCGTCCGTTTCGGCAAGGTGACGCTGTCGGCCGAGATCGTGCCGGGCGAGGCGCTGCCCGCGGGCCTCCAGTCGCTCGGCAGCGACCGCACCGACGGCTCTGCCGTCTTCACCCCCATTGCCGGCGAGCAGTTCCGCAAGACCGCGATCGCGATCAGGCTGGACGCCGAGCAGCGCGTCGTCGAAGGCCGCTCGATCGTCGCCCTCGACTACCGCTCCGGCGGCACGGTCGAGCGTCCGGTCAGGACCTTCGCCACCGTCGACGATGCCGGCGTGCCGCGCCTGTCGCTGGCCGAGACTCGTGTCAACATGCTGACGCGCCAGGCCCGTACCACGGTCTCGACCGCCGAGCTGCCGGCGCTGCCGGCCGGAACCCGGGTCGCGCGCGCCATGGTCTCGGAGAAGGGCGATCAGGTCTTCGTCGTCGATCGCGGCGGCATCGTCTTTCGCTACGACACCCGCGATGCCAAGGACACGAAGCTGGCCGAGACCCGGGACCTCCTCGTCGGCAACGCCTCGGTTGGAAGCTTCGACTTCCTGATTGGCGAGCAGTCGATCGTGGTCACGGGCTCGGACGGCTCGGTCGCCGTCTACTTCCGCCTGCCCCAACCCGGCGCAGCGACCACCGACGGCTTCCGCCTCGTGCTCGCCCATGACCTGAAGCCGCAGACGGCGCCGATCGAGGCGTTCGCGCCGAGCGAGCGCGGCAAGATGTTCGTCACTGCCGACGCCGGCGGCGGCGTCACCCTCCGCCATTCCACCAGCGAGCAGGTGCTGCTCTCGCTGACCCAGGCCGGCGGCGTGGCGAAGCTGGCGGCGCTGGCGCCGCGCGAGGACGCGATCATGGTGATCGGCGCCGACGGCCTCGCCACCGTCTGGCACGTCGCCGCGCCGCATCCGGAGACGACCTGGGCCTCGATCTTCGGCAAGGTCTGGTACGAAGGCTATGAAGCGCCGGCCTTCACCTGGCAGTCGTCGTCCGGCACCGACTCCTTCGAGCCCAAGCTGTCGCTGGTGCCGCTGATCTTCGGGACGCTGAAGGCCACTCTCTACGCGCTTCTGTTCGCGGTGCCGATCGCGCTGCTGGCCGCCATCTATACCTCCGAGTTCGTCACCCCGAAGGTGCGGGGGACGGTGAAGCCGGTGATGGAGATGATGGCGTCGCTGCCTTCGGTGGTGCTGGGGTTCATCGCGGCCCTGGTCCTGGCGCCGCTGGTCGAGACCTTCATCAGCTCGGTGCTACTGGCCTTCGTCACGCTGCCGCTCTCGCTCCTGGCCGGGGCGTATCTCTGGCAGCTTCTGCCGCGCGATCTGTCGCTCCGGCTCGGCGGCGGCGTGAAGCTGGCGCTCGCCTTCGTCGCGCTGGCGGCGGGCCTGCTCATCGCGGCCTATGCCGGCCCCGCCTTCGAACGCGCGTTCTTCGCCGGGGACGTCAAGGCCTGGGCCAACGGCGACGTCGGCTCGGGCGGGCCGTTCACGTTCCTCCTGCTGCTGCCGCTCACCTATGTCGCGGTCTCGATCGTCTCCGAGCGGCTGCTCGGCGATTGGCTCGGCATCGAGCGCGCGCAGCCCGGCCTTCGGACCGGCCTCACCGACGCGGCGCGCTGGACGGCGACGCTCGCCGTCGCCGCAGCCGTCGCGGCCTTGGTCGCGACGCTCCTGACCGCGGTCGGCCTCGATGCCCGCGGCGGCATGGTTTCCACCTACGTCCAGCGCAACACGCTGGTGGTGGGCTTCGCCATGGGCTTCGCCGTCATCCCGATCATCTACACCATCGCCGAGGACGCGCTCAACTCGGTGCCCGAGCATCTGCGCGGCGCCTCGCTCGCCTGCGGCGCCACGCCGTGGCAGACCGCGACAAGGGTGATCCTGCCGACGGCGATGAGCGGCGTCTTCGCCGCGATCATGGTCGGCATGGGCCGCGCGGTCGGCGAGACCATGATCGTGGTCATGGCCGCCGGCAATACGCCGATCATGGAGTGGAACGTCTTCTCCGGCCTCCGCGCGCTGTCCGCCAACATCGCTGTCGAGCTGCCGGAGGCGGTGAAGGACGGCACGCTCTACCGCACGCTGTTCCTGGCCGCGCTCACCCTTTTCGTCATGACCTTCGTCGTCAACACGCTGGCCGAGGTCGTCCGCCAGCGCTTCCGCAAGCGCTCGGCGCAGCTCTAGGGGACTCAGAGGAGCGCATGTCGGCCACCATCGAGCCCTTGACGACGCGTTCGGATGCGCCGACCTACACGCGCTCGCGCGTCACCGCGCTCGGCGCGCTCGGGGAGCCGTTCCAGTGGCTGCTCGCCGGCTCGCTCGCGCTCGGCATGACGATGATCGTGGGATTCCTGCTGCTGGTGCTGTGGAACGGCGTCGGCGCGCTGTGGCCGAAGCCGATCCACCTGGTGACCTTCGCCGACGGCACGCGGATCGCCGGCGAGCCGACGCGCGTCGAGGAGTTCCGCGTCGGCCCCGAACGGCTGGCGAGCTTGGACGAGGCGACGCGCCGGCGCATCCAGGTCGACGCCGGCTACGCCTGGCGCACGCTCTACCGCACCGGCAACTTCGACTTCTACAACGACGACTTCCGCTGGGCGGCCGACTTCGAGGTGGCGAAGGTCGAGGCGCCCGTCGATTTCTACTTCGTCGAGCGCCTGGAATGGGGCTCCTTCGTCGGCCGTATCGCCGTCGTCGAGGTCGCGGGCGAGCGCCTCGCCATCGACGATCCCCGCGCCGTCGCCGCCCACCGTGAGGCGCTTCGGCGCCTCGGCGCCATCCGCTCGCTCGAGCACGGGGCCATCGGCCACGTCAACGCGCGGATCGAGCGCGAACGCCTGGGGCTGCGCCGCGTCGCCATCAGGGAGTCGGAAGCGAGCCCGGCCTATGCGGAGGCGAAGGCCCTGGCCGAGGCCCGCATCGCCGAACTTCGCGCCGAGTACCAGCGCCTCGCCGACGAGGTGCAGCGCCTCAAGACCGAGGACCAACGATACAAGGTCACGCTGGTCGAGATCGGCGGCAAGGACAAGACCCTCCGGCTCTCCGAGATCGTCCGCTTCTATCCCGCGAACGGCGTCGGCTGGCTCGAGCGTATCGGCATCTACCTTTCGCGCTGGGGCGAGTTCCTCGCCGATGCGCCGCGTGAGGCCAACACCGAGGGCGGGGTCTGGCCGGCGATCTTCGGCACCTTTGCGATGACGCTGCTGATGGTGATCGTGGTGGCGCCCTTCGGCGTGGTGACCGCGCTCTATCTCCGCGAATACGCCAAGCAAGGCCGCATGGTCGCGATCGTCCGCATTTCGGTCAACAACCTCGCGGGCGTGCCGTCGATCGTCTACGGCGTGTTCGGCCTCGGATTCTTCGCCTATACCTTCGGCGCCTCGATCGACCAGCTGTTCTTCCCCGAGCGCCTGCCGAGCCCGACCTTCGGCACCGGCGGCCTGTTGTGGTCGTCCCTGACCCTGGCGCTGCTCACCGTGCCCGTGGTCATCGTCGCGACCGAGGAGGCCCTTGCCGCGGTGCCGCGCTCGATGCGCGAGGGCTCGCTCGCCTGCGGCGCATCGAAATGGCAGACCATCAAGTACATCGTCCTGCCGCGCGCGCTGCCCGGCATCATGACCGGCCTGATCCTGGCTATGGCGCGCGGCGCCGGCGAGGTCGCGCCGCTGATGCTGGTCGGCGTGGTCAAGCTGGCGCCCGAGCTGCCGATCGACGGCGTGTTCCCCTATCTGCATCTCGAGCGCAGCTTCATGCATCTGGGATTCCACATCTACGATGTCGGCTTCCAGTCGCGGAACTCCGAGGCCGGCAAGCCGATGGTCTTCGTCACCACCTTGCTGCTCATCGCCATGATCGCCGGAATGAATGCCACCGCCATCGTCATCCGCAACCGGCTGAAGCGCCGCTTCGCCGGCAGCCAGTTCTAGAGGACGCCGAAGATGACCGCCGTCGTCGCCTTTGAGCCCACCTGCGTCCATCCCCGGCTCGGGCCGGGCGGCGCCAATGTCGAGATCCGCGACTTCAGTCTCTGGTACGGCCAGAAGCAGGCGCTGTTCGGCAACACCTTCGACGTCCAGCGCGGCCTGGTGACGGCGATGATCGGACCGTCCGGCTGCGGCAAGTCGACCCTGCTGCGTTGCCTCAACCGTATGAACGACCTGATCGACGGCGTCCGCATCGAGGGGTCGATGCGGCTCGACGGCGCCGAGGTCTACGGTGCCGGCGTCGACGTGATCGCGCTCAGGAAGCGCATGGGCATGGTGTTCCAGAAGCCCAATCCGTTCCCGATGTCGATCTATGAGAACGTGGTCTACCCGCTCCGCGTCGACGGGGTGCGCGACCGCGCCCTTCTCGACGCCACCGCCGAACGCGCTCTCAAGGGGGCGGCGCTGTGGGAGGAGGCCAAGGACCGCCTCAAAGAGTCGGCGCTCGGCCTTTCCGGCGGCCAGCAGCAGCGGCTTTGCATCGCCCGCGCCATCGCCGCCGATCCGGACGTGCTGCTGATGGACGAGCCGTGCTCCGCCCTCGACCCGATCGCCACCAGCCGCATCGAGGAGCTGATCGACGAGCTCAAGGGCCGCTACACCATCGTCATCGTCACCCACAACATGCAGCAGGCGGCCAGGGTCTCCGACAACACCGCCTTCATGTATCTCGGCCGGCTGATCGAGTACGGCGAGACCGAGGCGATGTTCACCAACCCGAAGCTCGAGCGCACCCAGTCCTACATCACCGGCCGTTTCGGCTGAATCGCTTCAAGACCCGGGCTGAAGCCGTCACTCGGTCCCTTCGCCGCCGACTGACAGTCGTCTCCGCCCGGTGTAGCGTCCGCGTCCCATGTGCGGACGCTACACCCTGGCCGAGACCCTCGAGGCGCTCAGGCTGCTGCTCGAGTTCCACGAGCTGCCGAACCTGACGCCCCGCTGGAACATCGCGCCGACGCAGGAGGCGCCGGTCGTTCGTCTCGGCGACGACGGCTTGCGTCATCTGGCGATGCTGCGCTGGGGCCTGGTGCCGGGATGGGCCAAGGATCTCTCCTTCGCCGCCAACGCCATCAACGCCCGCGCCGAGAGCGTCGCCAACAAGCCGACCTTCCGCGAGGCCTTCCGCCGGCGCCGCTGCCTGGTCCCGGCGGACGGCTACTACGAGTGGATGGCGACCGGAAAGCTGAAGCAGCCCTACTACTTCACGCTCGCCGCCGGCGGCGTGATGGTCTTCGCCGGCCTCTGGGAACGCTGGGTCTCGCCTGGGGGGGAGGCGGTTGAGACCTTCGGCTTCGTCACCACCGATGCCTCGCCCGACGTGGCGCCGGTGCATGACCGCATGCCGGTGTTGCTGGATCCCGCGGCATGGCCCCTCTGGCTCGACCCGAGAACGCCGGCTGCCGATCTCCTGACGCTGCTGAAGCCGCCGCCGGCCGGCCGCCTCGTCCATCGCCCGGTTTCCCGCCTAGTCAACAGCGCGCGCGCGGAAGGGCCCGAGCTGATCCGGCCGAGCGAGCCGGAGGCGCCGCGCTTCCTGTGAGCGCCGATACGTCGTTCGGTCCCTGAAAGCGGCAGCGAGCGACTGCTACCCCGGTCTCCGGCGCAGCAGCAGCGCGGCCAGCCCCAGAAACAGGAGCGAGCCGAAGCCCCACACGCGGGCGTAGCCGATCATGTCGCCCCAGGGAGCGAGGGCGTAGACGACGGCGAGCAGCGCCCACACGATGGCCACCGGCAGGATCAGCCAGAAATCCTCGTTCATCGCGTTCTCCTCCGTTCAATGTCCCGCCCCACCCGTGGCGGTGATGGGCAGCCTGTGCATCAGCTCGAAGCCGATGGCGGTGAAGACGTACATTCCGACGACGATGGACAGCACCGAGATCGGTCCCACCCAGGCGGTGGACCCCGGCTTGAGCTCGCCACCGCTCCAGCTCACGGTCAGATCGCCGGTCGCCGCCTTCGCTTCGCGGCGCGGCAGCAATTGGCACGCAACGCCGGCGGCGAAAACCAGCAGCGCCCCCGCCATCACCGTGCCGCCGACTCCGACTATCGCCATCAGTCCCTGCCACAAGACCGGAGCTTCGCCGTCATAGGCGACGTCGATCACCCGGCGCGGCGCGCCGAGATAGCCCGCGGCGACGCCGGCGCCACCGAACATCAGGAGTCCGCCGGTCGCCAGCCACGGCATGGCGCGCGTCAGGTCCGGCCGCCACAGCGGCCGCCCGGACAGCGCCGACAGCATCACCTCGAGCGCCGCAAGCAACGTCAGGCTGACCGTGCCGACGGTGAAGAAGTGGAAATAGCCGGGCACGAAGAACGTGTCCGACAGCAGCGGCGCCAGCCTCTCCTGGATCAGCACGAAGGCGAAGACCAGACCCAGGCCCATGTTGACCACCGCCATGGCGACGGCCGAGGTGGCCGGGTGCTGCCATGGCAGCATGCCGAGCCAGCCGAACAGGCCGCGCGCGCCCTTCGCCCGCGCATGCACCTCCAGCGAGGCGACGACGATGAGGAAGGCGGTCAGCGTCGGCACGCTGACGAACAAGGACAGAAGCGAGCCGGTCACCCGCACCGCCCCCGGCAGGTCGGGCTCCAGGAACATGTGGTAGAGCGAGGTCGGCGGGACGAACACCAGGTACATCGCGAAGACGATCTTCGAAAACCGCTCGCCGAAGATCGAGTTCACGCCGGTGAGCGCGCGCACCAGCACGTACCACATCAGCACCGTCGCCATCAGCGGCAGATAGTGCATGTTGTGGAACAGGATGTGCCAGCTCGTGCTGTGCGTCGTCGGAAACGCCCCCAGGCCGAGCGCCCACAGCGCTCCCGGGACGAAGGCGTGCAGCGCGGCGAAGCCGCTGACGATGAGGAACCCGGCCCAGGCGAACAGGGCGAAGCCGACGGCGCTCATCGTTTCCCGGCGGCCCTGGTGTCGCGGGCGGAGCAGAGTGGCCAGGGCCGCAGCCGAGGCGGCCATCAGGCCGAGGCCGAGCAGCAGGTAGCCCAGGTTGAACACCAGCAGCGCCGACGGCTCGTCGACGGCGAGGTCGGGCGCCCCGTCATAGAGCAGTGGCGTGCCCATATGAGCTCCCACCATGCTGACCAGGAACCCGGCGAGCATCGCCAGGAAGCCGGCCCAGGCGACCCCGCGCCACGCCAGCCCCCGCCCTTCCTCGATCGCCGAAAACCCCAGCAGTAAGGCGACCTGGGCGAGATAGAGCCAGTAGAAGAAGATGCTGACGCCGTGGACCGTGAGCAGGCGGTAGCCGGCTGCGGGCATCACCTCGAGCATCCCGCTCCGCGCCATCGCCGTCGCCGCTCCGCCGAGGATGCCGAGGGCGAGCGCGGCCAGGGCCACCCCGGACATGCCGGTCAGCAGAGCGCGGTCGGAGGCGGGGAGGGTGGCGAAGCGGTCCGTCGCTGAATCGGTCACGGGTCGAACCCCTTGCTCAGACTACCTCGATGCGGGCCTGCATGACGTCGTGCGCCTGACCGCAATAGACGGTGCAGTAGACGAGGTAGCGGCCGGGCCTGTCGAAGGTGGCCTCGATCTCCGTCACCGTGTTGGGGCGCAGCCGGATCATGCGGCTGCCGCGCCCGAACTGGATCGAGGCACCGTGCGAGACATCGCTCGCCATCATGCGGAAGCGGTAAGGCACCCCGGCGTCGAGGCGCAGCGCCGATGGTTCGTAGGCCCACTTCTCGGCCAGCATATAGACGTCGAGGGCGCCGCCCTCGGCATGCGCGTCGGCTTCGCCATGGCCCGCGGCCGCCGCCGCGTGCCCATGCGCGTCGGCCGCCGGCGCCGCGACGGACGGCGTCTGGCCGCCGTCATGGGCGTGCGCACCCTGATCGGCCGCCGCCGCCGCCGCCGGCATGGCGTGCGCACTATGATCCATTGCCGGCATGGGCTCGGAAGCGAGGCGTCGCGGATAGACGCTGCCGTCGGACATCCGGTAGCGTTCGACGAACTCGGCCGTCAGCCGGCGGAACTCGTCGGCGCGGCCGCCGCCCTCTGCATCGGTGTGCCCGCCATGCCCGCCGCCGCCTGCGCCCTCGTGAGGGTGGCCCGTCAGGCCGAGGAGCGCCAACGGCCCCGGCGCCGCGCCGTATCCGGCCCAAAGCGCGTACAGGCTGACACCGCCGAAACCAGAGGCGGCGATGAAGCTCCGTCGTGTGGTGAGGCTTTGTCTCGGAGACATCGGACCTCCTTTGCGGATGCACATCCGAAAGCTTTTGGCCGGCAATCCTGCGCGCCATGCCGCCTGTTTCTTAACCTGAACCAAGCTCCACCAATTCCAACAGGTAATTCTTACCCAGGTTCGCGCCGGCGCGAAATGATCTACGTCAATCGAGTTTCGTACGACGGCTCTGGACGTCTTGATCGGGAACCCTGGGTGATCGTGCCGCAGCGGCGTTTGACAAGCGGCCCCGATCTCGGATACGCGTAGCGCCATGTTCACGTCGCCGAAGCTTTACATCGTTGCACTCATGGAGGCCACGACCTGGCCCCCGGGAGAACGCGTGCGCTGAGTTCGGATCGACGCAATCGAGTTCTACCCAGGGGCCCCGCCGGAAACGTCGGGGCCCTTCGCTTTTCCGGAGTCGTGCCATGTCCGCTGCCGCCGCGATCGACGTCGACAACCTGGCCAAGAGCTTCCGCGTGCGCCGGCGCGTCGGGCTCTCGACGCTGTTCCGGCGCGAGCCGGCGACCGAGGTCGCCGCCGTCCGCGGCATCTCGTTTTCGATCCGGCCGGGCGAGCGCGTCGCCTTCATCGGCCCGAACGGCGCCGGCAAGTCGACGACCTTGAAGATGCTGACCGGCATCCTGACGCCGAGCGCGGGCCATGCCGAGGTGGCCGGCTTCGTGCCGTGGCTTGAGCGCCGGAAGCTGGCGCGCCGCATCGGCATCCTGTTCGGCCAGCGCTCGCAGCTCTGGTACCACCTGCCGGTCAAGGACAGCCTCGAGCTGATCGCCCGCATCTACGGGCTCGACCGTGTCCACGCGGCGGCGCGCCTCGACCGTCTCGCCTCGACGCTCGCCATCGCCGATCTGCTGGAGCGGCCAGTGGCGCAGCTGTCGCTGGGACAGCGGCTGCGCTGCGAGATCGCGGCCGCGCTGATGCACGCGCCGCCGATCCTGCTTTTGGACGAGCCGACCATCGGCCTCGACGTCTCGGCCAAGGCGAGTCTCCGCGATCACCTGATCCAGCTCTCGACCGAGGAAGGGACGACGATCCTGCTCACCTCGCACGACACCGGCGACATCGAGCGCATCTGCGAGCGGGCGCTGGTCATCGACAAGGGACTGCTGCTGCTCGACCAGCCGCTGGCGACGCTGCGCGCCCAGCATCTCCGCCACCGCCTGGTGACCCTGATGACCGAGGAGGAGAGCCCGTCGCTCGATCTCCCGGGCGTCGCCGTTGCATCCCGCGAGCCGCACCGCACCAGCTTCGCCGTCGATCTCGGCCTGATCCAGGTCGAGCGGGTGGTCGCGACCGCGCTCGAGCGCTTCTCGGTGCGCGACCTTGCCATCGAGAACCCGCCGCTCGACGACGTCATCCGCGACATCTACCGCGGCGCCGAGGCGCGTGTCACATGAGCGAGACATCGAGAGTCCTCGGCGCGTCCGCAGCCTTCCTGCGTCTCGGCTGGCGCGATGCTTCGCGTGACCGCATCGGCCTCTTCGGCCGCATGCTGCTGTTCTCGATCCCGGTGCTGATCTTCGCCACCATCTGGCAGGCGACGCCGCTCGCCGGATCCGGTTACGACGCCGATCGGCTCGCCTGGTATGTGATGATGACCGAGGCGATCGTCTTCGCACCGGGCTACGTCTTCCGCGAGATCGAGCAGGACATCAACTCGGGCGCGATCGAGGCGGCGCTGACCCGGCCCTTCGCCTATGTGCTGGCCTGGATCGCTGAGGAGGCCGGCGGCACGCTGTTCCGGCTGTCCGCGCTCCTGGCATACGGGTCGCTGCTGGCGGGAATCACGACCGGCATGGTGCCTTTCGCGTGGACGGTCGTCCCGGCGATCGTGCTGGCGGCGATCGTCGCCGCCTTCCTCGCCTTGCTGTTCCAGGTCGTCATCGGCCTGCTGACGGCATGGGTGGGCACGCCGGCGCCGGCCTATTGGATCTGGCAGAAGCTGGTCTTCGTCTTCGGCGGCCTGTTCATCCCGCTGACGCTCTATCCGGCCTGGATCCGCGACATCGGCATGGCGACGCCGTTCGCGGCGATCCTCTATCGCCCGGCGAGCTTGGCGATCGCGGCCGACCAGGTCGCGATCGCCGAGGTTTTCCTCTGGCAGGGGCTGTGGCTGGCGCTGGCGCTGCTGCTGGTCGCCGCCGTTTCCGCTGCCGCGACCCGCCGTTTCCTCAGGGAGGGCGTGTGACATGACCGCGAGCCTCGGCTATCTCGGCGCGCTGATCGCGACCAACCTCCGCGCCGGCTTCGCCCGGCCAGGGACGGCGGCGATGCAGCTCGTGCTGATGGCGGTCAACAACCTGATCTTCTTCGTCGTCTGGGCGCTCTATTTCGAGCGCTTTCCCAGCCTTCGCGGCTGGGGGCAGGCGGACGTAGCGATGCTTTACGGCGTCGTCGCCTTCGGCTACGGCGTCTCCGTGGCGCTGGCCGGCGGCGTCCGCGATCTCGCCCGCACCATCGTCGATGGCGGGCTCGACGTGCATCTCGGCCGGCCGCGCCATCCGCTGCCGAGCCTCTTGATGTCGCGCTCGATCCCGGCCGGCTTCGGCGATGCGGCCAGCGCCTTCGTGCTCTGGCTCTGGATCGGCGATCGGACGTTGGGCGACCTGCCGCTGCTGGTGCTGCTGTCGCTGGCCGGCGGCGTGGTGATGCTGGCCAGCATCGCCATCGCCCAATGCGCCGTCTTTTGGTGGCCGGGCACGGTCAAGCTCGCCGACCAGTTCTGGGAGGTGCTGGTGATGATCTCCGTATATCCCCAGCACGTCTTCGGCGGTGGTGTGCGCCTCGTGCTGTTCACCGTGCTGCCGGTCGCCTTCATGTCGCAGGTGCCGGTCGAGGCGGTGCGGGAAGCCGATCTCTTGAAGGCGCTGTCGGTGGTGGCCGCGGCGATCGTCTACGGCGCGCTCGCGGTCGTCGTCTTCGACCGGGGTTTGCGGCGCTATGCGTCGGGGAATCGGATGGTGGTGAACCGGTCGTAGATCGCCCGCGAGCCGCCGGTCAGAACCGCGTCGTGAGCTCCGTCAGCCAGGCGGGAGATGCCTCGACCAGAACCGCCTCGACGCGCTTGTCGAGTCCGGTGAGGACGAGGATGCCGACCGCCGCGATCGCCGCCCCCATGAGCATCTTGCCGCCGCTGCCCGCGGCAAGCAGGCGGCCGCGCCAGCGCGTCAGCGCTTCGCGCGACATCAGCCCGATCGCCAGCAGCGGCAGCGCGGCGCCGATCCCGAAGGCCAGCATGGTGAGGGCGACGCCGCCCAGGTTCTCCGAACGCGCCGCCAGCACCGAGGCGGCGCCGAGCGTCGGCCCGACGCAGGGGCTCCAAACGGCCCCGAGAACCAGCCCTGCCGCGAACTGGCCGGAAAGGCCGCGGGCCGAAAGCCCGTTCGCGCGCTCCTGAATCCAGTTTCCCGCCGGCCCGGCGGCGACGGCGAACCGGAGCGCGAGATTCGGCATGAGCAGCAGGCCGCCGACCAGGATCATGAGCACGGCGGCGATCGAGCGGAACAGGTACTGGTCGAGCCCGGCGGCGAAGCCGACGGTCGCGACGAACAGTCCGATGACGACGAAAGACAGCGCCAGCCCCGCGGCGAGTGCCGCGGGGCCGAGGCGGTGCTCTCCCAGGGCCGCCGCGATCACGATCGGCACCAGCGGGAGGACGCACGGAGACAGAGTCGACAACAGCCCCGCCAGCAGCGCCAGGCCGATGGCGGCCATGCCCGGTCAGATTCCCTTTGCGAGCAGGGCCTCGATCGAGACGGGATTGGTGTCGCCGGTCGAGCGGCCGGCCTCCTGCTTGCCTTTGAAGACGATCAACGTGCTTTGCGTCTGCACCTTGAACGTCCGCAGCAGGTCCTTCTGCGAGTCGAAGTCGATCGTGAAGGCGACGACATCCTTGTACTTCGGCTCGCCCATCAGGCGGGACAGGATCGGTGCCTGGGCCTTGCAAACCGGACACCAGGGCGCCGCGACGTCGATCAGGATGGGCTTGCCTGCTGCCTGCGCCGCCTCGAACGCCTTCTGGTCGAAGGCCTTGCCGGAGGCGGCGAGGGCCAGCGGAGACAACGAGAGGACGGCGATCGCGGCGATGGCCGTCAGCAGGTGACGTCGATTCATTCGAATCATCTCCAGGACTATGAGGCGCCGCAGGCTAGCGCCGCCTCCGTCGGGCAGGCGTTCACATGTCGTTGGGCCGGTTCACGAATCCGCGACGGCCGGCGGTCGCTAGGCCCCGGCGAAGTAGTCGCTCGCCCATTTGAACACGGCGAGGCCGGCGGCCTCGGCGGCGGCGAGGTCATCGCCGCTGGCACCGATCATCGCCGCCTCGCCCGCGGTCAGGCTGTGCTCGGCGAGGAAGCGCGAGATGGCGCCGGACATCGCCGGCACGTAAGCGCCGGCGGGAAGCCAACGGATCGCCGTCGGCTTCCCGGCCAGGTGCATCTCCGCGCCGGGGACCCAAGCGCCGGGACGGCGGTCGATCAGCAGCAGGATCTTGGGACTGCCGAGCGTCGCGAATTTCCGGCGCACTTCCGGCAGCCTCACGTCGACCGTGCCGGGCGCGAAAACCAGCATCGAGAGCCGGCGGCCGCGGTCCATCAGTACGCCGGCGAACTCGCGATAGGAGAGGCCGAGGCCCTCGGCCTGCTCGAGGCGACGGAGCGCGATCTCGCGGGGTGGGGTCTTCCATGCCTTCTTCGAGGCGCGCCGCCAGAGAAGGGCATTGGAGGTGAGCTCCAGCGGCGGCCCGCCATTGTGGCCGATCTTCGCCCGGCTCGCCGGCTCGAGGCGCACCAGCGGGCGGCTCATGCCCCTCTCCCGATTCCGGCGAGGCGCACGATCATCACCAGGTATTCGGCCGGGCCGGGGCCGGGATTGAAGTACCAGCTGTCGGCGACCTCGGGCAGCCTGAGGCAGTCGCCGGCCTCCAGGTCGAAGACGCGGCTGCCGTTGCCGAAGCGAAGCCGCCCGGAGAGCAGCAGGATGTGATGGTCGCGCTGGGCATATGACGCGGCCGGATAGGCGATGCGGGCACCCGCGGGCAGCTCGACCCTGACGATCTCCTGCGGCGAGCCGGTGCCGGGGGGCGCGACGTTGCGGCGGAGGTAGCCGGTCTCGGGATCGCGCCAGACCGGCTGATGGCCGGCCTTCGCCAACGGCTCGACCGGCCCCTCGACCTCGGCGAACAGCGAGGAGAGGCTGACGTCGAGCCCGGCGGCGAGCCGTCCCAGCACCATGGCGGTCGGGCTCGATTCGCCCCGTTCGATCTTCGAGATCATCGCCCGGCTGACGCCGGAGGCTTCGGCCAGCTCGTCCAGCGTCTGGCCGCGGGCGGCGCGGGCGGCGGCCAGCCGTTCGGCCAGCTTCGCGTCCATCGCCTCGATCCGCGGCTTGGCCTTGGCCGATGTCATGGAAGAAATTCTAATATAGTGGATTCCAGATCGCAACCCCTGGTCCCGACTCCGATCTTCAGAAGGTGAAGCGCTGGATCGCGACCGGCATGCCGTTGGGAAGCGTCAGGGTCGCGGTGCTGGCGCCGCTGAAGCTGAGGCTGAAGGCGCCGGAATTGGCGCTGCACGCGGCTGCGCCTCCGTCGCCGGTGAGCGTCGGGCCTCCGGCGCAGACGGTGAGCGTCGCCTCGAACAGGGCGCCCGACGTCATCGTGCCGCTGGCGATGTACCAGCGGCCGACGCCGTCGTCGCCGTAGAGGAAGGCGGCGAAGAACAGGTTGCCGTTCTGGATCTCGAGGAAATAGCCGCGGCCGCTCTCTGCCGTCGACCACCACCAGCCGCTCTGCGGCGTGGCGCCGGCGCTGCCGACGAAGAGGCCGTTGCTCGCGAACTCGAAGCGTTCGAGGGCGATGCTGTCGCTGCCGATGGTGAGCGTGCCGCGGGCGTCGGTGGTGAAGACGAGTTCGACGGTGCCGACGCTGCCGAGCGTCGTCGGCGCGCGGTAGCTGCCGCCCAGCGTCTGACCGCCCGCATAGGCGATGAGGTCGCCGGTGAAGCGGTTGCGGCCGGCGACGGCGCCGATCGCCATGTACCAGACCGGATGACCGTCGCTGCCATAGGTGAACCCCGCCACCATCAGCCGGTCGCCCAGGACCTCGATCGCCCAGCCGCTGCCCGACCGCGTTCGGCTCCACCACCAGCCGGAACGGGCGATGAAGCCCGAGCCGCCGCGCTCATAGGTGACAGCGGCCGCAGAGAAGCCGGTGGCCTCCGTGGTGGCGACCTCGGCGCGGAGCGTGAAGTCGTCGATCAGCTGCACCAGCAGCACGCCGGGCGCGGTCATCGAGGCCGGCACCGTCACTAGCGTATAGGCGACGATGCCGCTGGCAGTGGTGACGCCGGCAGGATCGGGGGTATTGCCGCTGACCTTGTATTGTCCGCCGGTCACCGGCAGCGTGCCGCCGATGCCGATCAGGATGCGGGTCGGATCGAGCTCGTCATAGGCGAACGAGAGGTGCTGGCCGACCATCCCTTCCGAGGTCTGGTCTTCCGGCATGCCGGGGATGTACCAGTTGCCGACCAGGCGACCGGCCTGATCGAGGGCGAAGGCGCCGTTCTTGTCGGTGGCCGAGGTCAGCACCAGCGCCTCGAGGCTCGAGCGCAGCGGCTCGGCGTAGTAGCGCAGCGGCGAGTCGCCGTAGCGTGATTCGAAGGTGTTGCGCAGCGGCGCCAGGAAGAAGTTCGGCACGCGGTCGAAGTTGATGACGCCGAGATCGACGCCGACGGTGTGGCGCGATCCCGTCCCCAGCACTTGCCCGGCGGTCACCGTGCTGCCGACGGCGAGGCTCGCATCGACGACGACGTGGCTGACGTAGAAATAGAACTGACGGTTGGCGTGCAGGATGAGCTGGCCGTCGGTGTTGCTGTTGCGCCGGACGATCGAGGCGATGGTGCCCGAGGTCGGCGCGTAGACGGTGGGCAGCAGGCTCGGATCGATGGTGGTGTCGATCGCGCCCGTCCGCCAGTTGAAATACATGTGGTTGGTCGGGAAGGTGTGTCCCGGCGGGTTGAGGTTCCCGAGCGGGATGATGTGCAGCAGCCGGTCGAGCCCGAGCGGGCTGGCGCTGAAGGTCGGCGCGTTCGGCGAGATCGGGGTCTGGGCAACGGCCGGGACGGCGAACCCGAGGGCCGCCGTCAGACCCAGGGCGAGCCAGCGGCAAACGCG
Source organism: Rhizobium sp. Q54 (assembly GCA_945871425.1). Lineage (GTDB taxonomy): Bacteria > Pseudomonadota > Alphaproteobacteria > SHVZ01 > SHVZ01 > SHVZ01. The sequence continues at coordinate 5,543 of CAMBVS010000056.1, read as the reverse complement.
CCCAGCCCACCTCGACTTGATCGCCACGTCCCCCATGCTTCTCTCAGAGCAATTCCGGGGCCACTCCGTCGGTCGCGAGCGCCGGTGAATACCCAGGTGTTTGCTTGCTGCGACCGAAAATTTCGCGAAGAACGGACCGGGTCCGGCAGGACTTGCCGATCCGATTCGGTTCTTACAGCCGGTCGACCTTGCGAAGCGCCGGGAAGACCAGGGTTCCTAAGGCCGCGAGCGCGAGGCAGAGGCCGCCGCCGAGGACGAGAGCGCCGGCGGCGCCGAGCCAGGCAGCGGTCAGGCCCGCCTCGAGGCCGCCCAGCTGGTTCGACATGTTGATCGCCATCGCGTTGGCGGCGGCAACCCGGCCGCGGACATGGTCGGGCGTCGAGATCTGGATCAGCGACATGCGCACGATGACGTTGACCTGGTCGGCGGCGCCGTAGAGCGCCAACGCAAGGGCTGACAGGAAGAAGTCGGTCGAAAGGCCGAAGAGAACGGTGGCGACGCCATAGGCAACAAGCGACCACAGGAAGACCGGGCCGGCATGACGGTCGATCGGGCGCCAGGAGAGATAGGCGCCGAGCGCGAGTGCGCCGACCGCAGGCGTGCTGCGGAGGATGCCGAGCCCCCAGGGCCCGACCTCCAGGATGTCCTTGGCGACGATCGGCAGGAGAGCCGTGGCGCTCGCCACCATAACCACGAAGAGATCGAGGGCGATGACGCCGAGGATCGCCTGGTTCTTGAGGATGAAGGCGACGCCCCCGAAGATGGACGGCCGCGCCGTCGCCGGGTCATGCGTGGGCGGCACCGGCGGCAGGCCGGAGACGGCGATCAGCGCCGCCCCCATCATCGCCATCGCCGTGCCGTAGACGACCTCCGGTCCGAAGGCATAGAGCACGCCGCCGAGCGCCGGTCCGGCGATCGATGCCGCCTGGCCGACCGACGAGCTCTGGGCGATGGCGGCGCGGATGTCCCGGGTGCGCACCAGGTTGGGCAGAAGCGCGTTGGAGGCCGGGTGATCGAAGGCACGGGTCGCGCCGAAGACGACCAGCATGGCGTAGATCGACCAGTGCCCGAGCAGGCCGGGCAGGGCCGCGAGCCCGAGCATGCAGACCAGATAGACCAGGGCGCAGACCTGGATGATGCGCCGGCGGTCGACCCGGTCGGCGACCTGGCCCGAGACCGGCATCAAGGGGATGATCGGGGCGAACTGGGCCAAGCCGACGAAGCCGAGCGCGATCGGGTCGCCGGTCAGGTCGTAGACCTGCCAGCCGACCGCCGTCGCCTGCATCTGGGTCGCCAGCATGACCGAGAGCCGCATCGCCAGATAGCGGCCGAAGACGGGATCGCGAAAGCCTTTGAAGGGAGCCGGGGCGTCGGCGACGGCCATGGTCGGGGGAAGGTACCGGTCGGATCGGGAGAGGACATTGTCGGCGGCGGCGAAAGCTAAGAGACTGTCGCCGCATTTCCCGGAGGATAGCATGCAGCAGCGCAAACTCGGTCCAACTCTGAAGGTCTCGGCGCTCGGGCTCGGCTGCATGAGCATGTCGTCGGTCTATGGCAAGGCCGAGGACGCCCAGTCGATCGCCACCATCCACCGCGCGGTCGATCTCGGGCTGACGCTGCTCGATACCGCCGACGCCTACGGCATGGGCCAGAACGAGAGCCTGGTCGGCCAGGCCTTGAAGGGCATCCGCGACAAGGTGGTGCTCGCAACCAAATTCGGCCAGGTGACGCGGGACGGAAAGAGTGGAATCGACGGGACGCCCGCCAATGTGCGCCAGGCCTGCGAGGGATCGCTGAAGCGGCTCGGGATCGAGGTGATCGATCTCTACTACCAGCACCGGGTCGACCCCAACGTGCCGATCGAGGAGACGGTCGGCGCCATGGCCGATCTGGTGAAGGCGGGCAAGGTGCGCTTCCTCGGTCTTTCGGAGGCGGGCCCCAAGACCATCCGAAAGGCCCATGCCGTCCACCCGATCGCGGCGCTGCAGACCGAATACTCGCTCTGGACCCGCGACGCCGAGGCCGACGTGCTGCCGGTCTGCCGCGAGCTCGGCATCGGCTTCGTCCCCTATAGCCCGCTCGGCCGCGGCTTCCTCTCCGGCATCATCCCGAGCCGAGAGTCGCTGGTCGCCGGCGACCGCCGGCTCGACCATCCGCGCTTCGCCGCCGAGAACATTGCCCGCAATGCCGGCCTGCTACCGGCCCTTCGAAAGGTCGCGGACGCGCATAAGGCGACGCCGGCGCAGGTCGCCATCGCCTGGCTGCTGGCGCGCGGGTCCGACATCGTGCCGATCCCGGGCACCAAGCGCATCGAGCGGCTGGAGGAGAATCTGGGCGCGCTCCACATCGCGCTCTCGGCCGAAGAGGCGAAGGCGCTGGAAGCCGCCTTCCCGGTCGGCGTCACCGCCGGCGCGCGCTATCCGGCCGAGCATCTGGCGCGGGTCGGGATATGAGGGGCCGGCCGCTGCGGTGACCATCGCCGAGACGTTTCAGAATGCGGTCGGGCTGCATCAGGCCGGCCGCCTGGCGGAAGCGGAGTCTCTCTACGGCCGGATCCTCGCCGCCGAGCCCCGCCATTTCGACGCGCTCCATCTCCTCGGCGTGATCGAGGCGCAGCGCGGACGCTTCGCCGAGGCCGAGCGGTGGTTCGGCCAGGCCCTCCAGGTCGACCCCAGGTCGATGGTCGCCGCCTGCAACCACGCCAACATGCTGCGCGAGCTCGGCCGGCTGGACGAGGCCCTGGCGCGCTACGACCAGGCGTTGGCGATCGACCGCACGGATGTTCCCAGCCTGACCGGGCGAGGCTTCGCGCTTCTCGGTCTCGGACGGCCCGAGGCGGCGGCCCGGGTCGCGGCGTGCGCGCTTGCGCTCGCGCCCGGCGACCTCGGTGCGCTCAACATCCGGGTCATGGCGCACGGCGCCGCGAAGCGTCCGCAGCGGGCGAGGATCGAGCATGACCGGATCCTGGCGGTCCGGCCGGATCTCGCCGATGCCTGGACCGACCGCGGCAAGATGCGGCTCGAGCTCGACGGGCCGGAGCCGGCGAGGGTGAGCTACGCCCGCGCGCTCGTCCTTGGGCCCGCCTCGGCCGAGGCGCTGAACGGATACGCCATCTCGCTCCGCCGGCTCGAGCGGCCGGAGCCGGCGCTGGCCTGGTTCCCCCGCGCGCTCGCCGTGCGCGGCACCTTCGCCGAGGCCCGGTTCAACTGCGGCCTCGCGCTTCGCGACCTGAATCGGACCGACGACGCCCTGGCGAGCTTTCGCCGCGCCCTCGCACTCAAGCCCGATTTCGCCGAGGCGCTGCAGCATGTCGGCGTCGCCCGGCTCGGCATCGGTTTTCGCGACGAGGCGATCGCTGCGCTCGACCGCGCCTTCGCGATCTCGCCCAGGCTTCCGACGCTGTGGCGGAACCGCCTGGCGGCGCATCTCTACTCGGATCGGGCGAGCCCTGCCGATATCCATCGATGGGCGATCGCCGGTGCGGAAAGCGTGCGGCCGGAGACGCCGCTGCCGCCGCCGGACAATGACCGCGATCCCGATCGCCGGCTGAGGATCGGGTTCCTCTCCTCCGATTTTCACAGCCACCCGGTGGCCCGGATCATGCGGGCGGTGTTCGCGCATCGCGACCGCGCGAAGGCCGACTATGTCTGCTATGCGCATGAGCGGCGGAAGGATGAGCTCGCCGACTGGTTTCGCGGCGCCGCCGACGCCTGGCGCAACGTCCGCAGCCTGACCGATCGGGAGATTGCCGAACTCGTCCGCCGGGACCGTATCGACGTCCTGGTCCTGCTCGCCGGCCATTTCGACCACAACCGCCCGCTGGTCGCCTCCTGGCGGGCGGCGCCGGTTCAGGTGTCGATGCACGACGGCGCCACCAGCGGAATCGCCGGCATGGACTACTTCGTCGGCGACCCGGTGCTCGTCCCCGACGATCGATCTGAGCCGTTCGCCGAGCGGGTGGTCCGGATTCCCATCGTCTACAACTACGGCCCGGCAGCTCCGCTTCCGATCCAGGGCCGTCCGCTCGACGGCGCCGTCGTCTTCGGCTCCTTCAACAACCCGGCCAAGCTGACGCCTTTCGTGCTCGGGCTTTGGAACCGCATCCTCCGGCGGCTGCCGAGGGCGCGGCTCGCCCTCAAATACAAAGACGACTTCGCTCGCCAGGGTTTGAGGGACGTGATTCTCGCGTCGGTCGCGCGCGACGGCGTCGAGGCCGATCGCGTGTCGTTCCTCGCCGCCGACGAGGTCGAGGCCGAGCACCTCGCCCGCTACGGGGCCGTCGACATCGCCCTCGACAGCTATCCCTTCACCGGCGCGACGACGAGCTTCGAGGCCCTGTGGATGGGCGTGCCCGTCGTCACGCTTCTCGGCGACAGCTATCTCCGGCGGATGACGGCGTCGCACCTGATCCCGCTCGGCCTGGACGACCTGGTCGCGAGGTCGCCGGAGGACTATGTCGAGATCGCGGTCCGGCTCGCCGGCGATGCGGTCCGGCGGCAGGAGCTGCGCCGGACTCTCCGCCAGCGCCTGCTCGCTTCGCCGCTGATGGACGGCCCCGCCTATGCGCGGAGCGTGGAGGCGATGCTCCGCGATCTCTGGCGACGCTGGACGGAAGCGGCCCGGTGACGATCTCTATCCGGCCGAGCGCCTGAGGCCGGCCGCCGCCGCTCAGCCGCGGAGCGCGAAGTCGACGGCGAAGTAGACGAAGGCGGCGCCGGCCACCCGGTCGATCCAGGCCTGCGCCCTTGCATAGGCGGCAGACGCGCTGGGCGTGGTCAGAAGCCCGGCGAGCAGGCCGTAGAAGGCGATGGAGATCAGGGTCATGACGACAGTCGCGGCCAGGCCCAGAAGGGCCGAAGGGTCCGGCGGCAGGGTCGCGGCGAAGACGCTGGCGGTGAACAGCGCCGCCTTGGGGTTGGCGAGGTTGGTGAGGAGCCCGAGGCGGAAGGCGGAGCCGGCCGACATCGGCGGGGCGGCGGCATCGCCGTCCGCCGGGGGGCGGAAGCTGGCGATCACGATGCGGAGGCCGAGATAGGCGAGATAGGCGCCGCCGGCGAGCTTGAGGGCGGTATAGAGCGCCGGCACCGAGGAGAACAGGGCGTGGATGCCGAAGAACCCCGCCACCGCCCAGGCGACCGTGCCGACCGAGATGCCGAGCACGGTGCGAAGCGCCGCCGTCCGCGACTGGGTCATGGCGACGCGGACGGTCACCAGGAAATCCGGGCCGGGCGACAGGTGGGCCACGAACCAGATGACCGAGATGGCCGACAGCACCGATGCCATCTGGGCGAGATCGGGGGAGATCATGAGCGGAGCCTAGCGCCCGCCTCCGCCGCCCGTCGGGCCTTTGAGGATGCGGTGAAACTGCCGGCTCAGCCGGCCGGCGCCGCCCGGTCCCGGCGCCGGAGCTGCCAGGCGGCCCCGATCGCCAGCAGCACGACCGCCATCTGCATCAGGGGCACGACGATGAAGGCGACCGGGCTCGACGCGTGCACGCGGAGCACCAGCACGTCGACATAGACCCAGATGCCGGAGACGACGGC
>CAMBVS010000055.1 GCA_945871425.1 Rhizobium sp. Q54 | reverse complement strand
ACCAACCATCGTGGACGGCATCTTCGACGTCGTCTTCTGCTGCGAGCGCATCGCTCAAATCGATCTGCACTCGAACACTCAAAACTAATCGTGCAACCTGTCCACCATGTCCCCGAACAACCGTCCACCATCTCCCCGGTCCATACACGGAGCCGGGGGAGGGTTGGGGTGGGGGCTTCGAGGTTATCCCTCCGTCCCCGTCCGCTTCTCATCGCCGCGCTGCGCCAGCCTCGACACCACCTCGCCGATCAGGCGCAAGCCGACGCCGTCGTCCAGCGTCAGGATCGATTCCGGATGGAATTGCACGGCGGCGATCGGCAGGTCGGCGTGCTCGATCGCCATGATGGTGCCGTCCTCGGTCCGCGCGATCGCCTTCAGCGACGGCGGCAGCGTGTCCGGCTTGGCGAAAAGCGAGTGATAGCGGCCGACGGTGAAGCGTTCCGGCAGCCCGGCGAGGAAGCGGCCGGGGGCCAGCGCCACCACCGAGGCCTTGCCGTGCATCGGCTCGCCGAGCTGGCCGAGACTCCCGCCGAAATGCTCGACCAGGCCCTGGAGGCCGAGGCAGACGCCGAAGATCGGCACGCCCTTCCCCAGCGCCGCATCCAGCGTCGCCGTCATGGCGAAGTCGGACGGCCGGCCCGGCCCCGGCGACAGCACGACGAGGTCGGGCGGCGAGGTCAGAATCGCCTCGGCGGCGAGCCCGTGGCGGAGCGTCGTCACCTCGGCGCCGGTCTGGCGGATGTAGTCGGCCAGCATGTGGACGAAGCTGTCCTCGTGGTCGACCAGCAGCACGCGGGCGCCCTTCCCCGGCTGCGCTCTCGCCTGGGTCTGGGCGCGGGGCTTCGGCGCCTGGCTCGCCGAGCGGATCGCCGCCAGCATGGCGGATGCCTTCAGCTTGCACTCGGCGTCCTCGGCCTCGGGATCGGAATCGAACAACAGCGTCGCCCCGGCGCGCACCTCGGCGAGGCCGTCCTTCATGCGGATGGTCCTAAGCGTCAGCCCGGTGTTGAGGTTGCCGTTGAAGCCGATCCAGCCGATGGCACCGCCATACCAGCGGCGCGGCGACTTCTCGTGGTCCTCCAGGAACTGCATCGCCCACAGCTTCGGCGCGCCGGTGACGGTGACCGCCCAGGCATGGGTGAGGAAGCCGTCGAGCGCGTCGTAGCCGTCGCGCAGATGTCCCTCGACGTGGTCGACGGTGTGGATCAGGCGCGAATACATCTCGATCTGGCGCCGGCCGATGACCCGCACGCTGCCGGGCTCGCACACGCGCGCCTTGTCGTTGCGGTCGACGTCGGTGCACATGGTGAGCTCGGCCGCGTCCTTGGCCGAGTTGAGCAGCTTCAGGATCTGGCTGGCGTCGCCGATGGCGTCGCGGCCGCGCGCGATGGTGCCGGAGATCGGGCAGGTCTCGATCCGCCGGCCGTCGACGCGGACGAACATCTCGGGCGAGGCCGAAACCAGGAACTCGCCTTCCCCTAAGTTCATCAGCGCGCCGTAAGGCGCCGGGTTGAGATCCTTCAAGACGTCGAACACGCGCGACGGCGATGCGGTGGTGGCCTCGCCGAAGGTCTGGCCGGGGACGACCTCGAACAGGTCGCCGCGGGCGAAGGATTCCTTCGCGGTCGCGACGATCGCCGGATACTCGCCGGGCACGTGGTCGGTCGAGACCGCATCGCCGCCATTGCCGAGGCGGAACGGATGGTCGCCGCCGTCGCGCGCCAGATCGGATGTGGCGTAGCCGTCGACGACGAAGTCGTAGCGATAGACCATCGACTGATGGCGCTGGTGGTCGATCGCCAGGATCTCGTCCGGCAAATAGAGGACGAGGTCGCGCTGGTCGGCGGATCGCGTCAGCCGCTGGCGGATGCGCTCGAACTGGAAGGCGAGGTCGTAGCCGAAGGCGCCGTAGAGGCCGAGATGCGGCTCCTCCTCCGAGGCGAAGAGGTCGATCAGGCGGCGCAGCACCGAGAACAGGCTGGGCTGGCGCGAGCGCTGCTCCTCGGGGAAGCGCTCGGCCGGCTCGCGCACGCGGCCCGACAAGAGGCCGTCGTCGGCGATCAGCGCCTCGACCGTCTCGTCCGCCTCGAGCGCACCGCAGATCGCCCGCATCAGGATCTTTCCGCGCGCATTCAGCGCCTGGACCTTGAAGCTGCGGCCGCGGCCGACGATCACGATCGGCGGATTCTTGAAGCCAATGTCCCAGCGGCTGTAGCGGCCGGGGAACTCGACCGAGGAGGAGAAGAAGCAGCCGAGCTTGTGGTCGAGCGCTCGCACCAGCGGCTCGGCGACGTCGCCCTCGGGCAGTTGCAGCGTATGGCGCTCGACGGCGATGCCGCCCTTGGTGACGTAGCGGTCGAAGCGCGGCTCGGCAGGACGGGACATGGCTTGAAAAGCTCCCAGTTACGACGGTTGTCCTTGCGAAGGACCTAAGTCGGTCGACCGGGGGCTCGTTTGCTTTTAGGGAGGGTCTGGAAACTGATAAGGCCGCCCGGTCTCCCTGGCGGCCCCTGCTCGATCGATCAAAGTCGGTCGCGGCGGCCGCCTGTCAGGCGCGCCACCACCAACGACGAGAGATCGGGGTCGATCGGTTCATGCACGGCAGGATGCATGGCAGCGGCAGAGGCGTCAAGCGGGAGGTTGGGGGCGTCGCAATCTAAGCTTCCGCTGCTCGAAATCTGTCAAACAGAGTCCAGCGATTCTCCCACTCCGGTGGCAAGTCGCGCGGATAGAATCTTCGTTCCCAGTTCATCGTGCCATGAGCTGAGTGAGCAAAGCACGCCTCCCCCACCTCCCGTTTCAGGGCAATCCAGTATTTGGGGGGCTCAAAAGTGCTCACTCGACCGAGCCACACAAATGCGCAGAACTGGCTCTCCGATGCCGAACGCCAAACTTCGTGAGTCTCGCGCAGTATGAAACTCTGCGACCGATCAGGATGGCACGCTTTGACTTGAATAAATCCAATCTGCGTCGCGGCCTTGTCTCCAACGAGGATGTCGTCATCAGCGAAGTTTTCCGGCAGCAGCGCGTTTGAAATGCCACGCTTCGATAGCTCGGCACACACATACAGCTCGCCGGCGTAGCCGCCGAGTTTCTTGACCCATTGGGGAGTTGCCATGTTGGCGTGCGATCACGCGTTCACGAGTTTGAAATTCAGCTTCTTGCCGACCGCCGCTGCCGCGCGCGTCATCGTCGACAGCGTCACCGAAGCCGCCTCGGGATCGAGGAGGCGGTCGAGCTGCGATCGGCTCGTTTTCATCTTTTTCGCCATGGCGTCCTTGGTCAGCTTGCGTGCTTTCATCGCCTCGGAGACCTGCCAGGCGAGAACGCGCTTGATCGCAACCGCCTCCGCCTCGGCCAACAAACCCTTTTCCTCGAGGAAGTCGTCGAAACGTGATCCCGTATGATCGATCTTCTTCATCTCGTTCCTCGCTCGTGAATGCTCTTGTTGGTACGGGCCTGTTGAAGATCCGCGGGACGCGTGACGTTCGTCTTCTTAATCATGCCGTGCAGGAGAACCATCCGGCCAAACCGGTCTATGTAGAAGAACACCCGGCTGATCCGATTGTTCGCAAGATTGGTCCTCACCTCGTGGAGCCCACCACCCATCGGACGGCATGTCAGCATTCCGATCGGCCAGCCGAATTCGACCGCCATGATGTCGTGCCCGATAAGGCGGCGATCCTCGCGGCTCAACGCCTTCAACCACTCGCGGACGGGCTCCCCTCCGGCTTCGGTCGCGAAGAAGAACGCCAAGATTCTTTTCATGTTACGTACCAAAAATGGTACATAACATCAACAGAAACCACTCCCTACTCCAGCCTCTTCAGGAACTCGCCCACCGGTCCCGTCCACAGCGCGCGGCCGTCGGCGCTGCCGAATATCTCGTGGCCGTCGCTCTTGAACGCCGGCAGCAGCAGGTACTCGGCCTTGCCGCCGGCGGCCCTATAGGCCTCGGCCATGCGCTGGGAGAGCGCCGGCTCGAAGTAGGTATCGTTCTTCGCATACAGCCAGAGCGAGGGCGGCTTCGCGCCGGCGCCGAAGCCGCGGGCGGCCGCGACCAGCCGGTCGGGCGAGCAGACCTGATCGGCCTTGGGGCCCTGGTGCCCGCCGCGGCCGCCGGCGAAGTTGAGGACGGCGAAGACGCCGTCGGGGTTGCGCTGCGCCGTCGCGATCACGCCGAAGCCGCCGGCGGACTGTCCGACCAGGAGCACGCGGTCCTTCCGCACCATCGGCAGGCCGCGCACATAGTCGGTCACCGCCAGGATGTCGTCGGCGCCGGCCTTGCCGGCGCCGGCATAGTCCGGGTTGCCGCACGCACCGTAGGTCTCGGCCCAGCGGCCGTTGTCGCCATAGCCGCGGCGCTGCGGCACCACCACCATGTAGCCGCGCCCGACGAACCATTCGCTGGCGGCGCGATAGGCCGGCACGGCCATGGTCGGCCGCTTGTCGGCGCTCGCCGGCGAGCCGTGGTTGATGATCGCGACCTTGAACGGCCCGGCGCCGGCCGGACGGAAGACCCGCGCCTTCAGGAGCGCCGGCTTGCCGTCGGGGCCGGGGCCGCCGGGGACGAGCCAGGCCTCCTCCATCATCTTCGCCGCGATGGCGCCGACCTTGCCGGGCGTACGCGCCGCCCCGGCCCAGGGATCCGCCTCCGCCGCTGCCGATCCCGGCGCCGGCAGCAGCAGGACGGCGGCGAGCAGCGCACGCAAGACAGCGGAGACGCGCATGAAAACCCCCTCGATAGCCGCCGGCGGCACTCTATCCGATCCCGGACGCATCGCGCACGGTGCTATCCTGGCCGCGATCCCCGCCGCCGACCGAGCCTCCCCCGATGCGTGCCCTCCTGCTGATCGCGTTCCTGTGCCTGCCGGCGTTCGCGGCCGCCACCGAGGATGCCGACTGGTCGGTCGATCCGCGCAACGGCTGCCGGGTGTTCGCGGCGAACCGCGAGCCCGGCGAGATCGCGCTCTGGGAAGGCGCCTGTCCGGACGGCGTCGCCGAGGGCCCGGGCAGGCTCGTCTGGGTGGCGGGCAACCGCCCGCAGGCGATGTACGAGGGCGCGCTCGCCGAAGGCCGGATGCAGGGACGGGGCGTCCTCCTGCTCGCCAACGGCCAGCGCTACGAGGGCGACTTCTCGAACGATCGGGCGAGCGGCCGCGGCGTCTATCTCTGGCCCAATGGCAGCCGCTACGAGGGAGACTTCCTCGACGGCAAGTTCCACGGCCGCGGCATCCGCACCTGGTCCGACGGCGCCCGCTACGAGGGTGACTTCCGGAACGACAAGCGCACCGGGCGCGGCACCCATTCCTGGGCCAATGGCGAGGTCTACGAAGGCGACGTGGTCGACGGCCGGATGACCGGGCACGGCACCTACACCTGGCCCGACGGCGGACGCTACGAGGGCGAGCTGGTCGACGGCGTCTTCCACGGCAAGGGGTTCCGGCTCTGGGGCAACGGCTTTCGTTACTGGGGCGACTTCGTGCGCGACCAGCGGACCGGATACGGCGTCCATCTCTGGCCGGACGGACAGCGCTACGAAGGCGAGTTCGTCGACGGCCGGCGCACCGGCCGCGGCGTCTACATCTGGCCCGGCGACAGCATCTACGAGGGCGAGTTCGTCGACGACGAGGCGCATGGCCACGGCGTCCGCCTGTGGGCCGACGGCCGGCGCTACGAGGGCGCCTGGGCCGACGACAAGCGCAACGGCGACGGCTGGTGCACCGATCCCGACGGCGCGCAAGGGCCCTGCCGCTGCGTCGACAACGAGTGCAGCTTCAAATGACCGGCTATTCCAGCGCGCCGAGGAACGTCGAGACGTAGGGACTCCATCTCGGCACGCCGTCCGGGTCCTCGAACATCCGGTGCCCGTCGTCCTTGAAGGGCGGCAGCAGGATGTAGACGGCCCGCCCGCCTGCATCGCCATAGGCCGACACCATGCGGTTCGAGAGCGCCGGATCGAAGTAGCTGTCGTTCTCGGTATAGAGCCAGAGCGTGGGCACCTTGGCGGTCTCCCCGAAGGTGCCGTTGGCGGCGACCAGCCGGTCGGGGGCGCATTTCGCCTTCCCCAGGCCGCCGAGCCGCCCGCCGGCGATGTTGATCGCGGCGAAGACCCCGGGAGGGTTGCGGCTCGTCGCCGCGGCGACGCCGAATCCGCCGGCCGACTGTCCGACCAGGAGGATGCGGTCGGGCCGCACCGCCTGGAGCCGGCGGAGATGGCGGACGACCGCGGTGATGTCGTCGGCGGCGGCATTGCCGGCGGCGACGAAGTCGGGATTCTGGCAGGGGCCCGGATTCTCCGGCCAGGGGCCGGTGTCGCCGTAACCCCGCCGCTGCGGCAGCACCACCATGTAGCCGTGATCGAGGAACCACCTCGTCGCCGCCGGATAGCTCGGCATCGCCATGAACTGACGCCCGGGCTCGCCCGGCGAGCCGTGGTTGATGACCGCAACCGGAAAGGGGCCGGCTCCCGGCGGAAAGAAGACATGGGTCTTCAGCAGCGCCGGGTTGTCGTCGGCGCCCGGCCCGCCCGTCAGCATCCAGGACTCTTCGGTGGCCGCCGGCGTCGACGGCGTCGCGCAGGCGGCGAGCAGCGCCAGGAGGAGGAGAGCCGCGAGCGTGCGGGCGATGGTCATCGGGGGCGAGGGCATCCGGAGGTGAGGCCGGCAGTGGTATCAGCCGAACGTGGCGCTGTCATGGCCTCATGAGAATTCAAACACGACCGGTGCGTCGCAATGCAGCGGTCCGGCTCTGTGGACAAACGTCGCCCGATTGTCCGATATGTGGCGACCTCGAGACTCCGGAAGACGAGACATGCCGGCATATCGTTCCCGCACCACCACCCATGGCCGCAACATGGCCGGCGCCCGCGGCCTCTGGCGCGCGACCGGCATGAAGGACTCCGACTTCGGCAAGCCGATCATCGCCGTCGTCAACTCCTTCACCCAGTTCGTGCCCGGCCACGTGCACCTGAAGGATCTCGGCCAGCTGGTCGCCCGCGAGATCGAGGCGGCCGGCGGCGTCGCCAAGGAGTTCAACACCATCGCCGTCGACGACGGCATCGCCATGGGGCACGACGGCATGCTGTACTCGCTGCCGTCGCGCGAGCTGATCGCCGACAGCGTCGAGTACATGGTCAACGCGCATTGCGCCGACGCCATGGTCTGCATCTCCAACTGCGACAAGATCACTCCGGGCATGCTGATGGCCGCGCTCCGGCTCAACATCCCGGCCGTCTTCGTCTCCGGCGGGCCGATGGAGGCCGGCAAGGCGGTGCTGGCCGGCAAGGCCCAGGCGCTCGATCTCGTCGACGCCATGGTCGCGGCCGCCGACGACCGCATCAGCGAGGAGGACGTCAAGGTCATCGAGCGCTCGGCCTGTCCCACCTGCGGCTCATGCTCGGGCATGTTCACCGCGAACTCGATGAACTGCCTGACCGAGGCGCTGGGCTTGTCGCTTCCCGGCAACGGCTCGACGCTCGCGACCCATGCCGACCGGAGGCGCCTGTTCATCGAGGCCGGCCACCTGATCGTCGATCTGGCCAAGCGCCACTACGAGCAGGATGACAAGACCGTGCTGCCGCGGGCGATCGCATCCAAGGGCGCCTTCGAGAACGCGATGACCCTCGACATCGCCATGGGCGGCTCCACCAACACGGTGCTGCACATCCTCGCCGCCGCGCATGAGGCGGAGCTCGACTTCACGCTCGAAGACATCGACCGGCTGTCGCGCCGGGTGCCGGTGCTCTGCAAGGTCGCGCCGGCGAAGTCCGACGTCCACATGGAGGACGTGCACCGCGCCGGCGGCATCATGGCGATCCTGGGCGAGCTCGACCGCGCCGGCCTCCTCCACCGCGACCAGCCGACCGTGCACGCCGCGACCATCGGCGAGGCCGTCGATCACTGGGACATCGCCACGACCAGGAGCCAGAAGGTCCGCGACTTCTTCCTGGCCGCACCGGGCGGCGTCCCGACCCAGGTCGCCTTCAGCCAGGACCGGCGCTGGGATGACCTCGACCTCGACCGCGAGGCCGGCGCCATCCGCAGCGCCCGGCATCCGTTCTCCAAGGATGGCGGCCTCGCGGTGCTGAAGGGCAATCTCTCCCCCGACGGCTGCATCGTGAAGACCGCGGGCGTGGACGAGAGCATCCTCAAATTCTCAGGCCCGGCGCGCGTGTTCGAAAGCCAGGACGCGACCGTGCAGGCGATCCTCCTGAACGAGATCAAGGCAGGCGACGTCGTCGTCATCCGCTACGAGGGCCCCCGCGGCGGCCCCGGAATGCAGGAGATGCTCTACCCGACCAGCTATCTCAAATCGAAGGGCCTCGGCAAAGCCTGCGCGCTGATCACCGACGGCCGCTTCTCGGGCGGCACCTCGGGGCTGTCGATCGGCCATGTCTCGCCGGAAGCGGCCGATGGCGGGTTGATCGGGCTGGTGCGCAACGGCGACATCATCGAGATCGACATCCCCAACCGCTCGGTCAACCTTGCGGTCGACGAAGCCGAGATCGCGAAGCGTCGCACGGCGCAGGAGACCGCCGGCTGGAAGCCGTCGACGAAGCGCCAACGCAAGGTGACGACGGCGCTCAGGGCCTATGCCGCCTTCGCCACCAGCGCCGACAAAGGCGCGGTCCGCAAGGTGCCGGGTTAGGGCCTCTTCGCCCGATTGACCTAGCTCAAGTCGCCGGCCGCGGGGTTGGTCTAGGATTACCCTCCAGGGTGCGATCGGGTCGTCCGCCGCGCCTCCATGCGAAGGAGCCGGCGTGCGCATCGTCAAGACCCTGATTTGGCTGCTGGTCGTCGCCAGCCTCGCCGGCGGTGCGGGCTGGTGGTTCTTCCGCCCGATCGAGGTCACCCTCGTGACGCCCGAGCGCGGCACCGCCGTCGAGATCGTCTACGGCACCGGCGCGGTCGAGCCGGTGCAATGGGCCAAGGTCGCGAGCCTGATCCGCGAGCGCATCGTCGAGCTCTGCGACTGCGAGGGCCGCCGGGTGGCGAAGGGCGACGTGCTCGCCCGTCTCGACGACCGCGAGCAGCAGGCGCAGCTGCGGGACCTGCTCGCCCGCGAGGAGTTCTCCCGGCGCGAGCTCGCCCGCCAGACCGAGCTGATCGGTCGCGACGCCACCACGCGGCAGGCTTTCGAGCGCGCCACCAGCGATCTCCGCCAGGTCCAGGCCCAGATCGCGGTTCAGCGCGAGCGGCTCGCCGACTACATCCTGCTTTCCCCGATGGACGGAGTCGTCCTGCGCCGCGACGGCGAGATCGGCGAGGTCGCCGAGAGCGGACAGATCCTGTTCCGCGTCGGTGTCCTGACGCCGCTGCAGGTGACGGCCGAGGTCAACGAGGAAGACATCCCCAGGGTCAAGGCGGGCCAGCTCGTCCTGTTCCGCACCGACGCCTTCCCCGATCGCCGGCTCGAGGGCCGCGTGCGCGAGATCACGCCGATGGGCGATGCCATCGCCAAGACCTACCGCGTGCGCATCGGGCTGCCCGACGACACGCCGCTGATGATCGGCATGAGCGTGGAGGCCAACATCGTCACCCGCGAGAAGCCGGGCGCTCTCCTGGTTCCCGTGGTCGCCGTCCGCGACGGCGCCGTGCTCGTGGTCGACGGCGAGCGCGTCCGGCGGCGGACGGTCACCCCCGGCATCCGCGGCACGCGGCTGGTCGAGGTGACGGCGGGCCTCGGCGAGGGCGACCGCATCGCCGTCCCGCCGGCCGGCGGCCTCGCCGACGGCGCCCGCGTCCGCCTGCGCGCGGCCGGCCCGTGATGCTGGTCGCCGAGATCGCCTGGACCCATGTCCGGGCGCGAGCGCGCCAGACCACCGTAGCGCTGCTCGGCGTCGCCGTCGGCGTCGGATTCTCGATCATGATGGCGGCGCTGATGGAAGGCTCCCAGGCCGACTTCATCCGTCAGCTTGTCGACTCGCTGCCGCATGTGACCGTCTCCGACGAGCGCCGGAGTGCGCCCGCGCAGCCGGCGGAGGCGGCCTTCGCCGCGGCCGAGATCCATGGCCTGACGCCCGAGGTCCGCCGGCCCGGGATCAAGAACCCGCTGGCGACGATCACCGCCCTCGATGCCTGGATCCCGGGCACGACCGCGCCCTCGGTCCAGACCAAGGCGGTCATTCGCTATGCCGGACGCGATCGCAACGCTTCGGTCGTTGGCATCGACCCCAACCGCGAGGCCAGGGTCTCCAACATCGCGACCAAGATGCGCCAGGGCACGCTGACCTCGCTCTATCGCGCCACCAACGCGATCATCATCGGCGACCGCCTGGCGGAGCGGCTGGGAGCCCGGATCGGCGCCAATGTCACCTTGCAGGGCGAGCGCGGCCGCCTCGGCGCCCAGGTCGTCGGCATCTTCCACACCGGCATGCGCTCCATCGACGAGAATGCCGCCTATGTCCTGGTGAAGACGGCACAGATCCTGGCGGCTCAGACCGGTCTCGTGAACGAGATCCGGGTGCGCCTTGCCGACCCGATGGCCGGTCTCGAGGTGGCGCGCCGGATCGAGACCGAGACCGGCTACAAGTCGGTCTCCTGGCAGGAGGCCAACGAGGATCTGCTCAACACCTTCGTCATTCGCAACATCATCATGTACACGGTGGTCGGCGCCATCCTGCTGGTCGCCAGCTTCGGCACCTACAACATCATCTCGACCATCACGCACGAGAAGGCTCGCGACATCGCCATCATGAAGTCGTTGGGATTCCGCGCCGCGACCGTGCGCCGCATCTTCGTCCTCGAAGCGCTGCTGATCGGCCTCATCGGCGCCATGCTCGGCTGGATCCTCGGCTATGCCCTCTGCTTCGGCCTGGGATCAGTCGAGATCAAGAGCCCGTTCGTGGACTCCAACCGCCTGCCGCTGATCTACTCGCCCCTGCACTACGCCATCGCCGCCGCCGTCGCGCTCGCCTCCTCGCTGGTCGCCGGCTACGTTCCGGCACGGAAGGCGGCGCGGCTGCACCCGGTCGAGATCATCCGGGGGGCGACGTGAGAGCCGCCGGCGAGCCGCCGATCCGCGCCCGCGGGGTGACGCGTATCCTTCCCGGTGTGGTGCCGACCACGCTGGTTCACGATATCGACCTCGACATCCACGCCAACGAGTTCGTCGCCGTCACCGGTCCGTCGGGTTCGGGCAAGTCGTCGCTGCTCTATCTTCTCGGGCTCCTCGACCTGCCGACCGCAGGCGAGGTGCTGATCGGCGGACGGGGCACCGCGCACATGGACGAGGACGAACGCGCCCGCACCCGGCTGGAGACGCTGGGCTTCGTCTTCCAGTTCCATTTCCTGCTGCCGGAGTTCTCGATCCGCGAGAACGTCATGCTGCCGATGCGGGCGCTGGGCCGGCTGTCCCCCGGCGCGGCCAGGGAACGGGCGGAGACGCTGCTGGCATCGCTCGGTCTCGAAGATCATGCCGGCAAGCGCCCCGACCAAATCTCCGGCGGCCAGCGCCAGCGCGTCGCCGTCGCCCGCGCGCTCGCCAACGACCCGCCGGTGATCCTCGCCGACGAACCGACCGGATCGCTCGACTCAAAGTCGAGCGAGCAGGTGTTCCAGATCCTCCGCGACCTCGTCGACCGCCACGGCAAGACCATCGTCGCCGTCACCCACGACCTCGGCCTCGCCGAGCGCATGGACCGCCGCATCCGCCTGGTCGACGGCCGGATCGTCGCCGACGCGTCGACCGCACACGCGCCGGCCTAGCGGCTCATCCTCGGCGCGCCGCCGTCGGTGAGCTCCGAGCCGTACCAGACACGGACGATGCCGGCCCAGGCGGCGGCGGCCTCGCACATCGGGCAGGGGCGGAAGCTCGAATAGAGCTCGGCGCCGGAGAGGTCGCGCGAATTGAGGCGCCGGGCGGCGTCGCGGATCGCCTCGATCTCGCCATGCGCGGTCGGATCGGGGCGGGTGATGACGGCGCTCACCCCCTCGCCGACGATCCGGCCGCCCTTCACCACGACGGCGCCGAAGGCCTGGTCGCCGCGGCGGGCGGCTTCGTCCCGCATCTCGAGCGCGCGCGCCATGAATCGCGCACGGTCCTCCCGCGTGGTCTCCGCCAGCGCCGGGACCGCGACCGAGGCGAGGAGTCCGGAGAGAAGTGAGCGGCGGCGGATCAAAAGCGCTCCTTCGCCCATTTGGCGGTGTTGTCGAACATGTTGCGCCTGGCGGACCTATTTGAGCAGCTTCGGGCCCGTATCGGTGTCGATGCCGAGCATGCCGGTGCCGGCGTAGATCTCGAGCTTGCCGCGGGAATCGATGATGTCGCAGTTGCGCATGGTCAGCTGGCCGATGCGGTCCTCTGGCGTGAACTCGCCATGGCCCTTCTCCATGGTCAGCCGTTCCGGCGCGTAGGTCAGGTTCGGGCTGGTGGTGTCCAGGATCGAGTAGTCGTCGCCGCGGCGGAGCTCGACCGTCACCTCGCCGGTGATCGGCGTCGCCACCCAGCGGCGCAGCGTGTCGCGCAGCATCATCGCCTGCGGGTCGAACCAGCGGCCCTCGTAGAGCAGCCGGCCGAGGCGGCGGCCGAGGTTGCGGTAGTTGTCGAGGGTGCCCTGGTTGTGGATGCCGCTGACCAGGCGCTCATAGGCGATGTGCAGCAGCGCCATGCCGGGGGCTTCGTAGATGCCGCGGCTCTTGGCCTCGATGATGCGGTTCTCGATCTGGTCGGACATGCCGAGGCCGTGGCGCCCGCCGATCTTGTTCGCCTCCAGCATGAGTTGGACCGGATCGCCGATCTCCTTGCCGTTGAGCGCGACCGGGAAGCCCTCGTGGAAGCGAACCGAAACCGTCTCGGCGGCGACCGCCACGCTCGGATCCCACGAGCGCACCCCCATGATCGGAGCGACGATGCGGATGCTGGAGTTGAGCTGCTCCAGCTCCTTCGCCTCGTGCGTCGCGCCCAGGATGTTGGAGTCGGTCGAGTAGGCCTTCTCCGGCTTCATCTTGTAGGCGAAGCCGCGGGCGACCAGCCAGGCGCTCATCTCCGCGCGCCCGCCAAGCTCTTCCACGAAGGCGCGGTCGAGCCAGGGCTTGTAGATGCGGAGATCGGGGTTGCGGAGCAGGCCGTAGCGATAGAAGCGCTCGATGTCGTTGCCCTTGTAGGTCGAGCCGTCGCCCCAGATGTTGACCCCGTCCTCCTTCATCGCATCCACCAGCATGGTGCCGGTGACGGCGCGGCCGAGCGGGGTGGTGTTGAAGTAGGTCTTGCCGGCGGTCGAGATGTCGAAGGCGCCGCAGGCGATCGCCACCATGCCCTCGTGCACGAGCTGGCTGCGGGCATCGACCATGCGGGCCTTCTCGGCGCCGTACTTCATCGCGATGTCGGGGATGTCCTGGACGTTGGTCTCGTCCGGCTGCCCTAAGTCCGCCGTATAGGCGTAGGGCACCGCGCCGCGCTCGCGCATCCAGGCGAGCGAGGTGCAGGTGTCGAGCCCGCCCGAGAAGGCCAGGCCGACTTTTTCGCCCTTCGGAAGCTCGGAAAGAATTCTACCCATGGGGACTTGGTCTCCAACCCGCGTCGAATGCCGCCTCTCTATAAGGGTACGCCGCCGTGCCGACAACGCCCGTCGGCACGGCGCCCGGCTTGTGCGGCGATCTGCCTTGGCGCAGCATTGTTTTCAGACGCTGATACACGGATCGGGAGACGGGACCTGAGGACTGGGGATCTTCTTCTCCGGACCGCCGCCGTCGCGGCGCTGGCCGCGTCACCGGCCTTCGCGCAGCCGGCCGCGCCAACTCCGACTGAAAGCGAGATCGCCGTCGTCGTCACCGGACCGAACGGGCCGGAGGCCGGCTGGAAGGGCCGTGGCCTCTGGACCAGTTTGGGCGACCGCACGCCCTGGCTGATGGAAGGCGGCAAGGGCGCGAAGCCGCGCGTCATGCAGTTCCAGCCGAGGCCCGACCCGCTGGCGCGTTAATCGGGAACCCTCTCCCGTGCGAAGCGCGGGGAGAGGGGGTTCGACTTGCGATGGATCGGCGCACCCAGCTTGGAAAGTGTTGCCGGTCGCCGGCGTTGGGCTAGATAAGAAGAATGTCCGCTGCCGACCGCCGCATCCAGATCACCGAGTCCATCGCCGCCGAGACCGGCATCGACGAGGCGATGATCGAGCGCCTGGTCCGCGCCTTCTATGCGCGCATCCGGGAGGATGCGGTGCTGGGGCCGATCTTCGAGGCGCGGATCACCGACTGGGAGCCGCATCTCAAACGGATGTGCGCCTTCTGGTCGTCGGTCACGCTGCTGACCGGCCGCTACTCGGGCCAGCCGATGCGCGTGCATGCGCCGCTGCCGGTCGATGCCCGTCACTTCGACCGCTGGCTCCAGCTTTTCGCCGAGACCGCGGCCGAGGTCTGCCCGCCGGCGGCCGCCGAGCATTTCGTCTTCCGGGCGCGGAAGATCGCCGAGAGCCTGGAGCTCGGCATCGCCGTCGGCAAGGGCGTGATGCTGAAGCGGGGCGAACGGTTCCTCCTCGACCCGGCATGACGCTCGCCTGGAACGAGGTCCGCGCCTGATATCCTGGCGCCAGGCAACCCCGCCCACCCGACCCTTCTGCTGGTGCCGCCGGTGGGGTTCGATGCCGCCGGATACCGCCTCGGTCATGGCGGCGGCTACGAGGCGACCCGCCTCGACACCATCCATCCGCAGCCGCACGACATCCCCAAGGACGCGCTCGCGACCGAGGCGGGGCTCATCTGGTTCGAGCGTTCGACGCCCAACCTCGTGCTCCCTCCCCCTTGATGGGGGAGGGAGCACGAGAAGGTAGAGAGAGCGTTCGCACTTCCATTTTCCGTTGGATCTGCTTGCGCAGGCGAGAGCGAAGGTCTCAGCTAGGCGCCTTCCTTCTCGCTCCAGGGATCCCGCCATGCCCAACGATGCCGCCGCCCCCGCCCGCACCGCCGCCTCGCGCCTGACCGGCAGAGTCAAGGGCAAGGTCGAGATCCTGCGCGACCGCAACGGCATCCCGCACATCTATGCGGGGTCGACTGCCGACCTCTACTACGGCCTCGGCCTCGCCATGGCGGAGGACCGGCTGTGGCAGATGGATCGCCTCCGCCGCCGCGCGCTCGGCCGCCAGGCGGAGGTGATGGGGCCGGCCTATTTCGCCAGCGACTTGGCGCACCTGACCGTCGGCATCGACCTGGTCGCCGCCAGCGAGGTCTCGAAGCTCGACGGCAAGACCTATCAGGCGCTCGCCGCCTATGTCTCCGGCATCAACCGGCAGATCGAGATCTTCGGCAAGAAGCTGCCGCCGGAGTTCAAGATCCTGGGCTATGCGCCCGAGCCGTTCAGCGTCGGCGACGCGGTGGCGATCGCCCGCGGCTTCTGGTGGTCCTTGAACGGCCGCATCGACCGGCTGACCGCGGCCGAGGCGGCGAAGCTGCTGCCGGAGGCCTTCCGCGACATATACCTGACCCCGGAAGCCTCCGAGCATGTGGTGCTGCCGGACGGCGGCTCGCTGATGGCCGGCAGCGACGACCAGACCGGCTCCAACAACTGGGCGGCCTCGGGCAGGATCAGCAAGGGCGGCAAGGCGATCCTCGCCGGCGATCCTCACCAGCCCTTCTGGGTGCCATCGAGCTGGTACGAATACGGCCTGCACGGGCCCGAGGACGATGCCGCCGGCTGCGGCCATCCCGGATTCCCCGGCCTCTGGTGGGGCTCGAACGGCACCGTCGCCTGGGCGATCACCAACAACATGGCGTCCACGCGCGATCTCTACCGCGAGGAGGTTCACGCCAAGGATCTCAGCCGCTATCGCGACGGCGACGTCTGGCGGAAGTTCGATGAGCGCGAAGTCACCATCGCCGTCCGCGGCGAGAAGGCGCGGAAGGTGACGCTGCGCTCGACCGTGCGCGGGCCGGTGGTCAACGACCTCGTCACGCTGGTCGACGACCCGAAGACGCACCCGCCGATCTCGATGCGCTGGTCGAGCCTGGAGCATCTCGACGACCTCCGCGCCTCGATCAACTTGTCGCGGACGAAGAACTTCAAGGAATTCCGCAACGTGCTGCGCGACTGGGCAGGCACAGTGTTCAACTTCGTCTACGCCGATTCCAAGGGCAATGTCGGCTACCAGATGGCGGGCCGCGTGCCGCTGCGCGGCCGCGTCACCCATGGGCTTCGTGACGCCAACAACCCCGAGGATCGCTGGACCGGGCACATCCCCTTCGACGCGCTGCCCTATTCCTACAATCCCAAGCGCGGATACGTGGCCAGCGCCAACCAGCGCATCGTGCCGCCGAACTATCCGCAGGTGATCTACGGCGCCTATTCGCAGGCCCATCGCGGCATCCGCATCAACCAGGCCTTCGCCAAGGGCAACTGGGACACCGCGGCGACGATCAGGCTGCAGAACGACGTGAAGAGCGTGCGCTCCGAGCGGGTCGTCCCCGGCATCCTGAAGGTGCTGAAGGGCGCCGCGGGCGCCGAGGCCAAGATCGTGGCCGACGCGCTGAAGGGCTGGGACTTCAACTACACCACCGGCTCGATCGCGCCGACGGTGTTCGAGACCTTCATGTACCACTGGCAGCGGCGCGTGGTGTCCGAGCACATGCCGGACCGCCTGATCGACCTCACCATGCAGCAGACCAATCTCGCCTGCCATCTCCTGGAGAAGCCCTCGACCAAGTACTTCAAGACCAGCGTCGCCGAGGAAGCGGCGAAGGCGGCGAAGCAGGCGGTGGAGACGCTGAGGAAGCGGCTCGGCGCCGACCGGACGAAATGGACCTGGGGCGCCGTCCACGTCGCCCACTGGAAGCACCCGCTGTCGGACAAGGCCAACGCGGCCAAGTTCGACATCGGGCCGCGGGCGACCGACGGCGGCTCGCACACCGTCCGCAACATGGGCGGCGAGCTTCCCCCGCACGCGGCCTCGTCGGGTGCCGAGTACCGCATCGTCGTCGACTTCGCCAAGCCGGGGTCGTTCCGCGCCGTGCAGAACATCGGCAACTCCGGCGTCCCCGGCACACCGCATTACCGCGACCAGTTCGACGCCTTCATCGACGGCGCCTACCACACGGTGCATCTGAAGCGCGCCCAGATCGAAGCGGACCTGGAAAGCAGGACGGAGATCCAGCCGGGGTGAATTCGTCTCCTTCGAACTCCTTGCCACGCGCTTCGCAGGAAGGAAGGTTCCGAGAATGAGTCTCGGATGTCCTCCTTCCTTTCCGCCATCGGATTCGATGCCAACGGCACGCTCTGGCCGAACGAGTAGGTCTTCAAGCTGAGCGAGGCGCGCTTCGCCTCGCTGCTGGAGCATCTCACCGGCCGCTCCGCATCATCTTGATCACCAAGGGCGAGCTGTTCGACGCGGTCGAGATCGTCAGCGAGAGGAGCGCGGCCGGCAGCTGGGCCGTCCACGTGCCGCACGAGCTGACCTGGGCCTTGGAGCATGCCGACGACCCGGCGGAGGCGCCGCGGTTCCGGCGCCTTCGGCACCTCGGCGAGCTGACCGGGCTCGTCGCCGATCTCGCTTGAGGCTGCCACACCTGCGATGATGGCCGCGTTCCGCCTCCGACCCGCACAACGAGAGCTCCGGCCCTCTGCCCGTGACCGAACACAGTCCTGAGCCCGGTCGCAAGCGTCGATGGACGGCAGCCGATCTCGGCAGCCGCGAGTGGAGCGTCTTCGCCGCCCTGGTCCTGCTGCTGATCGGCGGCTCCGCGCTCTACCTGGCGCGGGACTATCGTGCCCATTGGCGGGACAGCGAACGCCGGCTGGCGTCGACGAGCGACGTGATCGTCGAATTCGTCCGGCAGGTGAACAGCATCGTCGACCTGACGCTGAGAAGCGTCGATGACGACCGGTTGTCGGCCAACATCGTCGTCTCGCGGTCGCCGCGCGAGCTGCACCAGATCCTGAGGGCCGCCCAGTCGGCCTCGCCGATGCTGCAGGGGCTCGGCCTCACCGATGATGCCGGCAAGGTGATCACCTCCTTTGCCTCGCCCGAGGCGTCCGGCGTCGACCTCTCCGACCGCGACTTCTTCCAGGCTCACCGGGACGATCCGCATCTCGGCCTCCATATCGGCCGCCCGGTCTTCGCGCGGCCGCAGAACGTCATCGCGCTTCCCGTCTCGCGCCGGCTGCAAACGCCGGGCGGCGCTTTCGCCGGCGTCATCGCCGCCCGGGTCGATCCACGCTACTTCAGCGGCTTCTTCGGCTCCACCGGCGCCGACGTGGTCACCATCTATCGGCCGGACGGACTCCCGATCGCGCGATATCCGGAGATCGATCTCGTCGCCGCCGGCATCCTGCCGCCGCCGAACCCGGTCGTGGAACGGGCCGCTAAGGAGCGGCGCGGCGTGCTGCTCCACGACTCGCCGGTCAACCGGATCGAGCGCCTGACCTCGTTCCACACCATCGATTCACCGGCCCTGATCGTCACCGTCTCGCTGGACGCGTCCGGCATCCGGAAGGCCTGGCTGGCTCGCACCTATCCGTTCTTCGTCCTTCTGGCAGGCGGACTCGTCTTTCTGTCCGTCATCGCGTTCCTGGTCCAGAGGCACCAGCGGGCGACCGCGCGCGCACTGGCGGAAACGGCGGAGGCGCGGGCGACCGCCGAGCAGCTCGCCGACGTCAAGGGCACGTTCCTCGCCAACATGAGCCACGAGATCCGCACGCCCCTCGGCGGCATCCTGGGCTATGCCGACCTTCTGCTCAAAAGCGGCCTCGGGGCCCAGCAGGCCGACTGGACGGTCAAGCTGAAGTCCGCTGGCGAGCAGCTGCTGGCCGTCATCAACGACATCCTCGACTATTCCAAGCTCGAGGCCGGCGACTTCGCCATCGATCCGCAGCCGGTCGCCCTCGCCGTCGTCGTCGACGAGGTCGCCTCGCTGATGACGCCCCAGGCGGCGGCCCGCGGGCTGCAGCTCACCTGCGAGCTCGAGCCCGGCCTGCCGAAATGGATCCGCGCCGATCCCGTGCGCCTGCGGCAGATCCTGTTCAACCTGGTCAGCAACGCCCTCAAATTCACCGACCGCGGATCGATCTCGATCAGCGTTGCGAGAACCCGGCTGCCGGGGCCGAAGGCGGCGATCGAGGTCGAGGTCAGCGACACCGGCATCGGCATCCCCGAAGAGAAGCTCGCCACGGTCTTCCAGCGCTTCACCCAGGCCGAGACCAAGGCGTCCAAGGGGCGCGGCGGCACCGGGCTCGGCCTGTCGATCTCGCGGCGGCTGGCCGAGCTGATGGGTGGCACGCTGACGCTCGACAGCAAGGTCGGCGCCGGCACCACCGTCCGCCTGGCCGTGCCGCTGGTGGCGGCGATGGCGCCGGCGGAGGCGACGGGCGCGGCCCCGGTCGTCGCCCGCACCGGGCACATCCTCCTGGTCGAAGACCTGCCGATGAACATCGAGATCATCGCCGCGATGCTGCGGGCGCAGGGCCATCACGTCACGGCGGTCACCCGCGGCATCGACGCAATCGACGTCGCCATCGCCGAGGACTTCGACGCCATCCTGCTCGACATCAACCTGCCGGACATCGACGGCTATGAGGTCGCCCGCGAGATCCGCAAGCTCGAGCGTCCCGGACGCCGCACCCCGATCCTGGCGCTGACCGCCAACGCCTTGCCTGAGAACATCCGCCAGGCGCTGGACGCCGGCATGGACGGCCACATCGCCAAGCCGGCGAACGAGAGCGTGTTGGCGAGCCAGCTCGCCGCCGTCATGTCGCCGTCAGCCGCGTCAACAAGAGGCCCCGCCGCCGAGACGCAGGCGCCGCTGATCGACATGTCGACCTCGGCGGCGCTTCGCAAGCTGGTCGGCGAGCCGCGCTTCGCCGACCTCAAGGACGGCTTCTGGGAAAAATGGCGGGCATTCCGCGCCGAGCTCGACGTCGAGCACCCTGATACCGCTCTGCTCGCCGCCCGGACCCACGACATGGTCTCGTTCGCGGGCAATGTCGGCTATCTGCGCCTGGCGCAGGCCTGCCGGCAGGCCTCGCACCTGAGCGGCGAGGGTGCCGCGGATCTCAGGCCGGCGATTGGGCGCATGCTGGCGGTCGCCGACGACACCGCGCGCGAAGACCGGAGAGGCTGACTCTATGGCGCGCTTCGCCGATACCCTGGTCCAGGACGGGCTCGCCACACCGATCGACGTCATCGTCGATCCGGACGAGGGCGATCTCATCGATGCGCGCCACCGGCGGCTGCGGCATCACTGGTGGGCGGCGCTCAGGGCGCGGCAGCGGCTGCCCGGACGCGGCGACCTCAGTGCGAGCTTTCTCGCCGAGATCGACGACTACGTGATGATCGTCAGGAAGGACGGCGCCGGCCTTCGCTACCAGGCCTATGGCGGGGCGATCGCCCGCGCCTATGGCCGCGACATGACCGGGCGATCGCTCGACGAGTTTCCTTCCGTGATCGGCCAGCTGTTCCGCTCGGTCTATCGGCTCTGCGCGGCTCAGCGGGTTCCGGTGTTCACGCGCCACAAGCCGCCGCCGGCCGTGAAGGTCGATTTCTGGCTCCGCCTGATCGTGCCCCTTGGCGAGGCGAGTCCGGACGAGATCACTCACTTCCTCGTCTGCAACGTCCCGGTCGGCGAGACCGTCGCTCTCTAGCGCCGCGACGGGCGTCGCGGTCGCTCTCGGCGGCTGCGTGCTGTAGAATGATAGACGCTGCTCATTCGTCACGCGGATGCCTTCATGTATTTCGATTCCCGGCTCTGGCCCTTCACCGCGGGCGTGCGCGATCGCCTGCTTGCAGTGGCCCTGCTCGGCGTGCTCGCCAGTGGCGCCGGCGTCGTCCGCCTGGCGCTGCTCGGATGGCTGGTCGGGCGCGCGCTCACCGGCGCGCCGGTCGCCGATCTCGCGCTGCCGGCGATCCTGACCGCCGCCGCGATCCTGCTCCGTACCGGGCTCGAGCATTGGCGGACGCTGGTCGCGCAGAAGACCGCCGCCGCCGTTCTCCAGCATCTCCGCGCCCGCCTCCTCGACCATCTGCTGGGCCTCGGGCCCGCCGCCGTCTCGGGTCTTCGCACCGGCGAGGCGACGCTGGTGCTGAACGAGGCGGTCGAGCAGCTCAACACCTATTTCGGCCAGTACCTGCCGCAGCTGCTGGTGGCGCTGGTGACGCCCCTCGGCATCTTCGTCTTTCTCGCCTGGCTCGACCTGCCGGTCGCGGCCGTGCTGCTGGCGGCGGCGCTGGCGGCGCTGTTCCTGCCCTCGCTGCTGCACCGGCGGGCGGCCGAAGGCGCGGTCGAGCGGTCGCGCGCCTACAAGGCCTTCGCCGCCGACTTCCTCGATTCGATCCAGGGCCTGCCGACGCTGGCCGCCTTCGGCCAGACCGAGAACCGGGCGCGCACGCTGGGCGAGCGCTCGGCCGATCTCGCACACGCAACCATGTGGGTGCTCTCGGTCAGCGTGGCGACGCGCGGCGTCACCGACGGCGCCATCGCGCTCGGCGCCGCCGGTGCCTTGACCCTCGGCGCCTTCCGCGTCGTCGACGGTGCGATGAGCCTGGAGGCGCTGACCATCGTGCTGATGCTGGGCGTCGAGGCCTTCCGTCCCTTCCGCGACCTCCGCGACATGCTGCATGCCGGCATGCTGGGCCAGGCCAGCGCCGAGGCGATCCTGGCCTTCCTGGCGCGCCGGCCCGCGGTGGTGGCGACCGCCGCCCCGGACGGCAAGACGCGCTCGCCCAGCCTCAGCTTCCAGGACGTCGCCTTCACCTATCCCGAAGGATCGGCACCCGCCCTCGACGGCCTCACCTTCCATGTCGACGCCGGCCAGCGGATCGCCGTTGTCGGCCCGTCGGGCGCCGGCAAATCGACCATCCTCCGCCTGGTGCTGCGCTTCCACGACACCGGCCGCGGCATCATCCGCATCGGCGGCGACGACATCCGCGCGCTCGCGCTCGAGGATCTCCGCCGCCACATCGCCGTGGTCGGGCAGGACACCTTCATGTTCCACGGCACGGTCGAGGAGAATCTCCACCTCGCCCGGCCGGACGCCACGCATGCGCAGATCGAGGCCGCCGCCCGCGCCGCCAACGCGCATGCCTTCATCGAGCGTCTGCCGCAGGCCTACGCCACCGTGATCGGCGAACGCGGGCTCAAGCTCTCCGGCGGGCAGCGCCAGCGGCTCGCCATCGCCCGCGCGCTGCTGAAGGATGCGCCGATCCTGATCCTGGACGAGGCGCTGTCCTCGGTCGACGGCGAGAACGAGGCGGCGATCCAGGAGGCCCTCGACCGGCTGATGGCCGGACGCACCACGCTGGTCTTTGCCCACCGCCTTTCCAGCGTCGTCGGCGCCGACCGCATCCTGGTCCTCGACAAGGGCAGGCTGATCGAGTCCGGCCGCCACTCGGCGCTGATGAACATGGGCGGCCTCTACCACGAGCTGATGGCCGAGCAGGTGCGCGGCGGCGACCGTCTGGTCGGCGGCACGGCGATCGCCGAGACCGATGCGCCGGCGACCGCCGCCGAAATCGCGAGGGTCGCGAGCGCGGAGCCGGAGAGCGGCATCCTCGCCGCGCATGGCAGCTCGCGCTCGGCGCTCGCCAGCCTCTGGCGCCGGGTCGCGCCGTGGCGGGCGGGCATCGTCGCGACGTTCGGGCTGGGCCTGGGCCGCGTCGTCGCCTTCATCGGCGTCAGCGCGCTCTCGGCGCTGATCGTGCTGCACCTGAAGGCCGGCCTCGGCTTCGACTCGCTGGCGATCCTGCTGTTCGCCGCCGCCGCCGCCGCCGGGTTCCTGCACTGGTTCGAATCCTGGCTCGCCCACGACGTCGCCTACCGCATGCTGGCGGAGCTCCGTCTCGGCCTGTTCAGGAAGCTGGCCCTGCTCGGCCCCGCCTATCTCTTGCGCCGGCGCTCGGGCGACCTGGTGTCGATGGCGACCCACGACGTCGAGCTGGTCGAATACTTCGTCGCCCACACGCTGGTGCCGGCCGCGGTCGGCGTGCTGGTGCCGGCCGGCGTGCTGATCGCGCTCGCGCTCATGAGCCCGTGGATGGCGCTCGTCCTTCTTCCCTTCCTGCTGGTCGCCGCGGCGAGCCCGGCGATGGCGCGAAAGCGCGTCGACAAGCTGGGCTCGGAGATGCGGATGTCGCTGGGACGCCTCAGCGCGCATGTCACCGACACCGTGCAGGGCCTCTCCGAGGTCGTCGCCTTCCAGCGCGAAGACGACCGGCGGAAGGATCTCACCGTCCTCAGCCGCAGCCTCGGCGAGGCCCGGCTCGCCTTCCTCGGCGACCTCGCCCGCCAGTCGAACCTGCTGGAAGCGACCACCGGCCTCGGCGGCCTTGCCGTCGCCCTCGCCGGCGCCAGCCTCGCCTCGTCGGGAGCGCTCTCGCCCGGCCTGGTGCCGCTGGCGACCTTGATCGCCATGGCCGCCTTCCTGCCGATCTCCGAGATCGCCAATGTCGGCCGCCAGCTCGCCGACACCTTCGGCGCCACACGCCGTCTCGACCTGCTTGAAACGAGCCGCCGGTCATCGTCGACGGGCCGGAGAGCCTGCCGGCGGCACCAGCCGCCGACACCCCGGCGCTGGTCTTCGACGGCGTCTCCTTCGCCTATCCCGGCACGTCGCGCCCGGCGCTGGCCGACGTCGCGCTCAGCCTCCGGCGCGGCGCCACCGTGGCGCTGGTCGGTCCGTCCGGCGCCGGCAAGACGACGCTGGCGCATCTGCTTTTGCGCTTCTGGGATCCGGAGGCGGGCTCGATCCGGGTCGACGGCGTCGAGACCCGCCGGCTCAAGCTGGGCGAGCTCCGCCGCCAGGTGGCGCTGGTCTCCCAGGACACCTACCTCTTCAACGGCGACCTCGCCCTCAACCTCCGCCTCGGCAAGGACGACGCGACCGAGGCCGAGCTGTGGGAGGCGCTGGAACGCGCCGCGCTTGCCGAGTTCGTGCGCTCGCTTCCCGACGGGCTCAAGACCCCGATCGGCGAGCGCGGCCTCAAGCTTTCCGGCGGCCAGCGCCAGCGCCTCGCCATCGCGCGCGCCGTGCTCAAGAACGCACCGATCCTGATCCTGGACGAAGCCACCTCGCATCTGGACGCGGTGAGCGAGCGGCGCGTGCGGGCGGCGATCGAGGATCTGGCCAAGGGCCGCACCACCCTGGTGATCGCACATCGGCTGTCGACCGTGCGCGAGGCCGAGCACATCATCGTGCTGGACGGCGGCCGCGTGCGCGAGGAAGGCAAGCACACCGACCTCCTCCCCAAGGGCGGGCTCTACGCCACGCTCATCCGCCGCCAGGCCGAGGCCGCCGATCCCAACGCCAGATGGCGGGGCGCCGCGGCGGGGTAAGCGGGCTTCGGGCTCAGCTCTCGCACCACCGGCGCCACATGGCGCGGTAGGACTCGCCGACCGCCTTTGCGTAGCGATCGGGATTGCCGGATTCCGATGCGTCGATGAGTCCGCGAAGCCGGGTCCGCAGCGACGCGAGCCCCTCGACGTCGCCAGCCTTGCGGAGAGCGATCGCGACATAGTCGGCATCGGAGGCGGCGACCCAGTCGTCGAGGCCGATCGAGGCGAGGATGGCCGCCGACATGCGGTCAGGGATGCTGTTCCCGATCCTCGCGACCACCGGGCAGCCCATCCACAGGGCCTCCCAGGTCGAGACGCCACCATTATGCGGGAACGGATCGAGCGCGATGTCGATCCGGTCGTGGGCCGCCAGATGTTCGCGGCGCGACGTGTTTCCGAGAAGCTCAAGGCGGTCGGTGCCGATGCCGCGCTTCGCGAAGGCGTCGATCATCGTCGCTCGTGGCGCCGCGAGATCCAGCAGCCGGTCCTTCAGCAGCAGCCGCGAACCTGGCAACGCCAGCAGGATCTTCGACCAGAGCTCGATCGCGCCCGCCGAGACCTTGAAGAGGCGGTTGAAGCAGCCGAAGGTGACGTAGCCTCGCGTCATCGCCGGGCTCGCGCCGATGCCGGGCGAATCCGGAGGCGCCTCGAATCCGACCTGGCAAGGTAGATCGGCGATCCTTTCGGCGAAGAGCGGCCGCGCCGCGGGCGGCACGCCGACCGTGTCGTGGAACAGATAGTCGATCGCCGGGATGCCGGTGCCGGTCGAATAGCCCCAGGCGGTGACCTGGATCGGTGCCGGCTTCCGGGCGAACATCAGCAGGCGGTTGCCGTCGGTGTGGCCGGAGAGATCGACCAGGATATCGACGCGATCGTCGCGGATGCGCTGGGCCAGCTCGTCGTCGGTCAGGTCCGCGACCTGACGCCAGCGATCGGCGCCTGCGCGGAAGGCCTGAGTCAGCGTATCTTCCGTGCGGCTGTTGGAATAGAGGACGACCTCGAAGCGCGAGCGGTCGAGCCGGCGGAGCACCGGACCGAAGGCGAAGGCGGCGGAATGCGTGCGGAAATCGGCCGAGACATGGCCGACGACCAGGCGGCGATCCGGGTCGCGCGGGTTCGAATGCCTTAGGTCGACAGGAATCCGGCTCGCCTGCATCT